>QNCM01000030.1 GCA_003644505.1 Candidatus Makaraimicrobium thalassicum | reverse complement strand
TTCATTGTCTCGGGAGTATTGATCCCCAGGTAGCGGACACGTTTGCCGTCTGCCAGTTCAATAGTGTCCCCGTCGATAATATTTCTTACCAGATATTCTTTTTTTTGCGCGTCGGAACGGCCGGTTTTGTCCTCAACACAGCCGGTTGCGGCAAAACAGACTATAAACAGGGTTATAATGAAAAAACGCGTTTTGCTCAATAGATGCTCTTTCGTCACTCTCCCAAAGAGGGATAGAATTCTTTAACAGACGGGCATAATTTCCTGAGCGGGCATTCAGGACAGAGAGGCCGGCGCGCGTCACATATCTTCCTGCCGTGTTCGATAAGAAGATTCGACAATACGCCCCACTTGTTTCTCTCGAAAAGAGCTATCAGGTCCTGTTCTATCTTTACGGGATCCGTGTTCCGCGTAAAGGCCAGCCTGCCGCTGAGCCGGCGCACGTGGGTGTCAACAGCCACACCTTCATTCTTCCCGTAAGCATGGAACAGGACGATATTCGCGGTTTTACGGGCGACGCCCGGCAGGGTAAGAAGGTCATCCATGGTGTCCGGGACTTTCCCGCCGAATTTGCCGTCGATCATTCCGGCGGCTGAAATGATATTCTTTGCCTTGTTCTTATAAAAACCGGTTGATCTGATCTCTGTTTCGAGAACGGATCTTTTCGCCCCGGCAAAATCCTTCGCTTTTCTGTATTTTCTGAAAAGCTCTTTTGTCACTTTATTGACGCGCTCATCAGTGCACTGCGCGGACAATATCGTGGCCACCAGAAGCTGCAGCGCGTTCTTATGCCGCAAAGCCGTAGTAGCCCCCGGATATTCGGAACTCAGCACCTTATAGATCCTCTCCGCGGTCTTTCTATCCACAAATTCCTCCTTGGTAACATTTCAGCTATGCACGCTGCAAGAGGGGTTTGAACTGTTTTGAGCAGGGCGTTGGATGTCCGAGCGGGCACGGTTCCCGAAGGCCGAAGGCCTGAGGGAGAGCGAGGACATCCTTCGAGGCCAATTCCCACGCTGGGGGAATTGGCCGTCCCGGAGCAAAACAGTCCAAACCCCTCTCGTAGCGTTATATAGCATGGAATTTTACTTCCTCCTGAACCGCTTCTCCAGTTCCCCGATCGTTATGTCTATCATGGTCGGCCTTCCGTGCGGACAGGTGAACGGCAGCGAGCATCTTCCCAGTTGATCCAGCAGCGAGGCCATTTCCGCTTTGCCCAGGGCATCTCCGGCCTTGATCGCCGCGCGGCAGGATGTCAATTTGACAAGTTCATCGAGCACATCGATCCTGGCCAGGTCACGCGATGACAGATCCGCCAGAACGTCGTATATGACCGTCTTTGTATCGCGGTCCTTCAGAACGGCCGGGACTGTCTGGGCGACAAAAGATCTCTCCCCGAACGGTTCTATGTGAAACCCCAGGGTCCTGAAATACCCGGCAACCTTTTCCATGACAATGGATTCAGCGGCGGAAAGGTCTATACGCACCGGGAACAGAAGGTTCTGCGCTTCCGCATGGCCGTTTTTCGAGGCCCTGCTGAAAAATTCGTACAGGATCCTTTCATGTGCGGCATGTTGATCGGTGACCGTAATGCCGTCCTCCCTGACCTGGACGATGTAACAGGCGGCTATCTGGAACATATTTCCCATTACAGGAGGCGCAAAATCTTCCCGCTCCGCGGGAACCCTTTCACTCTTACCGGGGGCCTGCCCCTGAGCGCCTCTCTCCCGGAAATCGTAAGGGAATTCCGTCTGGACCTCGGGAACCCCCGATAAAACAGGGTTTTCCGTCTCTTCAGTCCGCGCCGCGCCGGGAAAGGCCGGAGCTGACCGGGGCTCGGCCCCGGCATATTTTACTTCATCAAACCTGTTTCTTATCGTATTCACTATAATATCTTTTACGGCGCGTTCATCGCCGAATTTTACCTCCAGCTTCGCGGGATGGACGTTCACGTCGACTTCCGGCGGGGAAACCGTCAGGAACAGGACAACAGCCGGGTACCGGCCCCTCTCCAGCATGCTCCTGTAAGCGTCATAAACAGTATCGCTCAAAAGCCTGCTCCTGACGAATCTGCCGTTGACAAAGAACATCTGAGCCCGTTTATCCTTCCTGGTGCTCGAGGGGCGGCTCACGTATCCTGTTATCGTATGTCCGCCGGCGGAATTCGAGATATCCATCATGTGGTCGGAGACGTCACCGCCAAGCACAAGCCGTATCCTCTCTATCATCCCCATATCCTTCGTAGCATGCAAAAGACACCTGGAGCTCTGGGTTAATTTGAACTCGATGCCGGGGTAGGCTATGATGAACCTGCCGGCTACGCTGACGATCTCCGCCAGTTCCGTAGATTCCTTCTTCAGGAACTTCCGGCGCGCCGGCACGTTATAAAAAAGATTCCTGACCTCAACGGTCGTCCCCGGGGCGCGGCCTGCCGGCCGCATTTTCAGGATCTCCCCGCTTTCCAGGTAGACATAAACGCCGGTTTCACCGGCCTGCATACGGCTGGTAATGTCCATCTGCGAAACAGCGGCTATGCTTGAAAGCGCCTCTCCCCTGAACCCCAGTGTGCCTATATGATCGAGATCGTCTACGATCCTGATCTTGCTTGTGGCATGCCTCTGGCACGCCATTTTCGCGTCCTCCGGAGTCATCCCTTCACCGTTATCCGCCACCCTGATAAGCGCCTGTCCCGCGGACTGTATCTCGACCTCAATGCTGTCCGAGCCGGCGTCAATGGAATTCTCCAAAAGCTCCTTAACAACGGACGCGGGACGTTCCACCACTTCTCCGGCGGATATTTTCCCGACAACCTCGTCACTCAATATATTGATCTTAGCGCTTTCCATCTTCCGATAGTTCCTTTTTAAATTCCGCCATCTTCCCGAGGGCCTCGAGCGGCGTCAGGCGGTTGACGTCCATCTCCCTGATCCTGCCGATGATCGGATGTTCCCGGGAAAAGTCTTCAAAAAGATCGAACTGTTTTCCTTCCCGCTTCTGTTCTTCGGAAAAACGCCAGCGGATGTTCCCGGTAAAGGAATCCTTCTGAAGGTTGTTCAGGATGGCGCGCGCGCGGGAAATAACACCGGGAGGCATACCCGCCAGTTTTGCCACATGTATGCCAAAACTCTCATCGCAGGTTCCTTCCGCCACCTTGTACAGAAAAACGATCTCGTCCCCCCACTCCTGAACCGTGAGGTGATAATTCTTGATGCCCTTCATGACGCCGGCCAGCTCTGTAAGCTCGTGATAATGAGTAGCGAACATCGCTTTAGCGCCGGAAAGCCGATGGTGTATGAACTCAACGACCGCCCAGGCGATGGAAACACCGTCAAAAGTGCTCGTGCCCCTGCCTATCTCATCCAGGATGATCAGGCTTCTCCCTGTAGCGTTGTTAAGTATATTCGCGGTTTCCAGCATCTCGACCATGAAAGTGCTCATGCCCCGGTACAAACGGTCTGACGCCCCTACCCGCGTAAAGATCCTGTCCACTACTCCGATCTCAGCTTCCTTCGCGGGCACAAAACCGCCCATCTGGGCCATAATGGTGATAAGCGCTATCTGCCGTATATATGTCGATTTACCTGCCATGTTCGAACCGGTAATTATGAAAATCCTGCTGTGCCCGGCGTCCATGCGAATATCGTTCGGGACAAACTCTTTATCCTTAAGGATCTTCTCCAGAACGGGATGGCGCCCTTCTATGACGCGCAGCCCGCTCCCCTCGTTTACCATTGGCCGGGAATACCGGTTTACGACAGCCACCTCGGCAAGGTCCGACAGAACATCCAGCTCGGCGACACAGTCCGCCGTCCTCTTCAAACGCTCGATCTCGGCCCCTACCTTATCGCGCAGCCGGCAGAATATCTCGTATTCCATATTCTTGATGCGCTCTTCCGCCCCTATGATCCTGGACTCCTGTTCCTTCAGCTCCGGGGTAATAAACCTTTCGGCGTTGACCAGGGTCTGTTTGCGGATATAATCGGTCGGCACGGCATCCAGCTTTGCCTTGGTAACCTCGATATAGTAGCCGAATACCCTGTTAAAACCGATCTTGAGCGAGCTGATACCCGTCCTTTCGATCTCCCTTTTCTGGAGGCCCGTGACCCAGTCCTTGCCGTTGGTAACCAGATATCTCAATTCATCGAGCCGGGGGTCATACCCATCCCTTATTAAGCCGCCTTCTTTCAACACGTTGGGAGGCTCCGGCGCCAGGCAGCTCTCCATCCATCCGATCACGTCTTTGAAGTCGTCCATCCCGAGGACGGTGCCCCTGATCCTGGAAGGCACCTCACCCGTAATGCTGTCACGCAACTTTGCGATGTTACCAAGAGAAGAAGACAGCGCGACCATATCCCTGGCATTGGCCTTGCCCAGACTTACTTTGTTGGAAAGCCGTTCGATATCGTATATCTCTTTCAAAAGGTCCCTTACGTTCTTCCGGCACTCCCCGCTATCGTAAAAATATTGCACCGCGTCCAGCCGGGCTTTTATTTCTTCGGTATCCAGAAGCGGACATGATATCCATCTCTTGAGCTTCCTTTTTCCCATGGGGGTCCTGGTCTTGTCAAGAACCTCAAGTAACGTGCCCGTCGCCGAAAAGTCCTCCTGGTTCCGCGTAAGCTCCAGATGGCGATAGGAATTTCTGTCCATGGTCATGAACTGGCTTGCGCGGTATGTGGATATCACGTTGATATTGTTCAGGCGGGATTTCTGCGTGTTTTTGAGATATTTAAGAAGCGCTCCCGCTGCTCCTACGGCCAGGGGCAGATCCTGGCATCCGAAACCCTCAAGGCTTTCCACTAAAAAATGGTTTTTGATCTCTTTCAGGGACAGGTCATAATCGAACAGCCAGTCATCATTTACGGTTATGGCCCCGAGGTTGACATCCATGAACTGCTGAGAACCTTTACCTTTCGAAAAACTCTCAGGTATCAGGCACTCTGCCGGCGATATCCTGTATAATTCCGAAAAAAGGTCCTCCCTGTTGTCAAGTTCCGTGACACGGAACTCGCCTGTCGATATGTCAGCGTATGCCAGCCCAAAATTCCCTCCATCCGCGTTGAAAGAAAGGATATAATTGTTGACCGACTCGTCCAGAAGATCATCCGCTATAAATGTCCCCGGCGTTATGATCCTGGTAACCTGCCGTTTTACGATCTTTTTGCCCGGCGCGGGTTCTTCTACCTGGTCGCATATGGCGACTTTCCTGCCGTGTCTTATAAGCCTTGCGATGTAATTATCGGCGGCGTGGTGCGGCAGTCCGCACATCGGCACTTTGCCGCCCTTGCCGGCTCCCCTGGAAGTCAACGTAATGTGAAGTATGCGGGCGGCTTCGGTGGCGTCATCGAAGAACATTTCATAAAAATCGCCAAGTCTGAAAAACAGGATCGCGTCTTTATGCTGCTCTTTGACGTCCAGATATTGCCGCATCATAGGTGTGAGATCGGAACTCATTCTCTATCCTCCGGGCGGGAATTGCAATAAGAATAACAAATGACAAAATAAATTCAAAACCGTTCCATCCAGGAGGGAATTGCATGCCGGTTATGAAAGGGCGGCGGGTGTGCTTACAGGCGTGAAATACCGCTGTTCACGCTTAGCCGCAAGTGAAAAAACAGCTGTTAGAGAACCACCATCTGAAACCCAACTGACGCGAGAACACATAATTCCTAGCACAAGCCGGAACGTTTATTTTACGCCGAAAAGCACTCCCGCCGCCCTTAACGGAGTGCGAATCCGAACTATCCCATGGATTTCCGGCGAAATATGCGGAAGATGCCCTTTTTGTTGATCTTTTTCTGCTCCGTCTTCGCCTTCTCTTTTCTGACGTCTTCAACGGAACGTTTTTCCTTCTCTTCGATTTTCACTTCGGGGGCCGCATGTTTCGTTCCAGCCTCCGGCTCTACGGCAGCCTTTTTCGGTTCCTCTTCCTTTTTCGACCTGCGCGCTTTTTCGGCGACCTTTGCCTTTTTCTTTTTCTCCCCTGTCCTCAGGAGCTTTTCATCCGGGATCGTTCTCCTGGTCAACTCTATAATGACCGTTTGGGCGCCGTCACCCTTCCTGATACCCAGCGGCATTATACGCGTATATCCTCCCGGCACGCCCTTGTAAAGCGGAGCCAGGTCATCGAACAGGCTTTTCACGACACTCTTATCGCAAAGTTTCTGGAACGCCTGCCTCCTGGCGCTTATCGAATCGGCCTTATTCTTCGCCAGTGTTATCAACGGTTCCGCATAGCTTTTTAACGCCTTGGCTTTCGCCATCGTGGTCTCGATCCTCTGATACATCAGGAGGTCATTGGCCAGACTTTTCAATGTAGCTTTCCTATAACTTGTCCTCCGGTTGAGCCTCCCCTTTTTCTTACGATGTCTCATCGATCATCCCTCTCTAAATCCGTGTCAATCCACGTTTGACTATTCCTCGTTCTCTTCCTCTTCCTCTTCTTCTATCTCCAGGCCGAGATGCAGCCCCATTGACGTCAGGACGTTATTTATCTCATTTAACGATTTTTTCCCAAAATTCTTGTATTTGAGCATTTCCGTTTCCTTTTTCCTCACCAGGTCGCCGATCGTCCGGATATTCGCCTCGGCCAGGCAATTCGAGCTTCTTACGGACAACTCAAGCTCGGAAATGGGCTTCATTAACTTCTTCAGGAGTTCTTTTTTCTCCTTGGATTCCTCCTCAGCCTCTTCTACTTCTTCCGGCAGCCTGCCGAGGCCGACGAACACGTCAAGATGCCTTTGCAGTATATTGGCGGCATACAAAAGAGTGTCCTTCGGCTCCATACTGCCGTTGGTGAATATCTCAAGAACAAGCTTATCATAATCGGTAATATGCCCCACTCTTGTGTTCTCAACGTCACTGTTAACCCGCTTTACGGGGGAGAACAGCGCATCAACAGCAAGAACGCCCACGGTGTCATCGGCGGTTTTGTTCCTCTCCGACGGAACATATCCCCGTCCGCGTTCGACCTTCATCTCGATCTCCAGCTCGGTATCTTCCGTTAGTGTCGCTATATGATGCTCGGGGTTCACGATCTCAACCGTCTCATCAACCTTGATGTCCTTGGCCGTAACCTCGCCTTTTTTCTTCACGCTGAGGAACATCGGTTTAGGATTCTTGAAATGAGACCTCAGCACCAGTCCCTTTATGTTCATAATGATCTGGGACACATCCTCATAGACTCCTGGAATGGTCGAAAATTCGTGTAACACCCCTTCGATCTTGACCTGCGTCACTGCTGTCCCTTCTATCGACGAAAGCAGGACTCTCCGCAGTGAACTCCCTATCGTTATGCCGTAGCCCTTTTCGAAAGGTTCCGCAAGGACCTTTCCATAAGTCGAAGTATATGTTGTTTCGTCAAAAATTATGTTTTTGGGCAACTCAAAATTTTTCAGTTTCATCCCCATTACGCATATCCTCCTACTTATTTCGAATACAGCTCAACAATAAGACTTTCTTCTATAGCCATCCCGATGTCGCTCTTTTTCGGCAACTTCTTTATCTTAACGGCAAGGTTTTCAGCCGAAACCTCGATCCACTCGGGGATACCGCGATCTTGGAGTATCTTTGCGTTCTCCTTCAGCGCTTTCACCTGTTCATCCGTTCCCGTCACCAGGACTTCATCCCCGCCTTTGACAAGATATGAGGGGAGATTTACCTTTCGGCCGTTAACTTTCACGAACCTGTGCCCTACAAGCTGCCGGGCCGCGGAACGGGACCCCGCGAAACAGGCCCTGTAGATCACATTATCAAGCCGCCGTTCCAGCAGCTGCAGAAGAACCTCGCCGGTCGCGCCTTTATCCCTCTCGGCCTTCTTGAAATAGTTCTTGAACTGTTGCTCAAGTATGCCGTAGATCCTCTTGGCCTTTTGTTTTTCCCTCAGCTGGATCGCGTAGTCCGACAGCTTCCCCCTCCTTCTCCTCTGTCCATGCTGTCCGGGCGCGTACCCCCTCCTTACAAAAGCACATTTATCAGAAATACATTTGGTCCCCTTCAGGAACAACTTTTCATTTTCCCTGCGGCAGAGCCGGCAGGATGCTGTTATTTGTCTGGCCATATAGTCTTACCCCTTACTGTTTATACCCTTCTCCGTTTTTTCGCCCTGCATCCATTATGCGGTGTCGGGGTCAGATCCATTATAGTCCGCACATTGAGACCTTCGGATCTGATGCTTCTCACCGCGCTCTCCTTGCCGGATCCAGGGCCGTTAAGAAAAACCGCGACTTCCTTTATCCCATGGACCTTTGCCTTCCTGGCCACATCTTTCGCCGCTATGCTTGCCGCGAAAGGGGTGGATTTTCTGGATCCCTTGAAACCGACTATCCCAGGCGAACTCCAGCACAAGACTTTTCCACCTGTATCAGTAACGGTCACTATGGTGTTATTAAATGTCGCATGGACATATATTTTCCCGCTGGGGACCTTCCTTGTTATCTTTTTGCGTTTCCTTGTCTTTGTCTTTTTCTGCACGTTTTACCTCTCTTCTTCCATTTTCTTGAACATGCGTCCGGATCCTTAGGCCTTTCAGACGCGGATCTATGAGGGGCTGACCGCCTTTCTGGCAGTTTTATCCTTGAAAGCGCCTATTGTCTTCTTTGGGCCTTTCCGCGTCCTGGAGTTTGTCTTTGTCCTCTGGCCTCTTGCAGGCAGATTTTTTTTGTGTCTGAGCCCCCTGTATGTACCGATACTCATTAACCGCTTTATATTGCCTGTCTGTAATCTGCGCAGATCACCTTCAACCTGATAGCTGTCCTGGATAATACGCGTAATCGCCGTAACTTCCTGGTCGTCAAGATCCTTCGCCCTTTTGTCAGGCGAAATACCGGCTTCCTTCAGGATATCACCGGAACGTGTATTTCCTATACCGTAAATATACGTCAATGCGATCTCTATCCGTTTCTCCTTTGGTACATCAACACCTATAATCCTCGGCATTATTTCTCCTCGCTCTTATTTATACGAGACACGGGACACGAGTTACAAATTACGGGTCATGAAATTATCCCTGTCTCTGCTTGTGCTTCGGGTCTTTGCAGATTACCCTTACCACGCCCTTTCTTCTCACGATCTTACACTTTGAACACATCTTTCTTACACTGGGCCTGACTTTCATGGCTATCTCTCTCTTTTTATAATTCTTCCTCTGCCAAGATCATACGGGGACAGTTCCACTGTCACTTTATCTCCCGGCACGATCCTGATAAAATACATCCGCATTTTCCCGGAAACATGAGTAAGCGCAATATGCCCGTTCTCCAGCCGAACCTTGAACATGGCATTCGGGAGGCACTCCACTATCTCTCCAACGGCAACAATAGCCTCTTCCTTCGGTGTCATGTTATTATCTCCGCTTTTCTACGCCCAACTATAATAGTATCCTCAAAATGGGCCGATAATTTTCCGTCCGTTGTCACTGCGGTCCATCCGTCTGATAAGACCCTGATATTCCTGGTCCCGGTATTGATCATCGGCTCAATAGCCAGGGCCTGCCCTTCCTTAAGTACCGGCCCCGTGCCTCTTGCGCCCCAATTCGGCACTTCCGGCGGCTCATGCAGGTGTGTGCCGATCCCATGGCCCACGAATGTCCTGACTTCTTCAAAACCTTCCCGCTGAGCGATACGCTGAATGGTATTCGATATGTCAGAAACCCTGTTCCCCGCAATGGCCTGGCTTATCCCCTCGGACAGGCATTCTCTTGTGACTTCGATCAGCCGGGCTGCTTCCTCGCTGATCTTGCCTACAGTAAAGGTCCTCGCCGCGTCACCAAAATACCCGTTCTTCTTAACCCCGACATCTATCCCCACAATGTCGCCTTCGGCCAGGATAGTGTCATCAGAAGGTATCCCATGGACCACAACTTCATTAACTGAAGCACAGATCGTCGCGGGATAGCCTTTATATCCTTTAAATGCGGGCTCCGCTCCCTGCTCGCGGATAATATCCTCTATCTCCCTGTCCAGGTCCGCGGTAGAGACCCCTGCCCGTATCCTTTTTTCCGCGCGGGGGAAGATCTCCCTTATGATCCTTCCGCATTCCCGCATCTTGCGGACATCCCCCTCACTTGTCAAAAGCGTCATCTGTCAGCCCCTCCCTTCGGAAAAGGACGTCTATAGCATCAAAGAGCTGTCCGGCAGGAAGATTACCGTCGACCTCGCGCAACGAACCTTTTCCCTCGTAATACATAATAAGGTCTTCTGTGCGCTGTTCGTAAACCGAGAATCGCTTCTTTACCGTTTCCGGTCTATCATCTTCCCGTTGTATGAGTTCAACCCCACAGGTGTCACAGATCCCCTCTTTTTTCGGCCTGATGTTCACTATATGGTAATTTTTACCACATTTCGGGCATACACGCCGGCCGGAAAGCCTTTGGACCGCGACATCCTCGGACGTCCTGAAATACAGCACTATATCCAAAAACCGGTTCGCCTTCTTCAGAGAATCATCGAGCGATCCCGCCTGCACACGGGTCCGGGGGTAACCGTCAAGAATGACGCCGCTGGCAGCATCTGGTTCACCCATCCGGTCAATCACGGCCTGCGTGACTATCCCGTCAGGAACGAGCTCTCCTCTGGCCATATAACCCTGGATATCCCGGCCGATCCCGCTGTTCTGTTTTACCCTTTCGCGCAGCATATCGCCCGTAGAAATATGAAGGAGGTGATACGCCTTGCTCAGCAGAGCGGCTTGCGTCCCTTTCCCTGCCCCGGGAGGTCCCAGAAGGACCAGGATGAGCTGACGTTGTTCCATCATGCCAGCCGCCCTCTTACCCTTCCTTTTTTCATAAAGCCTTCATAATGTCTCATCAGCATATGCGATTCTACCTGCCTCATAGTATCCAGCATAACGCCTACGATGATCAGAAGCCCTGTCCCACCGAAAAAACTTGCAACGAGAAAAGGGATCCCGATCTGGCTGTTTATAACGCTCGGCAGGATCGCTATAATCGTGAGAAATATAGCGCCCGGCAGTGTTATCCGGGTCATTATAAAATCCAGGTATTCAGCGGTCTGCCTGCCGGGCCTTATACCCGGGACAAATCCCCCGAACCGTTTCATATTGTTGGCCATGTCAACTGGATTAAAGGTTATCGCCGCGTAAAAATAGCAGAAAAACAGTATAAGCAGCGAATATACGACATAATACAGAGGCCTGCCCATCATAAGGGAACTTGCCAGCCCCTGCAGAGCCCGGTACGTGACAAACCCGGCAATAGTCGCCGGAAACAATATTATCGACTGCGCGAATATGATCGGTATAACCCCGCTCTGATTAACCCTGAGGGGTATATATGTGCTCTGTCCACCGTATATCCTCCTGCCGACGATCCTCTTGGCATACTGGATCGGTATCTTACGCTGTCCCTGGGTAATAAGGACAACCGCCACGATAACCCCCACAAACATAAAAGCGAGAAAAACAAGCTTAAACGGGTCTATCTGGGCCTCTCCCCGGGTGCCCGGAGTGGCCAGCGAAATAAGCTGAATTATCGCTGCCGGGAGTCTTGAAATGATACCGGCTGTGATAATAAGTGAAATACCGTTGCCGATGCCCTTCTCCTGTATCTGCTCCCCGAGCCACATGATGAACGCCGTGCCGGTGGTAAGCGTGACAACCGTCAGTATCCGGAACCCCCACCCTGGATACTGGACGATCTGCATACCCTGGAAATGCGCAGGGTTTTCCAGCCATAAGGCGATAAAAAATGACTGTATTACGGAAAGGAAAACCGTGCCATACCGCGTATACTGGGTTATGGTCTTGCGGCCTTCTTCCCCCTGCCTGGCAAGACGTTCCAGAGCGGGAATAACCGTTGTTAAAAGCTGCAGAATGATGGAAGCGGATATATAGGGCATTATGCCCAGCGCGAATATAGTCAACCGCCGCATTGCGCCGCCGGAAAACATGTTCATGATCCCGAACAGGGTCCCACCCTGTGTCTTCGCGATATTGTCAAAGAACTGAGCCAGTTTAAGCCCGTCTATCCCGGGCGTCGGCACAAAAGCGCCTATCCGGTAGACCGCTATCAACCCGAGAGTGAACAAAATTTTCTTCTTTAGATCGGGGATCTTGAAAATATTAGTAACTGAGTCAAACATATGTCCCGCTTATACTGTCTCTGCTTTACCGCCGGCTGCTTCGATGGCCGCTCTGGCACTGGCTGAGAACAAATTGGCTTTGACCGTTATCGCTTTGTCCAATTTTCCTTTGCCAAGGACCTTCAGCGGAAAGGATTTCTTTCTGAGGATCCTCCCTGCAAGTAAAAAATCCTTGTCAACAACCGTCCCGTCCTCGATCGAACCGGCTTTCTGCAAAGTACCGATATTAACAATACACCACTGCCGCTTGAATTTGTTCGTAAAACCTCTTTTGGGGATACGCCGGATAAGAGGCATCTGCCCGCCCTCGAAGCCCGGTATATATGTGCCCCCTCCCGACCTCGATTTCGCGCCTTTGTGTCCACGCCCGCTGGTCTTTCCGCGGCCGGAACCGATACCGCGGCCCTTACGTTTCGTCTTTCCCCTGACTCTCTGTGGTTTCCTTATATCCTCTATTCTCAAGGCCATATTATCCTCTTCGTTTCAAGCGTAATCTTTCGAACCCGTCAATCGCGGCCCGGACAACGTTCAGAGAGTTCCTCGATCCAAAACTCTTCGTGAGGATGTTCTTGATGCCTGCCGCATCGCACAGCGCCCTCACCGGCCCCCCGGCGATCACTCCGGTTCCCGGCCCGGCAGGCTTCATAAGCACCCTTGATGCTTTAAACTCACCTATAACATCGTGGGGAATGGTATTCCCCCGCATATTTATCCGGATGAAACTCTTTTTTGCTTTCACTGCGGCCTTCTTTATCGCCTCAACTACTTCGTTGGACTTTCCCAGGCCTACGCCGACGCGGCCGTTCCCATCACCAGCGATAACGGTGGCGCTGAAAGAGAAGTTTTTACCCCCCTTGACAACCTTTGACACTCTGTTTATTTTTATCACATGTTCCGTTAACTCCCCTTCGGCCTTCTTCGCCGCTTTCCATCCGCCAGTGATCCCGGGTCTCCCGGCATCACTGGCGTCTGGCTTGACTAACGCCTCCGGGGTATCAGCGGGGGAACTTTCACTGCCGCTGGCAACTACTTCTTTCTGCTCAGAGGCGCCGGTATCTTCTTTTTCTTTGCTCGACATATATCCTCTCCAATCTCCCGTGGCCCGTGCCACGAATATGGGTCACGAGCTACGATTAAAACTGTAGTCCATGTTTTCTCGCCGCCTCAGCAACAGCCTTTACCACACCATGGTAACGATAGCCAGATCTGTCGAATACCACTTCTTTTATCCCTTTTTCCACGGCTATCCGGGCTATCTGCTCACCTACCCCTGAGGCAAAATTTATACTCCCGCGCGTATTCGCCTTCTGCCTGCCCTTTAATGCCGGCGAGGCAGTGGACACTCCACACAAGGTCCTGCCTTCCATGTCGTTTATGATCTGAACATAAATGTTCCTGTTGCTTTTATGCACGCACATTCTGGGTCTTTCCGATGTCCCGAACATTTTTTTTCTTATCGATCTCTTGCGTCTTTTTTTTCTTTGTATCTTATCCATTTCGTCCTTCAGCCGGATTATTAAGCAATACTCTTTCCCTGTTTTTGCCGCACATACTCGCCTTCATACCTGATACCCTTGCCCTTATATGGTTCCGGCGGATAATAACCTCTTATCTCAGCCGCGGCCTCACCGACCTTCTGTTTGTCTATTCCCTTCACCACGATCTCCGTGGCACTCGAGGTCTCCACCGTAACGTCTTCAGGGGGGGTATAATTAACCGTGTGCGAAAAACCGATGTCCAGAACCAGTGTTTTGCCCTTTACCTGGGCTTTATACCCCACTCCCTGGATCCGAAGTTTCTTCTGGAAGCCGTCCTTAAGTCCCGTGATCGTGTTCTGTATGAGACTTCTGGTGGTGCCGTGAAGTGCTCTCGCCGCCCTTGAATCAGACGGTCTCCGGACCGTGATCCTGCCGTCCTTTATCTCGACCGTAAAACCGTCCGGGATAATGTGTTCGAGTGTTTTTCCTTTACCCTCGATCTTTAGCCTGTTCTCCTCTATCCCGGCCTTTATCCCCTCTGGAATATCTATCGGCCGTCTTCCGACCCTGGACATTTATTTTTGCTCCTTCTTTCTTAACCGCAGTTCCACACCCAACGTGGAACTGTAATCTTCACCATATCTGACAGATAAGCTCCCCTCCGACTCCCTGCTGCTTTGCCTCTCTATCCGTCAACAATCCTTTACTTGTGGAGAGAATCGCGATCCCGACTCCACCCATCACGTCCCTCACCTTTCTTGCCGGCACATACTGCCTGCGCCCCGGTTTTGATACCCGTTTAAGTGTCTCCATCCCCGGGGTCCCGTCATCAAGATATTTCAAATAGATTTTGAGCTGTCCCTGCTTGTTATCTTCGATAGCCCTGTAGTTCTCGATGAACCCTTCATCCTTCACTATCTTTATGATCCCTTCAATGGTACCGGATCTCTTCACGATGACCGTTTTTTTGCCGGCTCTTACCGCGTTCCGTATTACTGTCAGCTGGTCCGCGATCAAATCTGTAACACTCATATATATCTCCCTTGTCTCGTCACTCGTATTCCACTCCGGGAGTGGAATAATTCACTATTTACCAGCTAGCCTTTCTTATCCCCGGGATATCACCGCGCGACGCCAGTTCCCGGAAACAAATGCGGCATAACTTGAACCGTTTCATATAGCCCCTTTTCCTGCCGCAGATCTGGCACCTGGTAATAACCCTTGTGCTAAACTTTGGTTTCCTTTTTGTTTTTTCAATAAGCGCTTTTTTCGCCATATCATCCCTTATTTTTTAGCGAACGGCATGCCAAAACTCTCCAAGAGGCTCATTGCCTCTTCTTTTGTCCTGGCAGTGGTAACAAAACAGATATCCATCCCATGAGTTACAGGAACCTTATCCAGTTCCAGCTCAGGAAATATCGTCTGTTCCTTGATCCCAAGCGTATAATTCCCCTGCTGATCGAAAGCCGTTCTTGACACGCCGCGAAAATCCCTGATCCTCGGTATAACGAAATTTATCAGTCTGTCCAGGAATTCATACATGCGGCGTCTGCGCAAAGTCGTCTTGTACGCGACAGGAGCTCCGCTTCGTATTTTGAAGTTGGAGATCGATTTTTTGGATTTCATCAAAGCCGGCCGCTGTCCCGTCAAGATCGCAATTTCATCCCTGAGCGGCTCTATCAGGTCTTTTTGATGGGCCATCTCTCCCATGCCGACATTGACCACGATCTTCTCAAGGCAGGGAACTTCCATCCTGTTCCTGCACCCAAATTTCTCTATCAGAACGGGCACTATGTCATTTTCGTATTTATCTTTAAGTCTTGCCATATCTCTCTCTTCTTATTATCTATCGCTCGTAACTCGCCGCTCGTGACTCTATAACACTTCTTTACACTTTTTGCAGTATCTGGCTCTGCTGCCATCCCTCAGGACATCTACCCCGACTCGAACGGGGCGGTTGCAGCCTTTACATACAACCGCGAGGTTCGAAACATCAATCGAGGCCTCTCTCTGTATAATGCCCCCCGGCTCATCCTGGCGCTTTTGCTTGACGTGTTTTTTCGTAAAGTTCGCCCCCTGAACTATTGCCCTGCCCTTCATGGGATAGACTTTTAACACCTTTCCTGTCTTCCCCTTATCCTTACCCGCAAGGATCTTTACTGTATCATTCCTCTTTATATGAAGCATTCTGTCTCCTCATCAAATGACCTCCGGCGCCAGCGACACGATCTTCATGAAATTCTTCCTGCGAAGCTCACGCGCAACTGGACCGAATACACGGGTTCCACGAGGATTACCGTCCTTATCGATTATGACAACCGCGTTATGATCGAATTTGAGAACGGTCCCGTCCTTCCGCAGTATGGGATAAGCCGTCCGGACTATCACACCGCGGACAACTTCGCCTTTTTTTACCTCCGCGGTGGGGATGGACTCCCTTATATTACAGGTAATAACGTCCCCTATCTCCGCCGTGCGTTTTCCGGATCTTCCGATAACCCCGATCATCAAGGCTTTTCTGGCCCCGCTATTGTCAGCAACGTCCAGTTTGCTCCCCATTATAAGCATCGCTGTCAACCCCTTTGTGCCTTTTGAAGGATATCAACAACCCTCCAGGATTTATGCTTGGAGACCGGCCGCGTCCCCACTATTCTGACGAGATCGCCGACAGATGCCTCATTCTTCTCGTCATGCGCCTTGATCTTCATATGCCGCTTGACGAACTTCTTGTAAACCGGATGTTTTTTCCGTATCTCCCACTCGATCGTAATACTTTTATCCATCCTGTCGCTTACAACCGTCCCCGTTATCGTCTTTCTGCTCGGTTTACCGTCCTTCACCTTTTTTCTCCTTTAAAATAGTATAGCATCTGGCTATGTCACGTTTCAAAAGCCGGAATCTGCTCGGCCTCTCCACCCGGCCGGTTGTAATTTCAGCCCTCATCTTAAAAAGCTGTTCTTTAGATCCAAGGAGCTTATGTTCGATCTCAACTTCCGTCATGTTCCTTATTTCGCTTGCCTTCAAGCCTGTCCTCCTCTGGTCACGAATCTTGTCTTTACCGGCAGTTTATGCGCCGCCAACCTGAATGCTTCTCTGGCCATCTCCTGCGGAACCCCTTCCATTTCAAACAGGATGCGGCCTTTCTTCACGACCGCGACCCATCCTGCCGGAGAACCTTTCCCTTTGCCCATACGTGTTTCCGCCGCCTGTTTAGTCACCGGCTTGTCAGGGAACACCCGGATCCACAATTTCCCGGCCCTTCCGGTCTCCCGCATGAGGGCTACCCTGGCTGCTTCTATCTGTTTATCAGAGATCCACTCGCTTTCCAGAGTTTTCAGCCCAAACTCCCCAAAGCCCAGAGTGCTGGATTTATAACTCTTTCCTTTGCGCCGTCCTCTCTGCTGCTTCCTGTATTTTACCCTTTTGGGCATCATGGCCATATTTGTCTACACCTTGCTTCTCTTCTTCAGTTCCTGTTTTTTTGTCTGCCTACCGGTGCTGAATTTCTCGCCTTTATAGATCCATACCTTTACTCCGATTATCCCGTAAGCGGTCCTGGCCTCGGTAAAACCATAGTCTATATCCGCCCGTATGGTCTGAAGCGGTATCTTGCCCCATTTATAACCTTCGGACCTGGCTATCTCAGCCCCTCCCAGACGGCCGGAACATTTGACCTTTATGCCTTCTCCTCCCGCCTCCTTAAGCGACTGAATCGCCTTCTTCATAGCGCGCCGAAAAGCGATCCTTTTCACCAGTTGAAAGGCTATACTATCGGCGACGATCTTCGCGTCCAGTACCGGATTCGGGATTTCCTTGATATCAATATAAAGTTTGTTCTGCTCGCCTATAATTTCAAGTATCACTTCCTTGAGTCTTTCGATCTGGGCCCCTTTACGGCCTATGATCATACCAGGTCTGCCCGAGTAAACTATGATACGCACCCGGTTACTTGCGCGTTCTATGTCCACATGGGACACAAACGCCGTAGACATGTCCTTTTTGATCAACTCCCGTATCTTTGTGTCCTGCAGCAGTTTTTCCGCGAAGTCTTCCTTCCTTGTATACCAGCGGCTGTTCCAGTCACGAATCACACCCATACGAAAACTTATCGGATGAACCTTTTGTCCCATACTATTTGCTCCCTGATCCCTTTTTTCCTGCAGTGACCTTGTCAAGCTCGACATAAATATGCGCTGTCCTGTGCCGCACAGGCGTTGCCCGCCCCATTGTCGCGGCCCTGTAACGCTTGAGCATCGGCCCCCCATCGGCTCTTATCCCCGAAATAAATACGTCTTTCGAGAGAAACTTATCCTTCCTCTCACAGTTAACATTCGCAAAGGCGGAATTCAAGGCCTTTTTTATCGGTGAACTCGCCTTCCTGCCTATGTTATCGAGGATAAAATTCGCATCCTCAACCGTCTTGCCTTTGAGCAGATCAATCACCAATCTTGCCTTGCGTGCGGAGATTCTTATGTATTTAGCTTTTGCCTTTGCGAGCATCCTGATCCTCTCCCTCTGTCACAATGTTACGTTTTTTCCGCGGAGGTCTTCGTCGCCGCACCATGGCTTCGAAATATACGCGTCGGCGCAAACTCCCCCAGCTTATGTCCGACCATATTCTCGGTTATGAACAGCGAACGAAACGTCTTACCGTTATGCACGGAAATAGTCAATCCTACAAAATCCGGCAATATGACAGATCTTCTTGACCATGTTTTTATCGGTTTTTTACTACCGCTCTCTATAATCCTTTGAACCTTTTTCATCAGGCTTCCGTCAACAAAAGGCCCCTTTGTAACCGACCGTGACATATTCTACTTCCTCCTCCGTCGCTTCACTATTTTACTGTTTGACGCCTTATTTTTCTTTCGCGTTTTCAACCCCTTGGTGATCTTTCCCCATGGCGTCACAGGATGCCTTCCGCCCGAGGATTTTCCTTCACCACCACCCATGGGATGATCGACCGGGTTCTTCGCCACGGCTCTCGTCTTCGGCCTCCTTCCAAGGTGTCTCGACCTGCCAGCCTTTCCAAGAGAGATGTTCTCGTGGTCCGGGTTCCCTACCTTCCCAATCGTAGCATAGCAATCCTCCCTGACCAGCCGCACTTCCCCGCTCGGCATACGCAGATGTATATTTTTGCCGTCTTTCGCGTCAAGCATGGCACTGTTGCCTGCCGATCTTGCTATTTTCGCGCCCCGCCCCGGATCCAGCTCAATACAATAGACCTCAGACCCCAGGGGTACATCCCTGAGGGGCATTGAATTCCCCGTCTCGATCTTCGCCCCGGACCCGCACTGAACGGTATCCCCTGCTTTTACGCCCATCGGGGCGATGATATATATTTTTTCTCCATCCTCGTAACGGATAAGAGCGATACGGGCAGAACGGTTTGGATCATATTCTATCGCCTCGATAACGCCCGAAAGTCCTTTCTTGGCATACCGGAAATCAATAATCCGGTACTGCCTTTTGTGCCCTCCGCCCCTGGCACTTATGGTTTTACGTCCATTGTTGTTCCGCCCGCCTGTCTTACGCAGGGCCCTGGTCAAAGATTTTTCCGGCTTCGTCCTGGTGATCTCATCAAAGGCCGAAACCGTCCCCCAGCGCCGTCCCGGTGTCCTCGCCTTATATTTCATGACACCCATTCTATGTTACCTCTATTCTGTTGTCAGGACTCAAAGTCACAATAGCTTTTTTCCACGAAGATGTCGTGCCCTCCCGGACCCTCACTCTTCTTTTTTTTCCTTTGATATTCATGATGTGAACCGCGTTCACTTTAACCCGGTAAATATGCTCAACTGCTTTCTTTACCTCGATCTTGTTAGCCCTTTTTTCAACCCTGAAAAGATACTTGTTCTGTGTAAGCAGATCCGATCCTTTTTCGGTCCGTATCATATTCTTGATAATGTCATGCGGCGTTTTCATTTCAACCTCTCGGTCAGTTTTTCGAGCGCTTCCTTCTCGATCACGATACATTCGTTTAACAGAATGTCTCTGGCATTTAAATTCCTGCCTTCTTTCAAGCTTACCAGCCTGAGGTTCCGGGACGAACGCTTGATACTTTCGGACATCGTATCGACGACCACCATCGCCTTGCCCTCTATTTTAAGGTTGTCAAGAATGACACTGAATCTCCTGGTCTTCGGCTCTTCAAGTTCGATCTTTACCACAGATTTTATCTTTTGCTCCAGTAATCTGGCATTCAAACTGGATAATAGCGCCTTCTTCCTGGCTTTTTTGGGCATGGAATACCCAAAATCGCGGGGTTTAGGCCCAAAAGCCGTTCCTCCGTGCCGCCAGATAGGGTTTCTGGATGATCCTACCCGGGCGCGGCCGGTACCTTTCTGCCTCCAGGGTTTCACTCCTCCACCCGAAACCTCGGATATTGTCTTCGCCGAAGCCGTACCCCTGCGGCTGTTCGCTTCGTACATCTTTTTTGCCTCATACAGGAGCGTCTTATTGACACGGCCGTCAAATAGTTTGCCGTCCAGCTGAATATTGCCGGCGACCTTGCCTTTCAGGTCGTAAACCGGCAATCGTGTGCTGATCTCGCCCACTTTACTCTTCGCTTCCTTCTTTACCGCCATCTTCACCCTTCTTCCCGTCATCTTCTTTACGCGGTGCGACCGACTTCTTTTTCGCATATCTGATAACAAGGTATGTGCCGTTGGCGCCGGGGACCGCGCCCCGGACCGCAATCGTGCTGTTATCCGTGTTAACGTCCATGATCTCTACATTCTGAACAGTAGTTCGCCCGCTGCCCATGTGCCCGGCCATGCTTTGCCCCTTAAAGACACGTGAGGGGTACGAACTGGCGCCTATGGAACCGGGGACACGATGGGACATCGAACCATGGCTCTGTTTTCCGCCGCTCCAGCCGTGCCTTTTCATCCCTCCCTGAAAACCTTTACCTTTTGAGCGTCCGGTGACATCCAGAAAATCCCCTTTCTGAAAAATCCTGTTGGTTATCTCGTCGCCGGTCTTCACCTCAGGGGGCTCAGCGCATCTTATCTCCCGGACGAATTTCTTGGGTTTCAGCTTATTGGCTTTGAGATACTCTCTCTGCGGTTTTTTGACGCGTTTTTCCTTTGTATCGTCATATCCTACCTGGATCGCGTTATAGCCGTCTTTCCCGGTGACTTTTACAGCCAGTACGAGACAGGGACCGGCCTCGAGAACCGTAACGGGGATCCTGTCACCGTCCTCTCCGAAAATCTGCGTCATTCCTATCTTTTTCCCCAGTATTCCTGGTATCATCTCTTCTGCCTCGTTTATTAATCGCTATGCCCGTCACACTCCCGGTGTGTAACAACACGTGCTATTTTATCTCTACATCTACGCCCGCCGGAAGATCCAGTTTACGCAAAGCATCTATTGTCTTGGTTGTGGAATCCACAATGTCCAGAAGCCTCTTGTGTGTCTTAAGTTCGAACTGTTCCCTGGACTTCTTGTCAACATGCGGCGATCTCAAGACAGTGAAAAGCTCCCGTTTAGTCGGTAGAGGTACTGGCCCCATGACTATCGCCCCGGTCTTCTTTACCGTTTCGACTATCTCCTCCATTGACACGTCAAGAAGCTTGTGGTCAAACGACTTCAGGCGCAGTCTTATTTTTGCTATCTTCGACTTCTTTGCCATTCTACTATTCCATTATTTCCGAGATAACGCCCGCGCCTACGGTGTGCCCGCCTTCCCTTATCGCGAACCTTAACTCTTTCTCAAGCGCCACCGGCGTTATTAATTCCACTTC
>QNCM01000029.1 GCA_003644505.1 Candidatus Makaraimicrobium thalassicum | reverse complement strand
CTACGACTGCAAAACTATGCGGTCCGTGTTACGCTATGCGATTCCTGCTACCGAACGACAGCGCACTATGCGATTCGTCACATATGCAATCCCTGTTACTTCCAGGACGGAAACTATGCGCTCGGCGCACTGTGTGATTCTTGTTACTTCGCACGCAGAACTATGCGGCTGCGTGTGGCTTCCAGTATCATAATTCGAAACCCGGCGGAACAACTGCCGGCTCAGCCATATCGGAACTGACGGTGACTTGGAACTGACTATGCGATTCGTGTTACGCTATGTAATCCTGTCGTTCCGTCCGCAAACTTTGTGATTCGTGTGAAGCTCAATTTCAGAAGTAACACGCTCCGCGTGTTAGTGCGCCGGTTCACATGCTCGATGGCGAGAGGCCGGTAAGGCAGTTGGGGTGGTGGTGGGACTATGTCGGGGGATTGCCAGCACCAAGCAACGGCACGCACAACGGCACAACCTCAGGCAATCCCCCTTGCATGGGCGGGCACAACTGCGCATCGGCGTCAACTGAACAACGGCATGCGCAACTGAGCAACAGCGACAACTGGATATCGATAGGGTGGGCTGGATGGATTGATGGTAAGAATGAAGGAGAACGCTACGGGACACCCAACGAAAAATGAGTAAGATGCACCAGCCATTATGGTTTTTCTCATACATAATGAAGGAGGCAACCAGCCATGCTATTAGATAAATAAGGAGCACATAGGCGACATACTTGTATGTCGCCCCAAGTGAACTTATTTGCCTAATGGCTGGAAGTGCCGACTAAGTAAGAGAAGAGAGGAGAGAAAAAAAAAAGAACGAATGGCTGGCTGCACATACTCATGACAAAATGCGTTCGAACTTCAATTTCTTGCCACCGATGGAGGCTCTGCGGTTACGTCTTGTGAGATTCCATGGCAATCCACCACCAGGTGCAAACCCGAGACAACGCCAGTTGGCGGCACGATAAATAGTACCATTATGGCCCTGGCTTACATCGGAGTAAGCAATAAGACGGCGATAACTGGTATGGCGTTTGATCCACTTCTCGGCGAGAGAGAGGCTGCGACTCTCAGAATTTTTGGGAGAATCTAACAGCACCATACGAGTGAGTTCGAGCGTTGAACCATCATCTTCATAGCGGGAAACAGGACGACCGAAAATCATAACACCGATGAGATGACGGCCCGAAAACACACCGAGCGAGAATTTGCAACCTGGAGGTGCATAACTGAGATAATGATGTGCGGTAACAAATCTGCGAGCGACCCGGAAGGGAATTTTCTCCACTCTGTCCGGCAGTGCATCAAAGGACTCCTCAACGAGACAGGTCTGCATAATAGATATGAAGCAGTGAGAGAGTATAAAAAAATGTCGGTGGGGCTGCACGCCGCAAAAACGGCTCAGCGGAGAAGAACCTCAGCAGCCCCACCTTGCATGGGTGGGCACAACTGGACATCGGCGGCAACTGCATCAACGGCAGCACCACACAACGGCTCACACACTGCGCAAACGGCAACAACTGCACAACGGCGGCAACTGGACATCTGTGGGTGGGCTGGCTAATTCACAAGCCCCGGAAGGGATTTGAACCCTTAACCAATTGATTACAGATCAACCGCTCTGCCGGTTGAGCTACCGGGGCGAATGACAAATCAAAAGTTCCAAACACTACACAGTTCTTCGGAAATAGCGGGGTGGGCTTCTCATACCTCTCCGGAACATCGCCCACCCATCACACATCGATTACAATGACATAGGAATTGAAACTATAAAAAAAAAAATCACTTCGCATCAACATCCAGGACAACGGTCTCCGCATCTTCCTCCTCGCCCTCCTCCTCGCGCTCCTCACGCGAGCGGCGCGACTCGGACGTGACTATCTTGATGACTTTGATGTTCGTCCAGTTCTGCACATTCTCCTGCGACTGCTGCTCATGCACACCTAACACCTGCAGGATGAGCCGGATGGTCTCATTCACATCGCGCGCACTCTGCAACGGGAACCGCGGGCGGAGCTTCTCATCAAAGGCGGTCCGCAACTCCGCAACGAGCAACTTCAAGATATCCTCTGCGGATTTCACTGCGAGTTCGGTGTTTACCTCTGCGAGACGAATGCCAACTTCCTGTTCGCGCTTGCGGATACGTTCCTGCCAATTGAACCATTTTGACCAATTAAAGAGAGTTTGGAGTGTAGGCGGTTTCTTCCTGTCTGGATTCACGAGTTCAAGATATTTTGAATGGAGCTTCTCAATTGAACGAGAGGGACCCAAAGAATAATAGACCTCAAACGCAAGTCTTTGCTCCGGATTTTCGTGCCTCATATTATAGTATTTTCATTTCTTCTTGTTAATTCTCATAAATCAAATATGCGAAATCGTGCTTCTTGATGCAATAAATTGCGGTCGGATGGAGTATGAATCATGTTCCAGGAAGAAATTTGCATGAAACGCAAATATGAGCGAGAGAGAAGAGGGAAAAAAAAAAGAAAAGGAGAAAAGAACTTAGGCGGTGACAAGAAGAAAAGCTGAGCGCCATCTCATATCACGGATGGGTGCGAGGCGACAATGCCGGCGACGGCAGCGAGGTGCCAACTCCTATCATGGTTGAACTGTCACCGCACTCATTCCCCTAACTTTTGCTGCTTTTCATCCGGGAGCTTGCGTCTGAAGACCCTGTAATTCTCCGCCCACCTGCCGGACTTTGTGCGGATGCGACCTTCATAGACAATCCGCACAAAGTCACCCTCCTGGAGTTTCTGCAGCCGGTTCTGGAGGATTTTGTGAGCGGGCGTTCGGAAAGTCAGACCATCCTCAGTCTCGATGTCACAGTAAATTCCGAACTCGGACTCACCGATAGCCATAACTACGCCCTTCAGCTCATCATGCTTGATCTCCGGATGCCAGTAATCCGCAAACTCACCACCTACCTCTTCCTCATCCTCTGCGGGCATGACTTCATGCTGTTCCGCTTCTTCCTCATCAAATCTTAGAGTTGCCATCTTTCCATATCACCTCCTAACCTCCTTTTCGTTTGAGGAGCGCAAATCATGCTCAATCTTCGCGAGGATGCGCCTGAGTTCGCGCAGGACGGCTTCATGCACACGGGATGCTTCATTGTTACCATAACGCTTATTGAGCCACATGCGGCGTTCCAGCACTTGGATACGCTGGCGGATGATTTTAACGGCTTTTTCGTCTTGGGGCATCTCACTCACCTTCTCCGATAGCATCAACCCAGACATCCGCGAATTTCTGATTCTGTTTTATGAAATCGGAATAATCAGTCAGCAGCTTTTGGAAATGCTCAACGGAGATGCCATCCGCCAATCGAAAAGTCGGTCTGAACGTCGCACCGGAGACGAATTTGATATAGCCGGAACTGCCCAATTTGCGGATATGCTTGAGAACGGTAGCGCTATCATGACCAGTATCGCCCATGACCTTGCTCAAGAAATAATCCACCGAACCCGCGCGCCCACCGTTAGCGATGAAGATCCTCACAATTGCCATATACGTTTCCTTCAAATGCGGATCCGAAGGCGAGATGAGACAATCAAAGAATCGCTCATCGGGCGCCTTCTCGCGCGCTTCTTCGCCCTCCTCCAACCTGCGCTTCTTCTCGGCGATCAGCTCTCTTACGGCGGTGCTGATTTTCCCTTTCCCCAATTCCCGGAGGAACGCGAGCTCTTCTTCATCCAACCTAATGCCCGTGAACTTCTTAGAGCCCATCTTTATATCTCACCGATAATAGAATATACTTCATTATATAAAAAGCTTTAACTTGGTATAAAGGCAATATACAGACTAACAAATGTCAAAATTTCTTGAGTGAAAATTTTGACAAACGCAACTCCTCATTTTTTACCATCCCCTAAAATGATATACAAAATCCGAATTTGTATATCAAAATCAGAGCCTTCTCCTTACTCTATTCGCTAAATAGAGATAGATAGATAGATAGATAGATAGATAGATAGATAGATAGATGTATAATACCTAAATTCTACGGGACTAGTTACGGATAGCGAGCACACTCACACACTCACTTGAACTCACCACAATACATTAGACCCTCGAGAAAAGTCGCGATATACAAAAAATGATATACAATTTTGGAAAGACGACGAGAAGAAATATTTCGGAGAACGGGACCAAATGAGCAGGCTTTCGGAGCGGTATGCAAAATTTATGTGATATACACATAGGTCTATGGAGACCTATATAAGCTACATAGCAACACCATAAATCAGCTCAGCCACATCTCAGAAATCAGACACCAATAATCGGAAGAGGAAGCATTGTGATCGGTGACTCGCAAACGCAGAATGTTGATGCCTGCACGGGCGGGAGTAATCGAAATGGTTTTGATGACGTTGTATTGTTCGGAAGCGCTGTAGAGATCGAGAGTGCCTTGAGATTGGCCATCAACATAGACAGTAATAATCCCGGATACGCTATTGGTGACGCAACGGATATTGAGCGTAAGAGCAGAAGTGGAAGGAGCGAAAAACGGAACGGAAATTTCATCATTTAGAGCAGCGGCGGAATAGTTGCTCAGGACGCAGCCGAGGTGCTGACCGGAATAATCCACGACAGACCAAGTTCCAGCGATGACATGATAGTCATCGGAATGGAGAGCATGCCAATGCCAGTATTTCTTTTGATTAGCGAGGATGGAAGCGAGGTCATTAAGACTGCCATTATCGGGTAAGTTATCAGTGACAGCGCGGATAGCAGCGAGATCGTTAAGGCTACCATTATCGGGTAAGTTATCAGTGACAGCGCGGATAGCAGCGAGATCATTTAGAGAGCCATTGTCAGGAAGATTGTCAGTAACGGCTTTAATGGCGGCAACGAGATCAGCATCAGCCCAGGAGAGGGCGAGCCAGCCGTTGCGGCAGACGACGGGACGGGGATCAGAACCGCCGGTGAAGGAATAGGGCGAAGTAGCAATGCCGAACCCGTTGTCGATGTTGGAATGATCATCATAGAAATTCTCGAGGAACTTATTATAGCCATTGTCATAGATGGCATTGGTATTGTTGATGAAATTGTTATGATAGAAGAGATTGTTTGAACCACCACCGGCGTAGACGGCATAAGCAGAAGCGTTAAAGAAGGAGCAATCATGGAATAATCCATCATCTGAGTCTTCTTCGATACGAAGCACCGTATTAGAACCGAAAAGACGACAATGAGCGAATTCATTGCGACAGCCGAAGAGGTGCACACCAAAAGCTACGCTATCTGAAGTTTCGGAATGCGAAACGAGATTATCATCACCGGAAAGAGCGAAAGCATGAGTGGAGGAGCCGGATGTCTCAAAGAAGCAATTCTTGAAAATATTTCTGCCGCCGGTAGCAAGACAGGCATAATGCTCGCCGATGGCCTTTAAATACAGATTCATGAAGGAATTAGAATCGGAAATGACATCCAAAGCAGTATCTTCAGCAGAAATAATCACGCCCTTCCAGGATTCGCCGATGAGCGAGAGAGAGGACTTCCCGGAGGGGATAGAAAGAGCTTCGGAATAAGTTCCATCTTTGATGAAAATATTAGTCCAGCTATCGGCTTCATCGATTGCGTGCTGAATAGTTTTGAATGCGGTTTTCCACGATAGCCCATCGTTATGATCATTCCCATTGGTGCCATCCACATATAGCGTTTTCGCGCCGAGCCCGAACGGGATATCGCGCGCACCGCGTTTCCAGTCGCGAGGAGTGGTATACTGGTGGAAATACCGGCGCCATTCAAGTCCGCGAAACGGATACAGTCTGTCGAACATGGTCACAATGATGCGAGATACTCAACGAACCGAGAATCGGATAACATGTTCAGGGCATTCTGGACAGCATTCCACAAAAGGTTTGCCACCATCTCTGCGGTTTCCATGGACGGGAATTCTGAAGGATCATAGATGACGCAAAGATACGCGGCATAGTTGGTGGCGCAATCGCGGATGATGCCGTGCTTGGAGGAATCGAACGTGAAATCGGGCGACGTGCCGCGGGCAGTGCGTTTCATCACGGAATCGATAATAGACTCAGCCTGGAGGATGTTCTCCTCGATATCGGAATCGGCGAGCGAGGACGATATATTTTTCACACGCTTCTTCACGATATCGGCGGTCGTGTAGGTTACGGTCATGTTACACTCCTAACAATAGCGGTTTCGCGAAAGGCAGTTGTGACAATGCGAGTTCGAGCCAGCGCGATTTCGCGGACGTGAGCGGCGGTAGTGCACCGGGTTCGGGCGTGGTGAACTGGAGTGCGCGCTCGGTCCGGATCTTCATTTCGCAGAGATGCGCGAGGTAATAGTTCGCAGCGAGCTTGAGCACGTCATAATCCACCGGCATTTTGTAGTAACGATAATCAGCAAACACACCGACCTCCGCATTCGTGGTAGTGGGGGCTTCGGCGAGCGTGATGATACCGTCACGTGCATTCACGGATGAGACAGTGGTTTCAGTATGCACCTCATTCATCTCATCATCATAATCCACGAGATAGACCGTGACATCATCGGCATCCACATCGGAATCGAAATCAGTGTCAGCGATAGGTTTATGTGCGGTCGTGAACTTCTTGTTGGAGCCATCGATATCACCACTCAATTTCTCATCATAGACTTCGACGGTAGCAAGCCGGAGGATAGCGCGGTCGGCTTCGGGCATAAGCGACTGCACATCGGCATCGGAAATCTCAGCGGTCGTGAAATGCGTAAGCAACCGCAATTTTGAGAGTGACGAGTAGCCCATGGTATCACCACCTCCTTATGGATGCAGCAGCCGGCGCATACCGCGTGTGCCGGTATGAGTTATCCCCTTCGCGCGCGGTTCGGGTGGCTGTTCGGGCGCGGGCTCTTTGCGGGACACGAACTCCTCTGATGAAGTTTTCTGTTCGGACTGACTAACAGGCTCACCGAGGATGAGCTTTTCCAGGGTGTCAATCACATGCGGACGCCGGAAATGCTGCTGTTCGCATTTCAGGATGCGTTTGAGTGAATTGGGATGGATTTTCAAGTTCTGCAAATCCGCAAGCACATCATCTTCGGGCTGTGCAAGGAACTTGTAAATATCGCGTGCGAAGAGCTGATAGGTAACTTCTTTCGACGGTACTGCGGACACACGTCTGAAGAGGGGATAGCGCGGCTTGTTCGGGCTTGCGGGTGCAACAGCGGCAGCCGGAGAGCGCATTTGCGGAAACGACTGGTAATAAGCGGACTGGACATATTTTAATGCGGCTTCTTCGGTATCGAAAACACAGAACGAATCAGATGGCGAATAATCGGGCGGGCAGGCTACGACTTCGCCCTTCTTGATGGAGAACTTGGCGTTGGATGCACTTGCATGCGGATAGTCCGGTTTGAGGACTAAATACTTCATGATAATAATTAGGCAACAACTCTTGATATTTCTTTCGGCGACATGGCGAGCAGTTCAAGCGGGTCGATGCCGTGCTGCATGTAGTAGATGGGCGAATGGGTGTAATTGTGGGTGACTTCAGCAGGTGATAGTGCGGCTTCGTAGATGCGGACTTCGTCGATGGTGCCGTTGAACCCATCCCCAATTTTTAATCTTAAACTATTCGGAGTTATATCACCCGAAACAGAGTTGGATGCAACCAATTCACCATCTACATACAATCTATTCCCTACATTATGAACATACACTCCAACTAAATGATTCCACTCTCCAACCTTAACTGCCTCATCTGGACTCCACAAAGCTTTTGCCGTGCCCGGATTCCAGTTCAAGAAAAACTGGTTATCCATTCCTTCACCGTGGTCAAAGCAAAATCTATAACCAGATTCTGTAGAGTAATCCCCTTTATCAACTATATCACCACTCTGAACAGAAGCAGGAACATTCGGTTTCACCCACGCCTCAATCGTAATGGCATCAGTAATATTCAAACTCTCACCCTGACCGCAATCCACATAAGCATTCTGGCCATTGAAATAAAGAGCGGAACCGAACACACCAGACGGGTGAAGCAGTTCGCCGACCTGAGCACCGATAATTCTGCCGTGGTTGACATTGGAATAACGGGGCGCGAGGTTCTGCCATGTAGTACCATGGACGCTAGATGGGTTGACCCACAGAACCAGGTCTTGCAGGCGAGCAGGTCGGAATGCGGGATGAAGATACCAGGGCGTCATTTGGTAATTTCAGTATACCACGCCTTCGCTTCAGCGAGGTCACGGAAGATGAAAGTCTGGTTGCGGAACCGGACCGTGATTTTTTGCGATTCGTCCTCGATAGGCTCATGATGGAACGAGGACATTTCGACTTCGCCGCCTTTATGCGGCTTGCCGGCTTGCCACCAATCTTTGAGTTCTTGCAGATCAGCGAGATAGCGAGTCACAGGTTCACCTGACTCAATGAACTGTACGACTATCATTTTACTTTCATCTTTGATGATTTCACCCGTGAGATCGCTTTTGTATGGCATTTTTTTAGAAGCCCTCAATGACCGGAAGGATGAGATAAGAATCAGTGGACCCACGTGAGAAGTAGAGCCTGCACTTGTTGTTGGATGCATCCGCGCTGGAGACATAGCCGAATACTTCCAGACGCAGCACCAAGCGCTCATCTTGTGGCACAACCACACGAGAGATGTCGGCATGAATCTTGATAGCGACCTTATCATCCCAGCCATCAGCGGAATGAGAGACATTGGTGTCGAAATCATAGATTTTGTTAGAGAGGATAGCGGTGTCGTTGCCATCCGAATCGCGGCGGAAGAGATTGGCGCGGACTTTCGTGAGGTAGGTGGTATAGGTACCATCTGCGCGTATTCGGAGCTGCGCGGCGATTTCCGCAGTGCCTTCGAGCACGAGTTCCCGCAGCCGCGCTTCGCTCAGGATGAACTCGATATCAGAAAGGATTTCATCCTCGCTCGTGTTCGTAATGTTGGAAGATTCAACATAATCAAGACCTGACTGTTCGGTTTCGTGCTTGTCAAGATTGGCAGGCTGCGGCGACCTGAACAAGCCGTAAGAATAAGACTTATCGAAAGAGAAATCTTCGGACGCGAACGACTGGAGATAGAGTAAGATGCGATTGGGGAGCGACTGCCGTAACCGCGCAGTCGAGAGTTCATTCAAGTTGTAGGTTTTCCCATCGAGCGTGAAGAAATCTTTCATGGTCTGCGCCCTCCATTACAGCGTTCGCTGAACCTTATGATCTCCTCACGCAGTTCCTGGATTGCGGCGACTAAGTCTTGCTTGATTGCCTTCTCCAGCGTCTTCGTGACCTGCTGACGTTCCCAGAGCAGGTAAATGGTAATTGCAATCGGGAAGCCGAGCGTGCTGATGAGCGCGGGAGTGTCTTCGATCATTTTTGCTTCTTCTTGCCGATATTTTCGATATCGTCTTCGGAATGATCGAACTGATCACTCATACCGAACCAATACTTATCCTCCTCAGAGAGCTTGAATTTATCCTTATCCAGTCGCTGGATTGCCCACTGGAGCCGCCAGCGATAAGCAGTGTCCTGATCGATGAAATGAACGGTTAAGTCTCGGAGCTTTCGGAAGATGTTTCGTCTTCGTTCGGTCTGTTCGAACTCGATGAGTTCATTCCAGAGATCGTAGAGAGCTCGGCAAGCAGGAGCCAATTCGTCATATCGTCGAAAGGAGTTTCGAAAGGCGCGATGCTGGGCATCGATAAGTACTTCCAACAATCGTTTGGCGGGACTGAGCTTTTCGAGTTCGAGGAAGGTGGGCGCACCGAGGAGCGGCAGTGCTCTATCCTTGACCCAAGCGATGATACCTTTGTCAGGCGTCTTTTCAACCTTTTCCACATCCAGGAGATGAGTCGAAGGAGCATTCATCACTCGGTCATTGCGAAGAAGTTCACCACTTTCGCGCCTAAGTCTTGCGTGACACCGCCAGTTTCGAGCGCAATGAACGTAATAGAGCCATCCTGAGAGCCATAGGCACCGACGATTGCCATTGAGGCCCCGGGATCTTCGAAGAAGCATGCAACGACAGGATCACCTTTCTTGATGCCACTGACAGCGACTTCTTTCGTGACCGTTTGATGTGCATTCACCGAACCGAAATCAACTGAGACGGAGCCGTGAGTCCAGCCGGCGAGCTTGGCGGCGGTGACGGCTTCATCTGCGATTTTGGCGGTGGTTACAGCGGCGTCCTTAATCTTTGCAGATTCGACGGCATTAGAGGCAAGCTTCGCAGCGGTGATTGCAGCATTTTCGATCTCGGAAGTGCCGACGACCTTCGTGGTAGCCTGGAGGTCATCAGTGGTCACACGTGCAGTAGTAATTTTATTGTCCCTGAATCCATATTTGGTCATGCTACGCCTCCGATCACGAATCCGAGACTTTAATTAAGCAGCACGCCTTCTCCTCAATCACGCCTACACCAAAACAGGCGTCGTAATAGATGTAATGATTGGCATATCGCTTGAGATATTCATACGACACAGTGGGCTTCTGCTTCCATGCGAGCACGATAGGCTTCTTCTTGCCTGCGGTGAACCCTATAAGCTGACAGGACGTGCCAGCGACAGCCCAATTGCCGAGGTCGGAATTCAAATCTGCGTCATTCGCGGCATAATGCTGGGTGAGCGTGGACGTGATGACCTTCACACCAAGATACTTACCAATTTCACCATTCAACACGACCTCGTTGGAACCATATTCAGCAGCATTGGTGAACTGCGAGGACTTGTAGAACACGTTCTCCTGAGCCGGTCGTATGAACAGGAATGCAGGCACATAATTGTTCTCTTTCACTTTTTGGATCGCATCGGCGACGAGATCAACAGTGATAGTATCGCCAGCGGCCAGTTCTGACGGATCGGTGGCATCCCCGCCATAGACCACATTGGTACTAACATTAGTGTCGATTGCTTGCGTGATTGCCTTCTCGATGCCTTCCTCGATATCCTGCGCAACCATATACTTCGCAAGATCTATGAGATCCACACGCGTGGTATCGACGAGCTCCTTCGTGATGGCAATTGCCCCGAGCTTGAAAGCCGGCGTGATGTCCACTGTGTTGATGTTCGTCATCTCGGTATATGTTCGCTCTGCACCTTCAGTGTGCGAAGTGGTTATGCTGAGATGCGAAGTAGTCTTCGGTATTCGCAGCGTCTTGTCACGCGAATTCACAAGCACATCATTCTCTTCCACGACCTGCCGGAAGAACCGCAGTGCCTCGGCGAATTTCCGGACTTCAGTGTCGAGGAACGTGTCCTGGATATTGCTGATGTTTGTAGTGTTAGTGTCCGTAATATTCGCAGCCTGGAGTTCTCTAAGCGACCTCATATCATTCATCACCTCCGTATTTGAATGTGGCGCGGTTCTGCTCCGCGATCATCATCTGGAGCAGTTTCTCAGATGAAGAAGAAGACTTCTGTGAGAGTTCCTGACTGGATGAAGGTGTGGTCTCTGCGGGCTTAGTGTCATCTACATTGGTCTCAAGGATCTTGATTGTGCGATCAAGATTCTGCTCAACTGCGGTAAGCGCGGCGGAATCCATCTCCAATAATTCTTTGCGTCGGGATTCGGCATCGGCGGCAGCGGTGAGACCGACTTCGATCTCCTTCTTCAAGACTCGTTCAACATTCTGCTCATGCTCCTTTTGCTGGATAGCATTCAACTTCTCCTTTAATTCCTCATTCTCTTTCTTTACAGCCTCCAGCTCCTCGTTATCGTTGGTGCTGGAGGGTTCAGACGATGACTGCAAATCCTTGATAGCCTGAGCGAGCGCCGAAATCTGCTCCGAGAGCACGTCAAGGCTCATCGAGCCGGGCTTGGGATAAGGATACTCCTTACCGCAAACCTTCGATACAATCGCCTTGATTTGCTGGAGGGTCGTGAGCAGTGACGTATCTTTCATGGACGATGCGCGTCTGATCGCATCGTCCAGCTTCGAGAGAGCGGGCTGGAGATCAGCCACATAATCCAACTCTTCCGTAGTCATGTCTTGAGCCTCATTCAGCATCGTTTCACGCACTGCGGGATTGACCACCATCGAATAAGATTTGAAGAGGAGATTACGACCGGTGAGTTTGCCATCTTCTTCCTGCGAATCCACATCGACGGTTGCGGAGAGCCCAAACTTGGCGCCATAAGCGACTGCCATTGCATACTTCGGGTCAACGATATCGATGTCACCAAGGATCGCCTTATCGCGCTCGGACCATTTGGGATTATGAATAGCGCCAATCCAGGTCTGTGCGGCTTCACCTTTCGTGTCTTTATGGTCGAGATAAATCTGCAGACCCTCGTGCTGGTCGACTGCTTTCTTGAGTTCTTCCGCGGGGTAATAGACGCCGTTATGCACACCTTCCTTGATGAGGATGCAGTTCTCAACAGTATAGGGCAGCGGAATCTCTCTCAAATCTTTGACCTGCGGCTTGGTGGCGAGCGTGCGCAATTCACGGTTCTCGCGGATGAGGTCCTGCACGAAGGGATGCTCGTAGATGTCCCGCAGTGCAAACGGCTGAGCTTGCTCCTCCATAATTAATCTTCCGAATCAGGTTCTATATAACGATTTTCGGAATCATCGTCCTCAAGCGATTCTTTCTTGACGAACTTGGATACGGTCTGGTAATGGAGTCCCATCTCCTTAGCGAGCTGGCACTTAGTTTTGAATTTAATTTCCTTCCTGATTTTTTCTTTCTGCTCTTCAGTCAGGGGCTTGCCGGAAGTCATTTCCGGATGATCTTGATATGCAATTCGCCATTGGCAGCATGGAAGAGCGAGGCGGAGAAGGAAGGAAAGGCTGAATTGATAGAAGAAACAACTGAATCGAGATAATGCTCGAGATACTCACGTTCGATTTCAGCATCCGAGCGCCTTTTGATAGGAACCATCTTAAAAGCTCTCCATACCTTTTTTGAATATCCAGAACTCGGCATCGCGCGAGGTGCGGCGGAAATAAAACAAACCTTTGAGTTTCTTGCCATTCAATCGCACATGCAAATACAACGGCTCATCGGCGATGATTTCGGCTTTGCCGCGATCGAGCACATGAATATAAGCGGGAATTTTGCGGTTAGGGTTGACTGCGGATTGTGGCTTCTTTTCGCCCTCGATGAAATATTCATCTTTATCGTGAAACTGCAATGCGGAGATGCCATGCTCCGGGAATTTGTGGGTGGGGTCTTTATCGAGATGGAATCTGTGCTTACCGATTTTAATATGATAATCCTCGACCGGGAGACCGCGCACGACATACTGACCCTGCCAATATCGATGCGTGAGCACGAAATCAACTTCATCGTCAGCACTGAGAACCTCTTTCTTAATGAGATATTCGCGTGCGAGTTTACGCAGTTCGAGTTTCTTCTTGCGATCGCTGGCTTTCCAGAAATGTAATTCTTCAGGAAGTTTGGCTTCCCATTCCGGGGGCATGGCGGAGCCTTCTGAAGGCAGCCAGTTGTCACGGACTGCGCGTGCAGACAAGACATAAGGAGTCTGGTCATCGGGCTTCCAGTATAGCCAATTGGCGACTGCTTTTGTGCCCTGTAAACCCGCAACCAACCGGAACACGACCCTGCCTTTCCATTTCTTGCCGTCGAGAAAATATTCTTTGAAATACGGTTTCTGCGCACCAGGGTAATAAGTGCCAGAATCAACTTCAACGAAAATCCCGGGAAAGAACCGCGTGCCGCCGGGTTCGGGTTCAACCTCACGGGGTTTAGTTACGCCCTCGACTGAGAGCCATTCATACGGTTCACGAGTCTTCTGGACACAGAAAATCTTCTCCACTTCGTCACGGACTGAACCTTTGCGTTTGAGTTCCTCGCCGGTGTTCATATCAATCTTCCAAAATCTGGGATCCATGGCGAGTTTTTTATGGAACTCGAACACGCGCTTCTTGAGTGCTGCGGACGGTTCTTGGAGGACATTCTCACGCTTATCGAGTGCATACACGAGTTCACCATCCCAGTAGATTTCATAACGGTCTTTGGTTTTCTTGAGTTGCCAGTGCTTTTCCAGTTCACGTTTGAGTTCATCTGCACGCTGCCAGCCGAGCGTGAAGCCGCCGAGCACATGATCGAGCTGGACACGGAAATCGCCATGCGAGGAACTGCCACGGAAATGATTCTGAATGACGAACCGCTTAGCACTGGCAGAGAGATTGGCACGGGGCTGGAAATCGGGGCAGGCGGGCGCATCGGGGTCTACGAGACGATTATGCAATTTGCACATATGGGATTCGGGGTCGAAATTGATGCAATCTTTATGGGTTGAGAATTCGGCGAGCTGCTCAAGGTTCTTGATATCTGGCATCGGCTTCTCTTCGAACCTACCGGTAGTCTCCTTGACCATCCGCCAGGCGGTGTCAATAGTGTCGGGCTCTTTCTTGTCGGTGCGTAACATGACGACCCGCGGCGCCCACCAATTGACCCAGCGCTTGCCGGTCTTTGGATCGGTATAGCCTGAGATATCAACGAATACGACCTTAATAATATCACCGGGTTCGGCTTTGATGTTCGTATTGAAAGTTTTGCCGCAGTAGACGATGTCGTGATCGGATTTCAGTCCGCAGTGGTAATAATAAGTTTTCTCGGTCCTAGCGACTTTGTTGCGTTTGAGCACGAGGGCATCGAGCGACTTTTCCTTTTTGTATTTGATATTCAACCGGGTTTTGCCATCGAGTTCATAAGGGAAATCGGCACGTTTGAGGTATGCACCTTCGGAACCTTCCTGAGCGGAGTACTTCTTGATTGCTTCACGGACACACTGCTCGGAATGGCAGAGAGTGAACGGAGCGAGTTTGATATGGTCAGTTTCACGGATTTTCTGATAATAATTGATACGTTTAGAATAGGGACGATTATGGATATCAACCTCATCAAAGAAGAGGCAGTCGTAGACATTGAAAATTAAATCTTTTTCATCTGGCTGCGGCTTGCTGGCATTGAGTATGCCCGCGGTGAGCGCACGAGGCTGATGCTTGCCATTCTTCCAGAGCTCGATCTCGCCGCAGAGGATGAAACTACCAATTGGTTGCTGCTGAAATTCTTTGGCAAGCGTCGGGCAATTCCGGGTGACATCGGTACCATCTTCAGTAAAAATGAGTACCCTCTTGCCACTCTTGTGTACTTGGCAATGAGTGCCATCATATTTCTTCTGGACATAAACGCCAATATCGAACCAGTTATCTTTGCGAGTTCTAAGGACTTCGATAACCGAATCAACCGAATAGATTTCACCTTTCTGACGTCCATGCATAGGTTTAAGCATCGGGAACCACTGGAAGAGCCTGATAGCACGCTGTGCCATTTCCTGGCGGACTTTCTCACTGCGTGCTACTGCAGCGAGGTCGGCAAGCTCAACGAAATTCGTAAACGGGCCCGAGAAGGAATCGTCGAGCACTTGAATTCTACCTTTCCATTCGGGAAATGCGCGTTCGATCCGCCAGCGCGTGAGCAAGAAAAGCGAATCGGAATGTATGAACTGATGCACCTGGATGAGGAGGTCAGCGAGCTGATCTTCATTCATCTTGAAACACTTGATGATTGCACGATCGAGAGCATTCAGCAGCGGCGTGGGATCGCGGGCTTTCACAAGAATATCAATATCACCTTCAGTGCGCTGCCAGTTGGCGAGCGAGCCGACAAGAAGAATAAATGGCTTGCGGAAATAAAAGGAATTCCATTTCTCTAAGAACTCATCGAGATCGAGCGGATCAAATCGGGGTGAGACATTGCCTGGATATATAGGAAGCGTTTCGAGCTGCGAGAGAGTGGAAGTGCCGGGCTCGAGATGAATGACTTTCTCAATTTTATCACCTGGATGTAAAGCTAGATTATTGATCTCGGCATCTTTGAAACCGGGCAGCTTGAGAGTAATATCGAGCGTTTTAGACGAGCCGGAAACATCGAACTTGAAAGTTTCAGGAGTGACTTTGTTTTGATCGGTGCCATCGATGAAGATACGAGCATGTGAAGGGACGCTGAACAAGGTCAGGACGGCGAACTTAGGTGAGAGTTCGCAGAATTTCTCTATCTTCTCACCTTCAACAATAGATACGGAGAATGAAAAATCCTGATAATGTGGCTTCTTAAGTTTGACGGAGTGACTGCCAGGATCGAGGAAAATTTGTGCTTCAGGGGTGAGCAATTTGGTGTTCTTGTTGTCAATCCAAATTTCGGCGAGCGACGGGGAAGATGCGATTGAGAGTTGGCCTTTACCGTCGGGAATTTTGGCAAGCGTGCAAGTGCCTGACGAAATGATTTCAAAGAGTTCACGGGAGAACTTCTTCATCTGTTCAGGTTTCCAATCATGTTTCATCTTGCCCTCACGCTTACGCTTTTCGATTTCATTGTAGATTTTGCGAGCGAGTTCGATGACTTCATCCTTCGTGAATTTCAATTTCTTGCCCTGCCGGAGCGAGGAGTACCAGGCGAAGCAAATGCGCATATCGTCTGCAAGTTGGGCATTGTTGAGCTTAGAAGGATCATAATCCTTGATGTTGCGAATCAATTCTACGGATTCCGATTCTTTGGATTCTGTATCCATTTTTTCATCCAATTGTTGCAAGAGTTTTAGGCTTTTTGAAATGCAACTTACAAACTACACGCTGATTGGGCACGAGCTGGACGGTTTTGCGAAGTGAACGCTTGCCATTGACGTCTTCATAGACAAGTTCAACAACATGCTGACCGGGTGGAAGATTATTGAACGTATGCGGTGTACGGAACGGCATGAGTTCACCATCGATTTTGATTTTACAGCCGAGCGGGAAGCTGCGAACTTGCAGACGGGTAGGCATATTAGAAAGATAGGGTGAACATAATTTAAAAGTTTCATGTTCGAGAACTTTTGCGTGCGCTGCCTGACGCTTCATAAGACGGGTGAACTGAATCTGATTTTGCCGGAAAGATTGCAATAGCTTATCCGCAGGATTAGATGCTGGCTTCATCTCTTAACATAACTAAATTTCGCAAGGCCATTACGGACGAGTTCATAGCCGAAATTCTTGCCGTCGAGATAGACTTTTGCGACTCGCCTGCCATAATCATCGAGCTGTCTTCTAACCCGGAGCTCGACTTCTTTGCCGAGTAAATGCGATTCGGTATAGGCTTTTGCAGCTTTGCCCTTGTCAGTATCGGGTTCGGGGCAATCAATATCCTCAAATCTGACTGACTCATCGAAAATATCGACTTTGAACGTATCACCATCAATCACATAAGTGACGGTAGCGGTTTTCCATACCCAGAGGCTTTCAAAATAGAGCAAGACTGCAGTGTGGGCGTCTTGTTGGGCTTTCATGGAATCGATATAATTGCCAATCGATAGATAAGCAAGAGGTTCAATAACGAGCAGCAGCGGATGGATGAGCTCAGCGAGCGCGATTTGCTTCTCTTCCCAGAAGAGCTGAGCAGCCATGAGCCGGTCCATCTCCTCCGAGACCTGGAGCAGAAGAGGATAAGCAGTTTGCTCAGCGAGCATGAGCGAAGCATCCATTGCAGTTTCGATCTCTAAAACGCGAAGATTAAACTGATGAACTGCGAATTTGAGGATGACCTTAGCGGCGATAGAGACAGGATGACCGGAGAGAGGAGCTTTAGCAATAGCGAAGCAGATAACTTGGCGCGAAAGAGTTGCAAGCCCGGCGGTCCAATAATCAGTCGAGGACAAATGAGCCAACTCAAGACACCTCCTCAAGCACGAACCTAAACTCTTTGGTCTTGCCTTTTTCGACGGTAATTGTGTCTTCGTACTCAAGCTGACCGCGGCGGGAGCTGACATATTTGAGTTTGATAGTGTGATCGCCAGGCGAAAGGTCATCGAAAGTTTGAGGCGTGAGAAGATTGGAATTTTCGTCATCAATCCAAATTTCAGCATTGGTCGGTGAGGATACAATCCGAATGATCGCCTTGTCGCGCTCGGCTTTCTTGGCGGCGACCCAGGCTTCCCAGGCATCGATCTGGTCATAAGCTGCCTGGACATAATTAGCATAAGTGGGTTTCATGTAAGGAGCAAACCAGCCCCAAGAATCACAGAAGGTTTCAAGATTCTGAACTTGCTCTTTGAGCGCTTCCAGTTGAGTTTCCACCTCATCTACGAGATTCTCGCGCATGAGGCTCATAATGCCAAACCCGCGAATCTGAATGCCTTCTTCTTCGATGAACATCATGAACGAGACAGTTTGCATGATATCGAATACGAGCTTGATGATATCGAGCACGAGCGCAGCCCTTGATTTTCCGGGTGTGATCTCAGATGCCATATTGTTACATTGAGTTCAGATAAAATTATTCTTCAGACTCTAAGGAACCTTCATTGAACCAATCAGAAACGAAGGAGATGAAATGCTGCATGAGATGTTTGCCGAAATCAAGAGTTGCAGACTCGCCTTCGAACTCGTCGCCGCAAATCCAACAAGTGAACGGCGGCGCGGTGATGCCTTCAATTTCGTCAATTGCAAATAGTGACATAACGGGCTCGGTAATGGATTTGACGTTACCCATCATAATGTTATCGACGAGTGTGCCCCACCAATATGGGCGATCTTGAGCCTGGAGCGTGAACTCCTTTTTCTCAATGAAGTCTTGGGACTGCTCTCGCAATTCAACCCAGAAGTTCCATGGATCTTTATTTGGGAGGACGCAAGTGAGCGTGTCCCAATAGCCAGAAAAGGAATACTCTTCACCTGCGGCGATATTCTGCCAGTGAACATCGGGCTCATAATCCCAGAGAATGGAGCCCTCACCTTCCTGCTTTTCGGAATAGAGATAGACACGAACTTCGACTTCGGAATCGGTATCATTCTTCACGGTAACAGGGATGCGCAGTTCAGCACCTACAACGGGATTTTCGGGAAGTTTAATATCGGAAATGTGGAGAGTCATCTTATGGGTAATTCATTTCATAAGTTGCCTGGACTTTGCCACCGGCCGGAACATCGAGCTGATCAGACTCAGAAAGCACACTGCGTTCGATCATGACAATTTGGTTGTTGCCATAGACGTCTTTGACTTTTGGGAAACGAATCCCAACTTCTTTGACTGTGAGAGCAGTAGTGCAATCAATTTCGGCGATGAAGCTGACTTTATCGGAAGCATCAACGGCGCCATTAACATCGCCCCAGTAGGCATTTGAGCCTTGGAGTTTGTGATGCGAAGCATTGAATGCAGCATTGGAGTCGCCAACACCAACTTCGGTTTTGGCATCGGAGACATCATCCCAACAGTTGGAAGTGGAAAAAGCACGGAGCTGTACCTGAGTGCCGGAATAGTTCTTGACCCAGCAGCTAACCTCGTCCTGGCCGATGAGCATCTTGATGATGTGATAGAAATTCAAGAGCCAGGAATGAGCTTCAACTGTGACTGATTTGAGCTTTTTCCCGTCTTTGTCAAATGCGATGAGGCAGATCTGGATCGGCGGTGCGGAAAGCGCATCAAGTGGATTCTTCTTCGTGTCCCTCTTCATACGCTGTGACATGTTGTATCAAATGAGAGATATAATCATCAATAGTATTAAAGGTTTCGCCGCAGATGAGACAGATGAACGGAGGGGCATTGAAATTGGAGAATTGGGCTCTGCGATGATGTTCAAATGACGCTTCTGCAAGTGCATTCATGTTCTCAACAACGATGGCATCAGAAAGAGGTTGACGCGGGAAAGTGAATAACAGAATTGAAACCGCAAGTTCGGGAAAATCCTCAAAGAGGAGAGTTGCGAGTTCACGAGAGATGAACTTGAGCTCCGAAAGGGAAAGGGAGGGGGGCGGGGGGAGGGGGAGGGAAAGAGGAACAATAAGATTTTTGAGTTCGGAGACGGACAGAGACGGAAGAGCAGACAGCGAACGGAAAAGGAACACGAGTAAGTTTTCGAGCCGGGAAGGAGAAATGGACGGGAGGGCGGAAAGAGCAATCGGCGAGAGTTCACGACGAAGGGACTGAAGCAGCAGGGAGAGCGAAGGGGGCGCGGGAAGAGAGAGAGATAACTTATAACGAAACTTAAGAACGAACGAAACGGTCGAGGAAGAAGCGTTGACAGTCTGCGTACAGCTTGGATCACAGGTAAAATTGGCGGGCGGAGAAATTGAAATATCATAAGATTTACCAGAAACTAAATCAGAAAGAGAACACTCACCATTGGCATCAGTAGTACCACTGCGCGAGCAATGGGAAGAGGAAAAATTCGGAGAAGCCGAGACTGAAATACCAGACGCGGGATTGCCGTTTTCATAGGTGACAGAGACAGGCTGATCGATTAGCGAATTGCCACACTGACAGAATACCCAATCTTCATTGGAGATACAGTCATCAATGACAGTTTCGGCATCTGAAACTGACTTAACATAAACATTGCCGTAACAAGTGTGTTCAACGAGATAAGGGAAATTTGAATATTTATCGGATCTCCAGATGATGCAGCCTTTATAGCATTTTACTCGAGTTTTAGCCATATCACAAGAATTCTACATGCTGCACGAAGTTCTGAATTCCTGGTTCATACTTCCATCTACGCGGAGGATTGAAAAGCTTCTCAACGACAATCGGGTAGTAAAAAAGTTTGCGTTTGTGCGGCCACCACTGTTCACGTTCCTCTTCAGACACGAGATGTTTAGGTATGAGTTCACGAAACTCTTTGAGCGAGATCTCGACCGGGGAATCCAGCCGAATGATGCCATAACAGAATTTGCCTGAAAGCAGATAGAGAGGTTCACCAATATGCGAGGAGAACCTCACGGACTTGACGATTGCCTTCTTCCTGCCAAGCCAGATGAGTTCGCCATGCGGCTCAACAAGATAGATGCCCGCGAGTTCGTTATTTTTGAGTTGCATAAGCGTGGTGGCACGGGACTCGGCGGGAGTCGTCGGAAGTTTCAGACGCTGACGTGCTTCCTCCCAGGTGATGAGTGGTTTGCCATCGATGAACGTACGAGCAAGTTTGACAGTATCCTCAACGAGGCGGGGCTCGGCGGGCTCAGTGATTGTTTTCCATATCAGTTTGACTTCACCTTCATGTTTGCGGATAGCGAGCACACGCTGAAAGATTTGCTCCTCGACCCAAGTCTTAACGCGCGCCTGAAGGGGTTCGAGCATCATTGCGAGATTGCGCTGAAGCGCGGTCACAGTGGATGCGAACTTCTCCTCACCGAGCAGGAACCTGCGCGGGATGCCCGAAAGGGCGACGATCTGTGCGAGGAAGAATTCAGGGATGTTCTGGATATTGGACGGGAACTTCGTTTCGATTGTGTCAACTTTGAAATAGTAAGGATGGACATATTCGGAAGCAGAGTCGAGATTTTTAACTTGGTCGGCTACTTTTTCAATATCTTCGGCAGTTGGAGGATGGTCAGGATCACCGACTGCGACCGAGCGAGTAGGCAGACCGTGCTTATACAAAGATTGTGCGATTGCGAACTCGACATTAGAGAGCCGCTCAAGAGTGCGGAACATAGGGAGAAGGAGCGGGATGCCGAGCAATTCGTCACCAAGCGTTTCGAAT
>QNCM01000028.1 GCA_003644505.1 Candidatus Makaraimicrobium thalassicum | reverse complement strand
CCCTGCTGGCTGTCATCCTCGACCCGCAAGGCAAAGCCGTTGCCGGCCTGGATAATATTGTTTTCCAGCAGGACGTTGTCTGCCCGATATTCCAGGATAACGGCATCGCCGTTTTCCTGAATAATGGTATTATTTACCACCTGATGATTTGCCCCATCATGAATGAGCAGACCCTTGTCGCTGCTGTGGTAAATCAGGTTGCCCCGCACCTCCACGCTGTTGCCTGAATTTGTTGCCAGTGAAATGCCCACGGGATTATCGTACACTGTATTATAAGCAACAATGCCGCCGGACGATGTAGACCTTATCCCACTGTTTATATTATTATAAACCTGATTATGGCTGATCTCGCCGGATCCCTGGATGCCGTAATAATTATCATAGACAATGTTGTTTTTGACCACGGCTCCACTGTTGTAAATACCAGTAATGTTATTATTGACATGACCATAGACGGTATTATTGTTGACCAGGGTATGATAGCCTCCGGTTATACCGGTATTGTTGTTGCCGTGAACAATATTGTCCCGGGCAACGGTATTCTCGCCACTCATGTTGATGCCGTAATAATTCCCATACACCTCAACTCCGGCAACCAGGCTGTCGGCTCCGGAGATGGAAATACCATAACCATACGAGAGATTGGCAAAAACCTTGCCGCCGCTTATCCGGCTTCTTTCCCCCTGGAGAGATAAACCCTGGCCGTTGTTATGGACAAGATTGTCGCTAAAAATTACATCAGTCATCTGACTGGAGAAATTGACCCCGTAAGAACTGTTGGCAAAGATGTCACAGTCGCTGATGGTGAGATTAACGGCAGTCTTGCTGCCGTATGTTCCTTTCAGCCCGGTATTAGCACCGGTAAGGGCCAGATGGGAAATGCTGACATCCACGGCCCCGGAAAAATCAAAAACAGCCGTGTTCGTGGCGGTATTGCCCCGGTCAAAGAGCGCCTGGTGGCCGCTTTCCTCCGGCCCCTGAATGGTGACCCCGCTGTCTTCAGCATCAATGACAATATTGGCAGGTAGGCTGTAGCTGCCGTTATCCACATAAATTATATCGCCCGGCTCCAGATCATAGGCCCTGAGCAGGCCGGCCAGACTGGCCATGGGCGCATCCGCACTCTTGCCGCTGTAGGCGTTGTCGCCTGCTGCCGTGGCGTATTCATCTCCTGCTGTAGAATTGTCGTTAATAAAATAGGAGGTGCCGCTGTTGGCAATCAGGAAGGGCTGATCAGATTGATCCCGGGGCTGATCGGCAGTGTTGGCGACAACCCGCACCAGGGCCTGGTCGCTGGTTTCCGGCCCCACGGTCCAGAGATAACTGCCTTTGCCGAAACGGTCAAGGGCCTGATCTTCGGCCAGAATCAGCCAGCTGGCCCCGTTGTCGGTGGAGAGTTCAAGATTAACCGTTGTTCCGGCTGCCCCATCCGCATTGGTTCGGGTCAGTTCTATGGCGGAAAGCACGGTGCCGGAGTAAGTCTTGTTGAGCAGTTCAATATCAATTCCCCGGCCTGATTCAGCCGTAAGGGTAAATTCCTTTGCCAGGGCAATGAGGCGGCCGCCCGCCTCGGCAAAGATATCAAAATCGCTCTGTACTGTTTCACCCTGGAGTTTAATGTCAAACATCCGGGAACCGATGCTATAGGAGCCGGGGTCGACGAAATGAAGCCGGAGATTATAGTCGCCGTCAGGCACCGACAGCTGCCAGGCAATCCGGTTGCCGACCCCGGAGGAGGTATAGGTATAATGGGCGTAAACCTCTTCCGGCGCCGGTTGAGCGATGCCGGAAAGATTAATATCTCCGCTGATTGTCCCGTTATAATTATGGACTGTCTGGTATTGATCTTCCAGCCAGTTACCATTGCCGGCGGTACTGACGTTTTCACCCCCGGTGTTGATCAGGGCAACCACATCTTCTGCCACCAGTCCGCTGGATTGCCAGGTTATCAGCACCTCCTGGCCGGCTTCAAATTTTTCCAGGCCGTTGGGGGTTAAAATCTGCACCATTCTGTCGGAAGCGCTCTGTGTCGCCTCAACGGTGTTGCCGTAGGCTCCCTGGTTAATCCTGCTGTCGTTGGCTGCGGGTTCGCTGAGGAAATATGCAAGGGGATTGCCGCTGTCAATGGCCGGAGAAAGGGATTGCAGGTGAAAATCATCATCCTGGCTGTGATCACCCTCAATCCGCTGAATCTGCACGGCATCGGCCAGAACCTTGCCGGTGTCGTCATTGGTCAGTTCAACGGTAAGGGAATCCCCGCTGATAAATACTGTTGCCAGCTCCACGAAATCATCAAAAGATTGATACTGGTTAAAGGTGCCGAAGGCTGCCACTGTCCCGCTGTCACTGACGGTAAAAGGCGCATGGTATGCCCTGCCGTAAAAACTGTATATTTCCGGAGCCCAGGTGACGGCCACCTGGTACCAGCCCGGTATCAGGCCGGTAAAATTCCATGAAGCCCGGTTTTCCCCGCTTCCCGCCTCGCTGTAAAGAATATCGCCGCCATAACCGATGTTTTCGTTCTGTTCCGGTTCATCAATAGGCAGCCAGGTGCCGACGGTGGTAAAACCGGGATTGCCGTTGTCGATTATTAACGACTCTTCCACCGGGATAAAACTGAACCCCGGGATCATATCCGGCCCGGCCTGGTTCATAAAAAGAGGATCACCGATGAGGCTGTGCTGATCAAAACCAAGTTCGTAAATCCAGTCAACCAGGCTGGAAAAATCACCGCCCTCCCATTCAGCGACCATGCCGGTTCCAGTGAGACAAAAAAGATTATAATCACTGCTGAATCCCTGTTGACTGTTATTGGCAACAATAAGGGCATGGCCGTCCGCTACTGCGATAATATTATTTTCCAGGACAACATCTCTGGCATTGGAGTCAAGGGAGATTGCGTCACCCTGGTTATGAATAATGGTATTATTGCTGATCTGATAGTTATTACCGCCATGAATAGAAACGGCATGATCACTGCTGTCGTAAATACGGTTGTTGTCTATTGATATTTCATCGTAGTAATAATTGTAAACGGAAATACCAAGGGGATTGTCATAAACATCATTGTTGTTTATGGAGCTGCCACCCGAGACATTGATTCCGCTTTCCAGATTGGCAAACACCCGGTTCCCTTCGATGGTTCCCCTGCCGGATATGCCGTAATAATTATCGTAAACAATATTGCCGGATGTCCTGCCGTTGGTCATTGATATCCCGCTGCGGCTGGAGGAATCATGGCCGTATACGGTATTGCCGCTTACAGTAATGCCGTTTTCGGCGGAAATTCCGTTACCCGTATTGTCATGCACCACATTATTATAAACCGTGGAACCGGCACCGCTCACGGAGATGCCGGTGCTGTTGTTGCCATAGACATGGCTGCCATGCACTGTGCTGTCATTTCCGAACATGGTAATGGCGGTTCCGCTGTTTTTGAAAAATTCTCCACCGCTGATTTCCGTGCCCTCGGCGCCGCTGTATATACCATCGCTGGCGTTATGGTGAACAGCAACATCCTGAACCAGGATACCGTTATTGCCACTGTTAAGATATATCCCTGTCCCGTTCCTGAAAATTTCACTGTCGCGGATAACCACATTGTCGGAACCTCCGTTGTATGCCGCGAATATGCCGTAATAGGCTCCAGTGAGACCCAGATTGGCAATGATGGTATTATCCGTATTCTCAAGCTGGAAAATGTAACTGCCGCCAGCGGTGTTTCCCCGGTCAAGCAGGGCCTGGTGGCCGGCCTGGATAGGGCCGCGAATTTCCACGCCCGCATCATTTTCACCGATAATAATATTGGTTGTCAGATCATAGCTGCCGCTGTCAACCAGGATCACATCGCCCTCGCCCAGGTTGTAGGTTTCCAGAATGGCCCTGATGGAGGCCTTGGGTGCGGCAGCTGACAAGCCGTCGTTGGCGTCATCGCCGGTGGCTCCGGGAGTGTATTCATCGCCGTCATTGGCACTGTCATCAACGTAATAGAAGCTGATGGGTTCGGTAACGCTGAACAAATTGTCTGAGATGTCGGAGATGTCTGAATTAAGGGATGAAGAAATCCTGATGACATAACTGTCGGAAACGTTGAAACTGCCGGGATCAACATTCCAGGCATAGAGGCCGTCATTATCTTCATTAGCCGCCAGAGAGATAAAGCTGCCGGCCATCCCGTCTGCTGAATAGGATATGTCAACATTACCGACAAAACCAAAGGCCCGCCAGCGGATGTCAAAAACGCTTTCCTGGGGGACTCCTTCACCGCCGTTGGGGGCGGTGACCAGCACATACTGTTCCGGGCTCCGGGAGGCCTGAGCCGTATTCCCATAGGCACCCAGATTAATGTAGCCGCCGTTATGTTCCGGTTCCGCGTTGAACCCGTCAAGGGGACTGCCCCGGTCAATGGCCGGAGACTGGTCGGCGTCAACCACTTCAGCAACCGTCGGCAGGTAGGGCAGATGAGTCACAGGGTCAAGCTCCGGGGCAAGATTTCCATTATGAAAACTGCCGTATATGCTCATGAGGTGAAAATCATGATTTATGGGATCAATAAAGAGCGGCTCGGCAAATATGCTGTTGTAGTCGCTGAAGGCGGCATTCTGCCAGGCGGCAAGAGTTTCCCGCTCTCCCTGCCAGGAACCGATAATACCGGTTCCCGCAGTGTAAAACAGGTTGTAATCGCTCGTAAAGCCGGTCTGACTGTTTGGCTCCACGCTTATGGCAGTGCCGGAGTCAACCTGAAAAATATTATTACGCAGTTCCACATTGGCCGTGTAGCCCTGCAGCATCACGCCATCAGCCGCCGGTTCATAAAAGGTATTGTTGCGCAGCAGATGACCGCCGGCATTAATCACCAGACTGTAATCTGAATTTTCATAAAAGAGATTATTGGTAACCGGTATTGAGGTTGAACTGTATGGGGACAGAAAAATTCCGGTGGCATTGGCGCGCAGCTGATTATTGCTGATGGTTCCAGCATAGCCGCCGCTGTAATAAATACCCCTGTTGCTGCTGTTTTCAATGGTGTTGCCGATTATATTGCCATGGCCCATGATGCCATAGGCATTATTTGAGAGAAAATTAGCCTCAGCCGTGCTGTTGGTGAGATAAATTCCGGGGCTGTATGTTCCTGAATGATTATATATGTAATTGCCGGAAACCCGAACTCCGCTTTGAGCCTGTACTCCGTAATAACTGTTATCATGAATAATGTTTCCGACCTGGATCGTCAGATCAGCGGCTCCTATTTCGGTTACGGTACCGGACACTATATTGTAAATATAAATTCCGGTATCATTGCCGTAAACTTCATTTGAGCGGATTTGGGCATTGCCGGTATTCATCAGATAAAAACCGTCATCCTGGTTGTCATGAGACAGGCTGTTGGTGAGGCTGCCGATTTCGCCCTCAATATAAATTCCGTTTTTCCCGCTGTCGTAGGCGGTTAGATGGTCAAGGCTTTGACCAATGGAACTGGTCTCGATCCTGATACTGTCTTTTAGATGATCATGGGCGGTTATGTAGGAGGCGTTAAAGACATCGCTGCCGTTATGCACCCAGAGGCCCCGTTGAGCCCCCTCCAGGGTGAAGTTGTGCAGGGTCATGTAATCGGCATCATCAAGTTCAAGCAAAGCCTCGGGCCGGGCCTCGGGAATGGCGGTGACCAGAAGAACCTCACGGTTCACATCCGCAACCGGCCCCCGCATAGTGAAGGCCTCATCCAATCCAAGCCCCAAATCATTGGTGCCGGAAATTCGTAATTCATTAATGAGCGGATAGGTTCCGGTGTCAATATTAAACGTATCGCCGACCCCCAGGTCGTAGGTGCGCAGTAAATTGACCGGGTTGGGTTTGGGGGCGTCCGGGGTTTTGCCGGTGTTGCGGTTGGAGCCAATGGCGACCGGGGTATATTCATCATTAACGTTGCTGTAATCGTCAACATAGTACATGTTGCCGTCTTCAGGCACAGCAAAAGACTCGACGCTGCGATCAAAGACCAGGGGGTTGTCTACCAGGGAAACCATTATCCGCAGGCCATGGGTGCCGAAATCAACATTGTCAGTGGCCGGAGTCCAGATATATTCGCCGTCATCCGGGGTAACGTCGGCAATGGTCAGCAGGAAGGCCGGGCCGTCCACGGTATCCTGATAAAGGTCGATCTTTACCGGGGAATTGTCGCCGTTGCCGAAGGAATCCCACCGGATGGTATGGGGCTTGTCCTTTTCCCAGTCGGTGTAAAGATCGGGGAAGCGCAGGGCCAGACGGGTTCCGGCTTCCGGAGTTTCCAGGCTGGAGTTGCCATAGGCTCCCTGGTTGGGAGCGATGTTTTCCGAGACAATGCCCATAAAGGCGTGGTCAAGATAACTGTCGTTGCTGTAACCGCTGTTGCCGGTGGTGCGGTCGGCAATAAAACGGTAGACAATGCTGCGGGCGCCCACGGGAATCTGCACCCGACCGCCGATGAGGTCCCAGCGCTCCGAGGGATTGCCTGAAACTGATTCTCTCTGACCGATTTTCTTTCCTGAACCGTTTAAAAAGGTAAGTTGAATCCGGCCCGTGTCAGGCTTTGCCTCAGATGCCGACCGTATTCTGCCGCTGAACACCACTTCCAGGTCGAGGCTGTCAAGTTCGTTCACTGTAAAGCCGACGGCAAGTAGATCAATGGTTTGTTGGGCAAAGCCCTCTTCAATATCCCCGGCCCGGAAATAAGCGTTCCCGGCAAAGGGCATGGTGCTGCCGGTGGTGGCGTCCTCGTTGGTCAGCCAGTTATCAGTGCCTGATTCGAAGCCGGGATTGGCCATGAGATTCTGATACAGGGCGACCGGAGTTGCCAGGTCGCTTTTCGGGTCAGCTGAATCCACAGCCGGATCAGCAAAACGCTGAACCGCGCTTAAGGTAAAGAGCCGGTAATCATCACGGGCAAGATTCAGAAACTGCGGCTCCGACCAGACGGGATTTATAATGGTGGTGCCCAGGGAGTGGAGATCAAAGCGGTTGACATCGGCCTGCCAGTCAAGGATATCGGTAAAATCCTTGGTCCAGTAAACCAGTTTACCGCCGGTTGCGGCATGCAGGGTGTTGTAGTCGCTGAAAAATCCTGCCTGGCTGTCATTGGCCACGTAGAGGTCATAACCGTTTTCGGCCCAGAGGATGGAGTTTCTCACCTCCACGTTGCTGCTGCCGTTTTCAATCCTGATATTATCGCCCACAGCCGCGTACCAGGTGTTGTTGACGGTGCGGACATCGGTGGCGCCGCTGACCAGCAGGCCGGTGACGGTATTGCGGTAAACAAGATTATGAAAAATCTGCTGATGGTCGCTGGCGGCAATTCCGGTCTGGTTGCCGGCAATGCGGTTAAACTGGATCAAGCCGGTGAAACCGCCCACGCCGGTCACGTTGTTTTCAATCAGGTTGGCGTTGTCAAGGCTGTCGCCGCCGATTATGCCGGAACCGCTGACGCCAGTCTGGTTGCTGTAAATATGCTGGCCCTGAATCCGGGCCTCTGCCAGATTGATACCAAGGTCATTGGCGTAGATTTCATTAGCCAGCGCAGGGCCGGTAAAACCAAGGGCCTCCGCGCTATCTGCCGTACTCGTCGTTACGCCGGTTGTATTAGCAAAAATAGAATTAGCGGAGAGCAGGGCCGGGGCCTGATAGCTGATACCGGTTGCCGAGCCGTGGATGGTGTTTTTGTTTATCTCGCCAGTAAAAGCAGCGTCAATGGCCAGGGCCGTGCCGGTGGCCTGAATATCATTATGGGCAATTCTGCCGCCTGCCTCTGAGTTGATGATGATCGCGTCCACGCCGCCGCTAAAGCTGTTATGCTCCACCACTGTCTCGCCCCCGGCCAGAACAAGCGAGCCGCCGGCAAACTCATTATGACTTATCCGCGTGTCTGTGCCGCTGTTAACGGTGACTGCGGCGGAAATGATATTTTCCCTGAGAGTAGCGGAAGCAGAGTTGTTCAGAATAATATTGCCGGTGATTGTCAAACGTTGCAGGCAGGTGCCAGCAGCGTTATCCAAGGTAATCGGGCCGGAGAGAACCGAGGCGTTATCCGGGGCTCCGAGGATGAGCACTCCGGCATCGTCGGCAGATATTGTTATTGCTTCAGGATGATTGCCGGTAACATAGATCAGGTCGCCTGTTCCCAGGTCGTTGATATCGAGAATGTCCTGGATGGAGGTTGCGCCATCGGCGTTAAAGACCTGGCTGATCTCAAAGGTGTTGCCCCGGACATAAACCTCGGAAAATCCGGAAGCAGAGTCGGACCAGGCCACAAAGGGGTGGCCGGTCTGGTCAACCGTCAGGCTGACCATCTCCTGTTCGCCGCCGGTCTGGCTGATACCGTAGCCTGCGGCATCGCCATTTACTTCCTCAACAAAATTACTGCCATTCCATTTTTTGCTGTAAAGATGGGTGGTTTTCACTCCCTGGACGTCAATCCTGCTGTCTGTCCACAGCAGGTAGAGGCTGCCGCCGCCAGCGGCAAGCCGCGGGGCTGCCGCATTGGCCTCACTCCGGGAAACTCCGCCTGTGGACATGGCCGAGGAACCGGCAGGCTGCCAGGAACCGCCGTCATAGCGGGCCACGTAAATTTCCTGGTTTATTTCCGTGGTTCCTGTGCTGCTGTTCCACTTTTCATCCGCTTGTTCCCAGGCAACAAAGAGTGAGCCGTCACGATAGGCCAGGCTGGGCTTCTGACTGGCAAGGTGGTTCTGGCTGATGCCGTTACCAGTGGTTGAACCGCCAAGCTCCTGCCAGGTGCCGGCACTATTTTCCCGTAGATAAATCTGCTTGATCCCGTTCACCACCTCAGCCCAGGCCACAGCCACCGAGTCCCCGTCGTTTGTCAGGGCAAACTGCCTGATATCGTTATTTGAGGCGGAAACACCGGAGCCGCTGGCAGAACCGGTGCCAAAATCAACCCAGTCCGTGCCGTTAAAAAGTTTGCAGTAAATCTGACTGGTAGCGCTGGAGCTATCCAGCCAGGCTGCCACCAGACCGGAAGCTGTATTAAGAATAGTTGCATGATCGGCTGTGCCGCTGTTGCTGATGCCGCCCGCAGTCAGGGAATTACCCAGCCCAATCCAGCCCCCGGCCCCGCCATTTGCCCCGGCATCATAGCGGGCCGCCATGATATCCATGCCTGAATCCGTAATCTCCGTCCAGACAACAATCGGCGCGTCCGTGTCATCAAGTATGACTGAAGGCCGACGCGAGGCCGTGGCCGTATCGCTCACTCCGCCCTGTTCGGCGCTGGCTGCTATCTGCTGCCAGCCCGCGGCAGTATGTTGAGCCAGGTATATTTCAAAATTGCCGTTCCGGGCATCAGTCCAGGCCACATACTGGCCGTTGCTGTTGGATGTTATCGCCGGTTCCAGAACCGGGGAATCAGCCGCACCCAGCCCCAGGCCCGTGGCAGAACCAGCGTATTCGGCCCAGCGGCCCAGCTCGTCAATGCCCGTGGGCAGAGTGGCCGCGGCCCTGGCATTGCCGTCATCCGGAACCTGGAGCGTCGGCGGCGCCGTGCCCGCGGGCGCAGTAAAAGCCGCGTCATCACCGGCATTGCCGTAATCGACGAAATCAGACGCGCCGCCGCCCGGCACAATCAGGTCGTCGCCATATTCACCAAAGAGAAAATCATTGCCGTTGTTGCCGTAAAGCTGATCAGAGCCGGACCCGACATCATCGGTATTGGTGCCGAAATCACCGTAGAGATAATCAACCGCACTGTCATCGCCGCTGCCGCTTTCACTGTGACCGTAAAGAATGTCATGGTCAGCGCCGCCGGTGAGCAGATCGCTGCCCCCGTCTCCGGCAATGACATCATCGCCGTATCCGCCGTCAACAATATCATCATCCGGCCCGCCGCTGATAACGTCATTACCGCCATAGCCGTAAATCCGGTCCCGGCCGCTGTCGCCAAAAAGTTGATCTGCCCCGTCGTCCGCCCCCCGCAACAGGTCATTGCCGCTGTTGCCGTGCAGGATGTCATTAACCCCGAAGCCGGCCAGCAGCTCGTCATTGCCGCTGCCGCCGCTTAAACTGTCCGTACCGAAACCGCCGTCAAGATAATCCTGACCGCCTTCACCGGCCAGGAAGTCGTCTCCCAGCTCGCCGTAAAGTGCATCATCAGCATTGTCATCTAGAGACTCATTATTATCATGGCCGTAAAGGGTGTCGTTACCCCCTTCGCCATAGATGGTATCCTTGCCACTGCCGCCCAGCAGCAGGTCATCGCCAGTGCTGCCGTAAATGACATCCTCTCCTTCATTGCCGCGCACCAGGTCAGCTCCGGCCATGGCCATAATCATGTCATCCCCGGCCCCGCCCTCAATGACATCGCCGAAAAAGATGGAATCGTTGAAATCAGCGTCATGGTTGCTTCCGTCATCGGAACCGATGATCCGATCCGCGCCTTCGTCGCCGTAGAGATGGTCGCCAATGCCGCTGTCCGCGAAAATCTCGTCATCTTCACTGCCGCCATGAATGATATCCCGACCCTGGTCGCCGTGGAGCAGATCACTGCCTTGATCGCCACTGATTTCGTCATCACCCAGGCCGCCGAAAATACGGTCGCGCTCACTGCCGCCGCTGATAATATCTGCTCCGGCCCGGCCATAAATAATATCACTGCCGCTATTGCCACTCAGGGTGTCAGCCGCAGCCCCACCGTCGATCAGATCATCATTCGCGCCCCCGGATATTGTGTCTTCGCCCTCCCCGCCATAAAGAAAATCATCCTGGTCACCGCCGTAAATCGTATCATTATCCAGGCCGCCGTAAATATAATCCACTCCGCTGTTGCCGTTTAATGTGTCGCTGCCGCTGTCACCATAAATAAAGTCATCGCCCTCATTGCCGGAAATAGTGTCGATCCCGGTTTCGCCGTAAATGACATCGCTGTCCTTGTTGCCGTAAATGGTGTCATCGCCCACGCCGCCGAAAATAAGATCATCATCGTCATTGCCGTAAATGGTGTCATTGCCGTTCTGGCCGTAAATCTCGTCATTGCCCTTGCTGCCGAAAATAAGATCATTGTCAGCCAGAGGATTGACTGAATGAGAGCCGCTGTCGTCTTCACCGTAAATCAGGTCAGACTGGGAACCGCCGAGAATGGTATCAGCCCCGATCCCGCCGTAAATAGTATCAGCCCCGGCATTGCCGAAGATGGTGTCATCGCCTGCCTGGCCGTAAATTTGATCATCACCTTCCAGACCCCGCAGGGTATCATTGCCGTCATTACCATATATTTCATCATCGCCGCTGCCGCCGGAAATATAATCGTTGCCCTCTTCACCCCTGAGGAGATCGGCACCTGCCCCGCCGATCAGGGTATCATCACCGCTGTTGCCGTCAATAGTATCAACATCATCACCACCGGAAAGCAAATCATCGCCGCTGCCGCCGATAATGGTATCATTGCCGGCCAGGGCGTATATACGATCGCCATCAAGACTCTGGTTCGCGGAAGAAGCACCGTTTTCATCCTCTCCATAGATAAGATCAACTGCTCCGCCGCCGACAATAAGATCAGCGCCCAGACCGCCGGAGATAAAATTGTCCTGGGCCGTCCATTCCGCATCCTGGCGCAGCAGGGGATCGGCAAAGATCATATCATCGCCGCCTTCGCCGATGATAGTATCAACGCCGGGAGCGAGAAACGGCTCGTCCCCTTCGGCATTAAGCATCTGCTCAACCTGCTGGTCAATATCCTCTATCTCCACCCCGCTGCCCTGGAGAAATTTTTCCGCCAGCTGCCGGGCCAGGGTCTTGTCGTATTTTGCCAGCTGCTGAAAGGAATAGCCGTCACCAAAAATAATATCATCATCATCCTGATTGCTGATCGGGTTGCCGAACAGGGCAATGGCCTGGCCGGAATAAACCGCCTCCAGGCTGTCGCCGTGGATCAGGTCAGAGTCATCGCCACCGGAAATAATATCCATACCAGCGCCGCCATAGAGAAAATCAGCGCCGTTTTCGCCCAGGAGACTGTCAAACCCCTGGCCGCCAAAGAGATAATCCACCCCGTCATCGCCATAAATGGTATCATCGCCACTGCCGCCGTAGACATGGTCATCGCCTTCGCCGCCATCCATAAGGTCATTGCCGCTGCTGCCGTAAAGCTGGTCATTACCCTTGCCGCCTTCAACCTTTTCCCGGTAAATGGCCGGCCCGGCAGTGACGTTGTCATGGGCAAACAGGGTGTCATCGCCGCCGCCGCCCCGGATAATATCTTCTCCCGTATCGCCATAAATAAGATCAGCACCAGCGCTGCCGACAAGCTGGTCATTACCTGTGCCGCCATGGAGTTCAGCGGCAATAAAATTGCCGTCGATGTCTCGGGGTTGGTCTTCAATGATTATGATATCGTTGCCGGTTCCGGCACTGGCATAGATTGATTCAATATATTTGCCCTCTTCACCGAAATACTGCTCAAAACCAAAGGCCGCGACCTTGACTTTGCCGTTTTCCATGGCCGAAACCGTAAACTCTTCATCGGTTTCCCCTTCCAGGCCGCCGCCGCGTTGGGCAGCAAAGTCTTCGCCCATATAGAGGGTTAGTTTGCCGGCAGCTTCATCCGCAGCATTCTGGAATCCGGCCAGTTCCGGCGGGTCAGGACAGCAGTCAATATCAAAATCGAGCAGGGTTACTCTGGCCAGTTCATAGCTGTCGCCAATGGAGAAAAAACCCAGATCAATCTCCCAGAACAGACGCAGGTAAGCGCCAAGGGCCCCGGAAAAATCAAAGAGGCAGGCTGTGTTGCATAACTGGCTGAATTCATCCATGTAAAATTTGCCGTCATCATCAGGATCATTGATATCCAGCCGTAATTCAGCAAAGATGCCACCCTCAACCCCGATTTCCGCAACTGCCACATTGACCGAGGCTCCGGCCCCCAGTTCGCCATAGAGCCTGGCTTCAGGTTGATCTTCTCCGTCCACCACCCGATCGTCGATATAAAAACCGTAGAACAGATCAAGTCCTTTCTTGCTGTCAATGAATTTCTTTATGCCCCTGGTGTCATAGCCAAAGGTGAAATCGACCTGGGCACCCAGGCGGCCACCGATATTGACATACACCGGCGGGGTAGCCCAGACCGGGCCAAAACTCTGGCGGTAGGAAAATTCCACCTTCAGGGTGGGCATGACATATTTAATCAGATCAATATCCCGGCCGAACAGCAGGCCGATAACGCTGGCCGGATCTTCCCACATAGGGATCTGCAACCCTCCGCCCACGGCAGAGGCCGAGGTGAGAAACTGGGCACCGTCAGAAGTCTCGTTGATATCGCTTTCTATTTCACTGACGGAACGGGTAGTAAGATTGCCCTGGGCCAGCAGATCATCAAAGGGATTTTCCGACAGGGCGTTGGTACCGCCGGAGCCCCGGCCCAGACGCAGATCAAAATCAGTATCAACACCGTCACCGGAAAAGACCACACTACCTAATTCTATATATACATCGTTGCTGCCAAAGGAACTGATTTTATTAATGAGGTCTATAATACCGATAGCGCTGTCAATCCAGTCGGCTGCGTCGGCAATGCCGCCAGGCAGGTAGGAGGCCAGATCCAGCATGGTGAACGGCTCCCCGGCCAGGTCGGAGATAACCGGCAGCGGATAGGTGAGAATATCGATAATGGGCTGCACCGGCTCCAGGACATCCTGGATAGGATCAAGTACATTGCCGATAAAATTACTTAAAAATTCGCCAAGATGGAGAGAAATATTGTCAAAAGCCACATCCGGGGTGTCGCCCTGCATGTTATCACCCAGGAAATTCCAGGCCATGTGGAAGTCCGAGGTCATGGAGGGGAAATTAGAAATATCGCCGCTGTTCAGGCCAAAACCCAGGGTAAGGTCAAGGTTGACCACGGCACTGGCAGCAACATCAATATCAAAATTACTCAGCCAGTCCAGGGTAAGCAGTTCGTCAAAGCCTATTCTGGCATTGGGGCCGGAGGAATCATTAAAGGATATGGCCACATCACCGTTAAGACCGGTATGCTGACCATCCAGCACATGATCATCAGGTTTGTCGCTATTATCTTCGGCAATCTGGACCTCGAGAAAACCGAGGCTGGCCGTGGCGGAAAATCCTTCATTCAACCCGATAATCAGACCGAGATTAAGCAGATCAAGGGCAGGATCACCGCCTCCCGGCGGATCAGGATCCTGGAGATTGGTCATAAAGTAAAAACCATCATCACGATCCACTCCGAATCCCAGGTTGAGCAGCCAGTCAATACTGACTCCCACTCCGCCTTCTTCGCCTTCCTCCGGTTCATCTACTGTCAGGCCCAGGCCGGGCAGGCCGATATCAAAGTTAATGGGAATACCCTCTCCCCAGCTGGAGCCGATTGCCACCTGATAATTGGCGTCATTAACGGTATCCTCGCCAATGGGAGAGTCTTCGCCATATTCCCACAAGTGCTCATTGACCACCAGCCTGATGTCGTCAGGATCAATATCACCGTCATGATCAAGATCCTTGAGAATTCCCAGATGATCCACGCCGGACAGAGCAGTAACAACATCTGGATTAAAATCGCTGTTTCCGGCCGGAGCCAGAAGATAATAGAGATAATCTCGGGCCAGGCCGGGATCACCCACATCCCGAATGATTGCCTTGGCCTCGGCAAGGTTGCTGCGCAGTTCTCCAAAAAAATCAACCGCGTCCTGGAGGTTGTTGCCGACAATGGGCAGATTGTCGCCAAACACTCCGTCCGCGACCAGATCCTGCACCGTGCCGAGAATAAGATCAATAGCATCAAGAATACCGGCAATATTGCCGAACATGTTTTCCGTATTAAATAGATTCTGGAAATCAACATCCGGCCAGGTGAAATTTATAAAACTGGCGGCGTCACCACCGGTAAACAGGGCGTTCAGCAAGCCGCCTAGATCAGTGATGCCCAAGTGAAAATCATTGTTTGTGGCGGAAATGGGATGATCCTCGGTGGGGAAATAAACCGGCAGGGTTGCCTCCACCTTGCCGTTAACATCAATATCAATCATGTCCCCTATTGGAGGCAGGGAGCGCAGGAAATATTTATCCCCGGTAATATTATTTAACCCTACGCTGAAAGTGGCCTTGTCACTGCCCGTGGTGTCAGAAAGCAGGACACTGCCTCCCCGGACATAGGCGCCCAGCGGCCCCAGGGCCAGGCTGAAATTCAGATCTTCCGGGTTGGATATTTTCAGGCCAAAGGAAATTCCCGTGTCATCAAGAATGTAGGGCTGGATATTGGTACCGTCAGTGACATCAACCCCGAAGACGAGGTCAAAAATCATTTCCGGTTCAATGCTTAAACTTCCCTCTGTACTTATTTCCAGGAGGTTGCCGATGCCCGGCAGGTCAGATATATCGCCCAGCCCCAGGGTCTCCAGGTTCATGTCAAGGGAAAGTGGACCAATGTCAGGGGTGCGACTGATGTGGAGACCAAGCTGAAAGTTGTGAGTCTCGGGATTAAAAACCGGGGTATCCACCATGTTCCGGACATCATCAACCGCCTCATCCAGGGCAACAGCCAGGGCCTCTTCCAGTTTTTCTTCCAGATTACTTAAGGCGGTTGCCGGATCGTTCTGGAAACCGTCCAGGGTTGCCAGCAGGTCATCGGTGAAATCAAGGACATCATTCAAACTGGTGTCGATCAGGGGAATTTCCTTACTGAGAAAGGTGTCTTCGCCGATGTCTCGGAGAAAATCGATGACAAGCTGCAGAGCCTCGAAGATTGAGGGCATCTCAAAATTTTCAAAATTAGCCAGGGCATCCAGGCCGGAAAGATCAAAATCCCAGGAGCCAAAATCAAAGAGATTGCCGCTGTCGCCGGAAGAAATGGTCATGGCCATCTCGGTTTCATCAAGCCCCAGCATGCCGGCTACCGCACCATCCACCGCCACTGGCAGATTGAAATTAAAAGTACCTTCAGGAATTAAACTCTCCGGGTTGAAATTAAGATAGTCGGGCAGGTCACTCAAATTTTCAAAAAGATCAACCAGGCGGAGAGGAGAAGCGGCGTTGAAGAGATTATAATCAATACCACCATGCAGGGTGGCCTGGGCATCATCAATGGTCAGGCCGATGAGACCGGCGAAGTCAGCTCCGGCATCAAGGGAACCAACAATATCCATGTCACCGAAGAGACGAAGATTATCCAGCACCAGCTGGTCAAGCAGGCTGGTGGCGGCAATCTGGGAGTTGATCGCGGCTCTGGCGATCTGGCTGGTTTCCATACCCAGTTCAGTAACAGCAGGATCATCGGCTGTTGCGGTAACCTCAATGACGGCATCAGCCCCGGTTGTGGTCAGGGAGAGATGGCCGTTGGCTGCCAGCATGGCGGTAATGCCGGACAACCCGGCTGTGGCAATCGCCTGGTTGATATTACTGATAATATCCCTGGTGCAACTGTTTGCCTCAGTGCCGTCATCACCATTACCGGTCAGGGTAGAGTCCCTGGTAACCGTGATGGTCACGGGAGCGTCGTGGTTCAGGGAAACCTGAAAGGTCGCGTCGGCTGACAACTGGCCGTTTTCCGGCAGGGCCCGGCCTTCAAAATGAAGGTTGGCTATCCGGTTCAGGGGCATCGGCCCCTGGCTCATATCAACGGCAAGCCCCAGTTCGGTAACAGCCGTATTATCGGCTGCCGCGGTTATCCGCAGCTGGGCCTCCGGGCCGGTGGCCGTAAAGGCCAGCCGGTTGCCCACCAGTTCGGCCAGCACATTATCCAGGTGACGGCTATTAATTGCCTGGTTGATATCATCCACCAGATCCTGGCGGTTCTCATTATGAGAATCAGCAGATACCGAGATTGAAACCGGGTCATTACCGTTCACCGCCAGCGTGAAGGTGGCAGTGGTTGAAAGCCTGCCATCGGCCGGCAGGTAATTAGGGTCTGTGCCGTCCTGACTGGTGATAATGGTAACACTGTCCTGGTAACTTTGGGTAAAGCCCAGGTCACTTACCGCAGGATCATCGGCATCAGCGTAAAGAATCAATGATGAACCGGCAACTGCAGCCTGCAGCGACAGGGTGATAAAATCTCCCTCCGCCGAATTTTCCGAACCGGCAACGATCTGGTCGCCGGAAAATTCGGCATTACGCAGGGCCGCCCGCAGGGAGTTGTTGAGATCGGCCACAAGATCAGCAACTCCGGAATTGGTCTGGGTGGCGGCGCTGGTCAGGACAACTTCAATCCGGGAAGGCTCTTCCTCGGCAGCTGAATCGGCAAAACCGTTTAAGAGCAGCTCAAAATGGGCGTCATGGTCAAGCCGCCCCGATGGGTCGACAGGCCTCAGGGCCTTTAAAGTTGAGCCGGTGACGGAAAGATCAAGGCCAAAGGTCAGCTCAAGGCCACCGGCGGCGTTAATTGAAAAACTGCTGTCATTTATGGCAATATTACCCAGGGGCCCCAGATCCCGATTAAAGTTGAAATCCGTCGTAAAATCAACAAAACTGTGATCAAGATGCAGAGTATAAAGCAAGAGGTCATGAGCCCGGTCAAAATTAACATCCAGACCGGAAAGCCCGTTAACCTGGCTTTCCATGAAGCCCAGGGCCGTAAAGGCGCTGTTGCCCGGATCAGCGGGATCAACGGTCAGCTCAAAGGAGGAACTGCCGTCCGGGGCATTCATGGTGATATGGCCATCAGCAGTAAGCCCGGTGCTGACTCCGGCCAGGCCGCTTATCCCCTCGAGGGTAGTGTTAATGTAATCAATTAAATCCTGGCGCGAGGTAAAGCCGCTGGTGAGAGTATGATCAAGAGTAACGGGAATGGCGGCTCCCCCGTCCAGGACAATATTGAAAATGGCATCGGAATCCAATGTTCCGGTCTCCGGCAGGGCAACACCGGTGGCCCTGACCAGAACCCGGTTGAGCAGTTCCTCAAGCTGGTCAAGGTCGCTGAAAGCAGGTGAGCCGTCCGACCTGTAGAGCAGGCTGGTTACCTGATCGCTGAAGGCCTGGCCATAGTCAAGGACATCACTGATGGAGACATCAATCAGGGGAATATCTTTATTGAGAATGTCAGTGCCGATTATCTGGGAAAGCAGGGTGGCAATCTGGTCGAGACCGGAGAGCAGGGAGGCCGGGGTCAGGCTGCCGAAATTACTGAAGTCGGAAAAATCAGTTCCTTCCAGGTGAAAATCAGGGGCCTCTCCCCTTAAGGGATCACCGGCAATTACCAGGGTGGCCCTGGCCCCGCTGCCCAGCAGCGAGGCCTGCATGGGCAGACGGGCGGAGAGTGATGAATCAGTAATATCAAAAGAAACCAAACCGGCCGGGCTGGTGCCGCTTATCTCTTCCAGGGTGAGAATCCCGGCAGCATCAGCATCGGGATTTGCCAGAGTGATCTCCACTCCGGCGGCAAAATTAATATCCCCGTTATCCACCGAGGCCTTCAACATGCCGAGATCAACTTCAAAATCAGCGGTTACGTTGATATCCATCCCGGCGGTAAGTTCGTTTAAGCGGACGAAAAAGGCATCATCGACCGCCATGCCGTCAGTCAGGTTATAGCCAAAGGTAAAATCAAGGTTCAGGTCAGCGCCAATAGTTACCGGCAGTTCAAAATCTGCTCCCAGGCTGTTATGTTCTCCAGCCAGACTGATTTGCTGGTCAACCAGAGTTTTGTCAAGATTGAAACCCACGTTAAACAACAGGACATCTGCATCAGGGGTATAGCCCAGCCAGTTTGCCGCTGCCTCGTCACCAGCCGCCAACAGGCCACCGAACAGCCGATCACTCAGGATATTAATTGCCATATCCGGGCTGGAATCGGCTAAAGAAGCCAGAGAAGAGCTTACCTGGCTGACAAAATCACCAGTGGTGGCAGAGGGATCATCGAGAAAAGAGAGCAGGGCCGTGGAAATCTGAGGCAGGAGATCTTCAAGACTGATAATTTCCGCCAGGGTTTTATTGACTAGCGGCAGTTCAATATTAAAAGGCGCGCTGTCCGTCGCCGACACCATACTGTCAAACCATGTTCCCAGGCTGCGCAACCCGGTAGCCGCGGCCTCGCTCAAGACATCAGAGTTCAACAGGTCGCCGGGACTGCTCAGCATATCATCCAGGGCTGAGGAATCAAAAACAGCATGGACATCGGCAGGATTGGCAATATTATACCAGTCCAGGCCAACATGAACATTGGCACTGGAAACAATGGGCGGTACAATGTCCATCCCTGCCTGGATGGCAGCATCAAATAGCGGGGCGGCAATGATATCAAGAGGCGCGTCAAGAATCTCCGTCAGGGTGATCCGGCCATCATCATCCGCGCCGCTGCCAGGGTCAAGCAGGCTGATGCGGGCAGTGGCATCCTTGTCCCGATCAATTCGGTTACCTGTTCGTCCGGCTCCGGCAATTTCGCCGTTTTCAATACCGACATTAATCAGGCCAAGACCGGCTGTGGCGGTTATGGGCGATTCAGTGATAAGCTTAAAGGCCAGATCGACAAAGGAGTCTTCCCCCTCAAGCAGGTAAAAACGGTCGGTTTCTACCATGCCTGTATCAAAGGCCAAGCCGAATTTAATCCCGGTATCCACTGAACCGGCAGCGTTGAGCTGTCCGTTCAGGTTCAGTTTAAGGCCGTTTAACTCGCTTTGCAGATCAAAATCAATATCCTGGGAAAATTCTTTGCTGAAGTGAAAAGCGAACTGCAGATCATTGTCTGCCACAGTCATGTCCACGGTATTGCCGGGAGCCAGCGTATCAAGTGCTGCCTGCAGGGCGGTCTGCATACCCTGGGCCGTGCTGAAATCAGGCAGATCAGCAATAAAGCCCTGGATATCATCGACCACAGACACAACATCGGCCAGATGGTTACCGATAACAGGCAAACCCTGGCCCAGGGCCGCTATCCCGGTTATGCCGTCAAGCATGTCAGGCAGGGACTGGAGTCCGGACAAGGCAGTTTCCGGGGAGATGTCGAGAAAATTCCGGAATTCTTCCAGGGAATCATTCATTATGTTGGTGGTGACTGTGGAGGAATCACCAAGATCGGCCCAGGAAAGTTGCAGGTCCTGGGGGGTGCTTGTCAGGGAACTGGAAACCGGCAGATCAAGAGAGGCGGAACCGGTTAAAGCCGTTTCCAGGTGGCTTTCGGGAATAATGTTTTGCAGATCGGTAGTGGTAAGGTAGTTATGACCGTCGGAGTTGTCGGGATCGGTTATGGCCAGATCGATCCCGGCATCAAGGTTTGCCGTGCCGCCGGTAACATTTGTGTCAAGAAAACCCAGGCGCAGATCAAAGTCCAGATCGGAAGCATTGACCTGGGCGTTGGCGGAAAAGTCAGTGAAGCGGACAAAAAATTCAGCCGAGTCAACATTGTAGCCAAAAGCAAAGTTGATATCAAGAGCGGCATTTACCGCCAGATCAGCCGAGCCGTCAAGCCCCATGTTGAAATTCAGGGATTCGGCAAGATTTAAAGGGGTTGCGGTTGCCGGGCCAGTAGGGGCAAATGTCAGGTTGAAAATATATTCATTGTCTACCAGATCACCGGTTACCGCGCTGGTCTCGGCCAGGCCGTTAAGGATGGTGACCACATTTTCGGTGGTTGCCGTGGTAGCGATATCGCCGTCAAGTTCAGCAGCCAGGGGATCAAGCAGTTTTTCCTGGACAAGGGCGTCAATGTCAAGCAGCTGGCCGACACTCAAATTCACCAGGGGAAGTTGTTGCCCCAGGTCGGCATAGGATTCCAGGGTTGCGGTCCAGTCTTTGAAATCCTGAAGACCATTGACGAGGGCGGTTTCCGCTTCTGGTGTTATGGCATCAAGGAGCAGTCGCGGTTCCAGGGTCTCAAAATGGATTTTTCTCTTTTGTCGGCGGACAGAGGTGGCTTTTTTCCGATGGCGCAACAATGATCCAATGTTTCCCATTTTATTTACCCGTATGTCATATTGGAAAATAATAACATCCGACAAGTTTATTGCGATTATCAAGAGGGGATGTTTTCAGTGCTACCCGATGCTTGATATGTGCAATAAACATAAAAAATATAGTCAATAATAGGGGCGTATAGTGGTGAGTATGTAAAACTTTACCACTATTCCATCGTATTTTGTCAGTTTATAGGATTGCAAGCTAAAAACATGCCAAATAATAATAAAATATCATATCCCTGTAATTACAATTACTTGTAGATTTGACATTTTATGCGTGTGGTGAAGCTCTGTGAAAAGTGGAATGTATTTACCCAAATCAGATACTTTTTTACCCTTTTTTGTGGTTGTATGCCGTTTCATATGTAAGAAACAGCGTGATATCCTCGTTGGGATTATCGGTCAGGTCATTTTTGTGGAGACTGCCGACAAAATTACCTGCCCACCATTTGAATGATAAGTTGCTCTTCTTGACCTGGGTGCCGTGTTTTTTATGCGTCTTCCCTTTTTTCTCATGACCTGACCAGTCAATAAGCCCCCGGTCATGATGGGCTGATTGCACCTCAGCTTCGGCCTTTTCCGGTCCGGCGGCAAACTGCCTGCTGTCCCAGAATCTATGACTCCATTGTGACTGCTGCCTGGCTGTGGTTTCCGCCTTTGCTCTCAAGTCATCCAGCCGGG
>QNCM01000027.1 GCA_003644505.1 Candidatus Makaraimicrobium thalassicum | reverse complement strand
CCACTCCCGGAGTGGCCACTCCCGGAGTGGAATATTCCACCCCGGGGGTGGAATTAAATCTTCCGGTATAACCTTAAGTACTGCTCAGCCGAATGCTTCCACGAAAAGTCATAAGCCATGGCTCGCGCCATAAGCTTCTTCCATAACGCCTTATTCCCGTACAGACGAACGGCGCGTTCAACAGTGTGATAAAGGGCATCTCTGGTCGCAGGGCCGAACTTGAACCCGTTCCCTTTTTCCCTGTCCTCATCAAAATCCACAATAACATCGTCAAGACCGCCCGTGGCCCTTACGATCGGTATAGTGCCGTACTTTATGCTGTACATCTGGTTAAGCCCGCATGGTTCATACCGGGAAGCCATGATGAACATATCGCATCCCGCTTCTATTTTATGGGCAAGCTCATCGTTGAAATCGCTGCATACATATACGCTGCGGGGGTGCTTCCCGGCCAGCTCGGAGAACATCCTGTTATAATGTTCGCTGCCCCTGCCCAGGATCACCACACCGGCACCCAGTTTTACGACCCGGTCCATTACCCCGGCCGCCAGGTCCATGCCTTTCTGCCCGGTAAGCCGGCTGACACAGCCAAGCAGGGGCGCGCCGGGCGAAAGCGGCAGACGAGTGTATTCAAGAAGGTCTTTTTTGCATTCATTTTTTTTCTCTATGCTTCCAGCGTCAAAATTTGTCCTTATGAAACGGTCGTTCTCCGGGCTCCATATGGAATAATCCACGCCGTTGGGTATCCCGTGAACGGCTCCCCTCCTGGTCCGGAGGAGTCCGTCAAGGCCGCATCCATATCCGGGCGTCATTATCTCTCTGGCATAACGGCGGCTTACCGTGCTCACGGCGTCCGAATAAAGTATCCCGGACTTCATAAAACTTAATTTTCCGTAAAACTCCAGATCGTTCATGTTAAAAAAAACTTCCGGGATACCGAGCCTGCGCATGATCTTCCTGCTGAAAACGCCCTGATACGCCATGTTGTGTATGGTAAAAAGGGTCTTTATCCCCCGGTAGAAACCGTCGGATGAAAGTTCGAACTTCAGATAGAACGGGATAAGCGCCGACTGCCAGTCATTGCAGTGTATAACGTCCGGTTTAAAGTCCGCGGCCCTGACCGCGTCCAGGACCGCTCTTGAGAAAAGACCGAACCTCAGGCCGTTGTCCGGGTAATCCCCTTTGGGCGTGCCGTACAGGCCGTCTCTCGCGAAATACTTTTTATTCCTGAGAAAATAAGTGGTCCTTTTACCGGTCCGGTTCGCGTAAAGAGCGAACCCGGACATGCCGCCCGGAGGCGGATGCTTTATGCGCCCGGCTTCGCTGGTCAATTCGAACCTGCCTTCCGTGACGCACTTGTAAAGCGGCATGATAACCCTGACATCACATCCAAGAGACGTAAGAGCTCCGGCCAGACTTGCGGTAACGTCTGCCAGCCCGCCTGTCTTGGCAAACGGGACGGCTTCTGACGATACTATCAGGACTTTCGGCAGCGGAGCCGTTTCAGACGGCGCTGCCTTCCCGGGCAGCGTCTGGTCAGACGGCCGTGCCGGTACAGGCTCTGACAGGTAATGAGGGATATCCTTCCCCATAAAGGTGTAGATATTAGCCAGATGCGTCCTGAAAAGCCTGTCAAAGACAGGATCCGATCCGCCGGCAAGATCATCATACCACCAGAACCAGTCACTGCCCTCGGCGATATACAGTTCCTCCAGTGCCTCTTTACCCGGCCGGCCGGAGCTGAAAAGCTCCGTCCTTGCCTTCTCCAGATACTCCCATGCCTTCTTTTTCCGGTTGGACCCTGTCCACTTATCGAAATTACGGTCTATCCACGAACCGCTGAAAAGCCTGCTGATCCTTTTCCTTTCACTGTGAGATCGCAGATATCCGCCTATGGTGGCAGACCCCGTATCTCCCCTCAAGGTCAGCTGTTTGTAGATCTCCGAAAGAAATTCCCTTCCGCCGTCCGCGTAATAAGGCCATGGGTTCTCTCCATCCAGTATGACCGCGGCTATATCCTCCCCTTTGCCCGGGTTTTTCACTCTCCCGGCGATAGCCTTTATTCTGTTGACGAAATCCGCGGCTGCCTTTTTCGCGGGCATATGAGCGTACCTGAAACTTACGGCGTCGGAGATCTTCATGTCCCTGAAGACCATATCGATCTTCCTGCCGCCTTCTTCCGCGGTAAAAGCCCCGTAAATAAGGTCTTCTACGGGGATATCCTCCCCCCTGAAGGACTCCAGCAGAATACCCTCATCCGAAGCGGCCCATTTTATGCCTTCATCCGCCAGAACCGGTATTATTTCCCGGCTCACACCGCCTTCCGGCGGCCACATCCCGGCAGGCTTCCTGCCGAATACCTCTTCATAAAGACCGACCGCTTTTCTCACCTGCGCTCTCGCGTCCTCTGCGAAGTCAAACCCCTTTCCGGACCAGCCGCGGCACAGAAGCGGCAGTACCGGATGGTAAAACGGCGACGTCGATATCTCTATCCTGCCCTCATCCTGCAACCGCCTGTAAAGCGGAATGATCGAAGCAGCGGCTTCCATCTGGCGCTTAAGGAGCAACATCTTATCATCCTCGGTATAGCCGGACCCTTTGCGCACAAGGGCCCTGACAAGGGCATCTTTCTTCTTCAATGTAAAACCGCACCAGGCCAGATTGAAAAGGACCTGCAGGTCCCTGAAATCCGCCGTGCTGAACTCTCTGAACTTCCTGAGGAGTTCGTCTTCCCGCAGGTTATCCCCTCTTTTGGAAAAAAGCTTTTTATATCTCTTGAGGTGTAATATACTTTTTCCCGGGTTAGACGGGAAAAAATTTCTCAAGAGAAAACATCTGTCCTTATCGGTCAGGTCTGCGGCGTTCTTGCCGGATAACTGAAGATACACATCGCTGGCGGTCTTATCTCCGGAGATATCCAGCAACTGCCAGATCAGGGACGGCGTAAGGTTAAAGGTAACCTTAACAGCCGGGAAATCGTCCAGTAAGGAAGCCATGTCAAGATAGGAATATGTCGAGTGCAGTCTCACCCACGGAAGATGGTACTTTCCCGTGATAATATCCTTGTACAGCGGCTGGTGCATGTGCCAGAGAAAAGCAACAGAAAGTTTTTTTGCCATGTTCTCTCTATGTTACTTTAAGATCCTTTCCGCCCGTGATCTTATCCAATCGACGATGCCGGAAACAATTGTCCTGCGGCTCTCTTCGTATATCTCAAGCCCCTGATCTTTAAGCGCGGCAATGTCATTCCAGAGGTCCGTGGACTGGAGCAGAGCAAAGACTATCCGGGGCTCAGAACAGGGATCTACCCCGACAAATGTGCGCTTTGCCTCTCTGGTGTACCCTGTCTTTCCCCACGCTGTCCCCTTCTCCCGGGAAAGGCTCCTGTTGATCGTCCTCAGATGTATCCTCTGCCTGTCGCTTCCATATATATCGGCCTCTTTCCGCGACATCATCTCCAGGATGATCTCATGCCTCAGAGCGTAACGCATCATATTGGCAAGGTCCCTCACCGTAGTATACTGGCTGTCTTTCCTGCCCGTTGGGAGTCCGGAGGCTGTCGCGAAATAGGTGTCCTTCAAGCCGAGCGTTCCCGCCTTTGCGTTCATCAGACGCGCAAAATCCTCTTCGCTGCCGGCAGTACCCTCCGCGAGGACCACGGCCGCGTCATTACCCGACCTTATAAGGATCGCGGCAAGGAGATCCCCTGCCCGGTACTTTACTCCCGGCTTAAGCCCCGCCACTATGGGTTCTACCCGGACCGCTTTCAGGCTGGCAGTTATTTCCTCCAGAAGCGGCAGACACTCTATAACCGTGATCGCCGTCATGATTTTTGTCGTCGAAGCGGGCGGAAATCTTTTATCCGCGTTCTTCTCGAAAAGCACCTTTCCGCTTTCGACTTCCATTATTATCGCGCTCTTCGCGTTGACGTCTATCACCACCGGCGCTTCCCTGCGCGCGCAGCCGGTAATGAGACACAACGCCACGACAAAAACGCATCTTACCGCGTATCGGGTATGGCGTTTAAAGTATAGTTCATTCTGCATATCGTGTTTCTCCTGTCATTCCTCTGTCATTCCTGCGCATACGCTGCCTCGAAGGATTAAAGTATCCCTTCATGCCTGTCGCTTCAAGAAAAGGCACATCGTATACCCTTCCCTTTTTATCCGCGACAAGAAGCCTGGGTCTTTCTCCGGCCATATTTCATGTCCCTTTAGCGGAAAGCTCTATCCCGATCGGACAGTGGTCGGATCCCTGGACATCCGGCATTATAAAAGCGGTTTTGACCCGGGGGAGCAGGCCTTTCGTTACAAAAAAATAATCGATCCTCCATCCCATGTTACTTCCGCGCGCGCGGTTCTTGTAATCCCACCAGGTATAATGCCCGCCCTCTTTGTTGAAATGCCGGAACGTATCCACATAGCCGCGGCTGAACCTGTCCATCCATTCCCGTTCTGCCGGCAAAAAACCGGAAAACATCTCGTTATCCCCGGGGCGGGCCAGATCGATCTCCTTGTGGGCGGTATTGAAATCCCCGCAGACAACGACATTTCTGTCTTTCATCCTGCGGACGGATTTAAGGAACCTCTCATAAAAATCCAGTTTATATTTAAGCCTGTCAGGCCCCATGCGCCCGTTCGGAAAATAGACATTTATCAGCACGAAATCCTTGAAATACAGCACAAGGGCTCTTCCTTCGGGGTCGAAGGATCCGGAAAGAAAATCCTTTTTAACGGAAACAGGTTTTCCCCTGGTAAGAACGGCCACCCCCGCATACCCTTTCCGTTCGGGGTTGTTCCAGTACGTTAAATATCCCTGAGGTGCCGCCAGGTCCTGCTGCAGCTGTTCGGGACGGGCCTTTGTCTCCTGAAGACAGACTATATCCGGCGACTCCCTCAAAAGCCATCCGAGAAACCCCTTGTCGGCCGCCGACCTTATCCCGTTCACGTTCCAGGAAAGTATTCGCATGTTTCACGTCCCGTCAGTCAACCTCCATGGCCGACATGCTTTCAAGAAATTCCCGGTAATTGTCCTTATCCGGGGTCTTCCGGAGCGCCATGGCGACCCTTGGATGTTCATTGAACATGGCGGTGATGGCGTAAGGGATAAGATATCCCCATTCTATCTTCTGCCTCAAAGGCAGGAACTCCCTGGAGATCACTTCCATGACAGGCCGGAGGTCAAACTTGGGATTTTTGAGAAAACCTATCAGGAGCTCCAGCGGACAGTTACCGGCCGCTCTGCCTATGCCGTAAATAGTGCCGTCGACAAAGTTACAGCCGTCTATTATCCCCTGAATGGTGTTCGCGTAACCGAGCTGCTGGTTGTTATGAGCGTGCATGCCGACCTCTTTCGTCTTGAGGAACTTCTTATATTTGCTGACAAGATGATCCACGCTTTCCGAATACAGCGCGCCGAAACTGTCAACGATATAAACGACAGAGGCCCTGCTTTCCGCTTCAAGCTGGGCCAGCGCCTCATCAAGCTCGTTGTCAGCCGCCCGGGATATGGCCATTATGTTCACCGTGCCTTCATATCCTTTTTCCACCGCTTCATTGACAAGATCGATAGCCTTATCTATGTCCTTTACGTAAGTCGCCACCCTTATCATATCTATTACGCTGTCCTTGCACGGAAGGATATCCTTTTTCTCCACACGCCCCACGTCCACCATAACGGAAATCTTTGTGTCCGACTCTATCCCGTCTATGGCCCGCCGGATGTCATCCTCATCGCAGAACTTCCATTTTCCGAATTTATCCGGCGACATTATACTCCTGGAACACCTGTATCCTATCTCAATATAATCCACACCGGCCGCTGAAACGGCTTTATACACTTCACGGACAAACTCATCGTCGAAATAATGGTCGTTAATAAGCCCTCCGTCCCTCACCGTGCAATCCAGAACTTTTATCTCTTCCCTGTACATATTTCCTCCTCTTCCAATGAAGATATAAGACACAACTCCCTGCTGTTTGTCATATGATATACGAAATGCGGGAGACGGGCAAGTATTATCCGCGGGATACATCCCGGAACAGGATAGAATAAGGAAACGTTCTCAACGCGCGCGGCGGTGCCTGACCGGCAATAACACTGTCGCTGTCGTCCCCTTGCCGATCCTGCTTTTATAGACCAGATCGCCGTTGTGTTTCTGTATTATGCGGTGGCATACCGCCAGGCCCAGTCCGGGGCCTTTCTCTTTGGTCGTAAAAAAAGGGTCAAATATCCGGTCCAGGACTTTCTTGGGCATACCCTGGCCGGTATCCTTAATATCTATCCTGAGAAAACTTTTCTCCCTCGACACGCTGACAGTGATCGTGCCTCCCTCCGGCATGGCATCGGCGGAATTCCGAATAATGTTCATGAACACTTCCTGGAGCTGCTTCTCGTCCCCGATCACGGAGGGGATGTCATCCTTGATATCCTTTTTCAGCACGATGTTCAACCTCAGGAAGTGCTGCTGGAATATATCCACGATAAGCCCGAGCGTTTCTTTTATATCCACCGCTGCTTTCTTTACCATACCTATCCTGGAATAATTGAGAAGCCTCTGGATGATATCTACGGCAAGGCTGCACTGTTTTGATATGATACCCAGGGTCTTCTTGACGCCCCTGTCCCCTACTCCTCTTTTGAGCGCGAGTTCTGTTCTTCCCGCAATTATGGTAAGGGGGGTATTCACTTCATGCGCCATATCAGACACCAGCCGGCCCAGCTCAGCCAGCCTTTGGGCTTCCTCCACTTTTTTACGCTGTGTAACGTCCTGGACCTGGACCATATATCCGATTATGTCTTTCTCCCTGAAAAGGGGAGAAATGATAAAAAGGTTATATCCTATCCCCTGCCGGCGTGTGGCGAAATCAACCTTGTCAAAATTATATTTGACTTCACGCTGGACAACATGCCCTGACCGGATCCTTTCGATCTCTCTCGCGGACAATTTTAAATGGGTGAACAAATTCTGGTGCGCTATTTCACTGAAAGAATCAAGACCGAATATTTTCAGATAGAACTTATTGACGATCAGCAGTTCGCCTGCCGTGTCGTGGATCCCCACGCCGATAGGCGACTGCTCGAAAAGATCCCGGAAACGCCGCATTGACTCCACAAGGGCATCTTCCATCCGACCGAACTCATCCGCTCTTTCCTTTACCACCCGAACCTCTTTTTTTGTTCCCGGCGCTGCTTTGGCGCTCTTCCCAGTTGCCTTACGCTGTTTTCTCTTCATGCCCTGACCATCCCGATTTTTAGATACCTGGCTCCACTCCGGGAGTAGCCACTCCGGGAGTGGCCACTCCCGGAGTGGCTACTCCCGGAGTGGAACGTGGAACCTCAAATGAACAAAATCATAAAAAACAGGGGAATCCTCCTCCTTATAAGGACGGGTTCCCCTGTGTTACAGCCGCATATTGAACTACTCGGATTTGTATGCCTCTTTCAGACCGTCTTTATAGCCGTCCGTATATCCCTTTTTGTATCCATTCGCGTATCCGGCTTCATACCCGTCCGAATAAGCTGTCCGGGGGCTTACGGAATCGACGCGTTCTACCTCAGAGACCTGTTCCCCGCTTATGGAATCAAGAAGCGCGCCGCCTATGATGTTCACGCCCGCGCCCGCAAGAGCCCCTTTCCAGACATCCCCGCCTTTAGCGCCGGACGCCGCTCCGCCGACCGCACCGGCACCCGCGCCCAGGAGTCCGGTCCGGAGCAGGTCGGAAGAAGATTTCCTCCCGGCAAAACTCTGTTCCAGCGGCACCGCGACCATAACGGCAATGACAACAAGACATACCAGCAACCTTACCTTCATGGATCTCCCTCCCTCTTAGTAATAAATCCCGCTAACGAACAATCACATATTATATTAGCACATCAGGTTACCTGGGGTCAACGCTTAACAATCAACCCCATGCCCTGGCGCGTGCCTCTAGCCTCGAACTCAGCTTCTATCTGCCTTATCACAAGAGCCTTATCATTTATCCACCCGGGAGCGACCAGATACTCTTTTTTCGCGTCGGAAACAAGCCTGAGGATCACGCAATCCGGTCTCAGGTTCTCGAGAAAATCACACGCGACCTTCACATATTCATCCCGGCTTAACAGGCTTATCTCCCCCCGGCCGTATAACCTCTCCAGTTCAGTATCTTTAAGCACGTGCAGGACATGCAGCTTGACCCCGGATACGGGCAGGCCGGATATCTTTTCCGCGGTCGTGACCATATCCTCTCTGGACTCTCCCGGCAGACCCAGGATAACATGCACGCCGACCTTTATCCCCTTCCCTGCGGTCTTCTCTATGGCGCTGACCGACTGCGAGAACGTATGCCCGCGGTTCACGGTCTCAAGCGTCCTGTCATGAACGGTCTGCAGCCCGTATTCCACCCATACCTCATAATAGTCAGTATACCCCGCGATAAGATCAAGTTTCTCTTCATCAACGCAGTCCGGCCGCGTCGATATGCAGAGGCCCACTATTTCCGGAAATTCCTTTATTGTGTCGTATGCGGACCTGAGTTTCTCCGGTTCCGCGTTTGTATTGGTGGCGTTCTGGAAATACGCGATGAATTTCTCCGCGGCATGCCTCTTCCTGGCGCCGGTTATCGAACTCTTTATCTGTTCCCGCAGGGAAATATCTTTCCCGGCAAACCGGCTGAACCCCAGTTCGTTGCAAAAAATACAGCCGCGCCGCCCGGGTGTCCCGTCTCTGTGGGGGCACGAAAAACCGGCATTCAGGCTCACCCGGCGGACCTTCGTCCGAAACCGCTGTTTAAGATACCTGCTAAAAGCGTAATAATACATAAAGTCGTCCCTTATCCCTCGCCCCTTATCCCTTCTTCCTCCTCCGTCCGCCATTCGCGCGCAGCTTTATCATAAGGATCGATATCGCGGCAGGGGTGACCCCGGAAACCCTTGAGGCCTGCCCGAGAGAACGGGGCCGGAGAAACGCGAGTTTTTCTTTTATCTCGTTCGATAATCCCGGAACCCCGGAATAATCGAAACCAGCGGGAATGCGGATCTTCTCCAGGTCCGAAAACTTCTTTATCTTTGCCAGTTCCCTTTCAATATAACCCTTGTATTTTATGTCCACCTCCAGCTGGACCTTCTCGTAATAGGAAAGTCCTGTTCCCTTATCCTCCATTTCAGCTATGTCATCGTATGAAATACCCGGCCGCTTCAACAACTGTGCAAGGGACGCCTTTTCGGAGGGAACCATCACCGCGGCCAGCCTCTTTTTTTCCTTTTCGACCCGCTCTTTTTTTCGGAGCACGCGTTCCAGCGCGTCTTCCGCGGCAAGCCCCAGGCCGCGGCCGATACCGGCAAGACGGGTATCCGCGTTATCCTCACGGACCAGTATCCTGTATTCCACGCGCGAAGTAAACATCCTGTACGGTTCTTTCGTCCCCTTTGTGACAAGATCGTCGATAAGGACCCCTGTGTAAGCCTGCGACCTTTCCAGCACGACTGCCTCTTCGCCTCTGACCTTTGCCGACGCATTTATCCCGGCCATAAGCCCGAGAGCGGCCGCTTCCTCGTAACCTGTCGTGCCGTTTATCTGTCCCGCCATGAAAAGCCCGCGGACCGTCTTGGTCTCAAGTGTGGGGAACAGGTGGGTGGGATCGACAAAATCGTATTCGATGCCATACGCGGGTTTATTGATCTTCACGTTCTCCAGGCCTCTGATGCTTCTGACCATCCGCTCCTGGACATCGACCGGCAGGCTTGTGGATATGCCGTTGGGATAATACTCATCCGTGTCCAGGCCTTCAGGTTCCAGGAACACGACATGAGAATCCCTTTGCGGGAATTTAACCACTTTATCCTCGATCGACGGGCAGTAACGCACACCCGTGGACCTTATCTTACCGGTATAAAGCGGGGACCTGTCCAGCCCTTCGCGTATGACGCGGTGCGTCTCCTCGTTCGTCCTGGTGATATAACACGGTCTTTGCGGAAGCGTGATGCCCCCGGTAGAAAAAGAAAAAGGGATGATATGTTCGTCGCCGGCCTGCCTCTCCAGGACCGAAAAATCTATTGTCCTGCCGTCCAATCTTGCCGGCGTCCCCGTCTTCAGGGAACCGACGCGGAACCCCAGCGAAGAAAGGTTTTCCGACAACCCGGCTGAGGCGTTCTCTCCCATACGTCCTCCGGAAAAATGCTCAAGGCCGATATGCATGACACCGTTCATGAACGTCCCCGGGGTAAGAACGACATTGGGGGCCCTGAAGATGTGTCCGCCGCCGGTTCGCACGCCTTCGCAGGCTCCGGAGGCAACAAGGACTTCTTTGACCTCATCCTCGAAAATATCCAGATCCTCCCGGGCCGCGAGGCATTCCCTCATGTAGAAGTTATACAGCCTGCGGTCTATCTGGGCCCTGGACGACCTTGCCGCGTATCCCTTGGAGGAATTCAACATTCGGAACTGTATGGCGCTGGCATCCGCGGCTTTTGCCATTTCCCCGCCCAGTGCGTCTATCTCTTTGACAAGTTGGCCCTTACCGACACCGCCGATAGAGGGATTACACGATGTATAACCGATAGCCTCTTTTTTTAATGTCACCAGCAGGGTGCCCGCGCCTCTGCGGCTCGCGGCCAGGGCTGCCTCGCACCCGGCATGTCCCCCGCCGACCACTATTACGTCATATCTTTTTTCCACAGGTCTCTCCTGACATCCCGGACATCCGGTCTTACCACCAGCGGCCGCGCTGCTGATACGTCCGGATAAAGTTCTCGACGCTCCGGTCATATGTCTTCTCGACATCGTCCGGGAATAGACAGGCGGGCAGCTGCCCCATTGCCCAGTGATACCACAGGCATTCGCAGCACATGCCTTTCTTGGAACACGGTTCGTAGGTGCAGTTGCATCTTCTCATGTTGGTATCCCTCTGGCATTCGGGCATGCTTCCTCCTAATTTTTGCAAGCTAATATTCAGCTTTATCGTTATATACGATCATCGCGGTAGTGGATTGTTCGGGCACCATCTGATACCCTTCGGTCAACCGGATGTTCAGCCGTCTCTCCACATCCAGGATACTGAAGATCTTCTGCTGGTCCTCTATACGTTTCCACAGCGGGTATCCGGGACTGTAGCGCCGGCCCTGACCTTTTTTCAGCTTTAACTCGCGCCGTATCATGTCATGGACGTAAGCAGCCAGTGCCTCGGCAAGATGGACGCTCAGGCCGTGAAGGAAAAAGGCGCGTGTGAACTCCTGCGCGTCATTCAGGGCTTTTATGGCATCGTTGATCTTCTCACCGACCGTCACCGCCTGGAACGCGACAATATCGAATCCTTCGGGCCCGTTGGAAAAATAATCCGTCAGCACCGCCGGAGCCTTTCCCCCTGAACGGAAGAAACGGATATTCTCCAGGACCTTCCCGGACTCATCAAGAACCTCCATGGTCTCATCAAGGACACGGCACCTGAAATACCCGTAAACCGCCTTCAGATCCAGCCATCCTTTGCGGATGGATTCCTCTTTCAGTTCCTGGAGCAGGGGCATGTATTCTTCCTCGATCAGACGCGCTTTCTCTTTCTCGTCTTTAAGCCTGGCTCCCCACCCAAGGTCGAACAGCGCGCGCCGGTCAAGATACGGGAACACCTCGTCCGCTGATATACTGGAAAGGCGGCGCACGCCGTAAAACGGCACTTCGGGCAGCTTTTTCCGCCTTCTCACCTTTTTGCCGGAAACCCCGCCGGCTGTGCCTTTATCCTTCTCAGGTTCTTCCCGGTGTTCCTCTATCTGTTTATAATACGCGTCCAGTGTCTTCGCTTTTTCCGCGGAATCGGTCAAACTCCGCATTATCTTCAGCGCCGTGAACGCGTCCCTGGAGTAGAAAACACCTCCTTTGTAGATACTGTCATCCCTCAGGGAGGAGATCTCCCTGGCGAAACGCCTGTTTGTCGGCGCGCCTCCGATAAGTATCGGATAATCGAGCCCCGCGTCATGCATGGACTGCACACAGGTCTTCATATGCCGCGCAGTCGATACCAGCAGGGCGCTGAGACCCACGGCGTCCACTTTGTTCTTTTTGGCCTCCGCCACTATCTTTTCCACAGGGACCTGTTTCCCGAGGTCTATTACGGTAAACCCGTTATTCTGCAGGATCATTTTCACGAGGTTCTTCCCGATATCATGCACATCCCCAAAAACAGTGGCTATGAGCACCTTGCCCCTTCTGCCGGCTGAATTCTTCGGCAGGAACCTTTCAAGATGGTCTATCGCTTTCCTCATAACCTCTGCCGACTGCAGGACGTAAGGGAGGACCATATCTCCGCGGTCAAGCTCCTCACCCACCTGTTTCATCGCGTCCATAAGGATACTGTTTATTATTTTTTCCGGGGGATAGGTCTTCATTGCCTCGTCTATAAGCGGAACGATATTGACCTTGTCCCGGTCAAACACGCATTTTTTCAGGTTCTCCTCGATGGTAAGGACAGCAGGGCGGGCTTCTTCGGGCGCTTTGGACGTCTTCCCGGCAAAGTATTCGATAAAACGGTTGAGCGCGTCAGGCCGCCTGTCGAATACAAGATCCTCCGAGAGCCTCCGGTCTTCCTCAGGGATATCCTTGTACTCGACAAATTCCTCCGGATTTACAATAGCCATGTCCAGACCCGCCTGAACGGCATGATGCAGAAATACCATGTTCAGCACTTTCCGGGCCTCTCTGGCAAGCCCGAAAGATATGTTGCTTACGCCCAGGACGGTGAGCACCCCGGGATACCGCCGTTTCAATAACTTTATCGCCTCACAGGTGTCTATGGCCGCTCTCGCATACTCCTTCTCCCCTGTGCCGAGCGTGAACGTCAGCATATCAAAAAGCAGCCGGTGCCTTTCCAGTCCGTATTCGCGCGCGGCCATCCTGCATAAACGCCCCGCTGCCTCAAGTTTGCGTTCGACGGTCTTTGCCATACCCTGTTCATCGATCACCAGGTTGACGACGAAACCGGCGTGCTCTTTGGCAAGAGCGAATATCCGCCGCGCTTTTTCCCCGCCGTCTTCAAGATTGACGGAATTGATAAAAGCCGTGCCGGGATAATACGGGAGGGCCGCTTCAACGACATCAGCATCAGTGGAATCTATCATAAGCGGTATCCGGACGCTCTCGGCCAGCCGTCTGGTAAGGATAACAACATCGTTCTTCTCGGTCGGCCGTTCCGTCAGCACACCGCACACGTCCAGGATATCGGCCCCGGCCCTTTGCTGCGCTTTTCCCAATTCGACGATCCCGTCATAATCCTCTCTTTTAAGAAGCTCCTTCATCTTCCTGGATCCCTGGGTGTTAATGCGTTCTCCTGTCTTCACCGGCCGCTTCATTCCTCTCAGATCAAATCCGCTGTAAAAACTGGCATAAAACCGGTTCTCCGGGTGTTTGCGTTTTTCGCACTCCCCCAATGTCTCCCTCATCCGGCGTATGTGCGCGGGATTGGTGCCGCAGCAGCCGCCTGCGATGTCTATCCGGTAATCCCGGACAAAGCGCGCCATTAATTCCGCCATCTCGTCCGGCTTCATCGGATATACCGTCTCACCGTTGATCTCGACAGGCAGTCCCGCGTTGGGAACGCATGAAACGAAAACCGGACAGTTGGCGCTTAAAAACGCGACCGCCCCTTCCATTTCCACCGGCCCTGTGCTGCAGTTAAGGCCTATAACATCGACACCCAGATAAGCCAGGGTCGCCATGACCGCGGAAACCTCGGTTCCGAGCAGCATACGGCCGTTATTGGCCAGTGTGCACTGCGCCATCACTACCATATCTTTTCTCCGCTCCTTAAGGGCTTTCTTCGCCCCGTTAGCGGCAGCTTTCATCTCCAGCAGGTCCTGGCCGGTCTCCACAAGCAGGGCATCCGCGCCGCCGTCTATTATGCCCAGAGCCTGGTCATAATAGATCTTTTGCAGCGCCCCGTATGTGATATCCCCAAGAACAGGATCCATGGATGAAGGAAGCTTTCCTGTAGGCCCCATTGTCCCGATAACATACCTGGGCCATGATGGAGTGGAGAAAGTATCCGCGGCGGAACGGGCCAGCTTTGTCGCGGTCAGATTGACATCGTACACATCGTCAGACAGCCGGTATTCCGCCAGTTTTACGGCATTTCCGCCGAAAGTATTGGTCTCGACCGCGTCGCTGCCCGCTTCCAGGTAATCGGTGTGGATTTTACTTACAAGATCAGGCCGGACAAACGACAGATATTCCATACATCCGGCCCTGTCCTTAAAATCCGTGTCCGAAAGCCCGAGAAACTGCGCATACGTCCCGAAAGCCCCGTCCAGGAGTACCAATTCAGCTTCTAACTTTTCTCTCAGCGTCTTCCCCATATCTTATACCCTCGTTCCTCGTTCCACTCCGGGAGTGGCCACTCCCGGAGTGGAACTACTATATCTTCTCGATCTCAGCCTTTCTGACCCATCCGACCTTGCCGTCGGCGCGTCTGACTTTATACCAGTCATCCTTGGCTTTGATTACGGTAACCCTCATCCCCTCATTAAGGGTGAAAAACTTCGTGGCGGAATCGAACGGCCCGAACAAGGCCTCTGCCCTTGGCACGACCGTGATCCCATCCCTGCGCATGCTGCCGGCTTTATGCCAGATAACAGCGGAGTTGAACAGGATGAAAACAAAAAGCAGGACAATCCCCGTCAAACGGTACCAGTTCGTATCCGAACGGATAACAGCGATAAAAAGCAGGACAATGATCAGCACGTACAGCCCGGAGGACAACCACGTAAGCTCGTCCACGGTAAAACTTCGGGAATATATCCTGACAGGGCGCCACGTCCATATCCCCTTTTCCGGGATAACCTCCCCTTTTACCATAGCCCGGGCAAACTTGTCATTAGCGGTAATGTCAGCGTCGCGCGGCATGATACGTTTTGCCCGCGCATAGTTCAATATGGCCTTACCCAGCCTGCCGGCTTTAAAGTACGCGCCGGCCATATTGTAATATAAGGAGGCGCTTTCATAACCCAGCGCGGGGATCTTTTCATACTCGTCTATCGCTTTGCCGTATTCCGCTTTCTCGTAATGATCATTCCCGCGGCTGAACAGACGTTCGGGGCTCACGTATCCCGCGGCCGGCTCGTTTTCTCCGGCAAAGCAGCATACCGCCGCGAAAACCACGGCAGTGCCGAACAATATCCCGCCTATCCTCATAATTTTATCTTCTCCATATAGGAGATTATTCTCCTGGCTTTCTCCAGTATCTCTTTCGCCTCATGCCCGCCGGGAACGGAAGAAGCATACCGCGCCATTTCGCATCTGGAAAAGACGTCGCGCAGCATTCCCAGTATACTTTCATCGACCCTGGCCGGCCGGAGCCGGTCCTCAATGACCTGGATCGTAACATTACCCCTCGGCAGATCGAACCTGCCGCCAAGATATTCCTGAAGTGTCTTGAATATGACATCATAGAACGGCAGGACATCGTCCCTGCCCAGGTATGCCCTGGCCCTGGCAAGGCCTTTCCGCGCTTTTCTGGGAGCCTTTAGAAAACGGGCATAGCTTTTATCCCTGAGTATTCTCTCCTTCCTTCTGTGCTTCACGCAAAAGACGCCGAACAGGACAAGAGGCATGAACTGTCCCGCCCAGAACAGCGGATTCCTGTAAAGAAACCGGCCTTTGCGGCGCAGGTCTCCGATGTTCTCCTTTATGTAGATTATATCCCTGCCGAGTTTTTCTCCGGGATAGAACATCTGATCCACCCCGGGCATAGAGACCATTTTTACCCCGCGTTCGGATTCAGGCTGTTCCACTACATCAAGCGGGAACGGCCCCTTGCGTATGGTCTTATACTGCCCGGACTCCGGGTCAAAGAAACTGAAAACAACCTCCGGAACCTCTTTCACCTCGTCGGTCTTGGGGATAATGACCTGTTCGTAAATTTTTTTTCCGCCTTTCTTCGTGACCTGGGGTTCATACGTCTTGAACTTTTCCGCGGATAAAAGACACGGCGCCGTAACCGTGTCAAGATTCCCCTCCCCGCTTATAGTCATCCGAAGCACGACAGGATCCCCGACCTTAACCTCCGGCGGGTTAACATTGACATCCATGGCAAAATCGCCTACCGCACCCTGAAAATCCCGCGGCCTGCCGTCCTCTGGCAGCGGCAGGATACTGACAGGGATATCCTTTGATTCAAGTTCGATCGGATAAGTCCTGTACCCGAACCTGCGGCTGAAAAAATCGTCAATATCGAAGATCGACGAACGCCTCGAGGACTGCTTTCTGGTTATCAGATTGCAGCGCAGCTTTGCCGGCCCGAGAATATAATCACCTTCTTTAATGCCGAACAGATCCTGCCTGAAAACCAGCACGTTATATCTGACCCCGTGCACCAGTTCCGTCCGTTTTTCCGGCTCTGCCAGCTCCCCGGCGGAAAAACCTTCGTGGGGATACACCGGGTACTCTATATCTCTCAGGCCCTGTACATTCATAAGGTATACCTTTATGGTAACGGGGACGATCTCGTTTATATACACCAGTCTCTTGCCGATATCCATAACAAGAAAAACCCTGTCGCTGACATATGAGGGAGCTCCCTGCGGCTCGTTTCCGGCGGGTAACGCGCCCGGAGCCCGGGCCTGAGCCGCCGCCGGCGCGCCATCGGCGGTCAAGGTCACGGCAGGGGCTTTGTATATCTGCCCATGGGATTCGACAAAGAACGGCCCTATCTCGAACCTTCCGCTTTTGAGGGGAATGACCAGATACATATGTGAAATGAACCGGGAAACCCTTCCGTTGACAACCGATATTTTGGTGGACGGGCCTACATACTTTATCTGCAGCCCGTCCAATGAAGGCATTTCCGGCCGCTCCACGCTTTGACTGCCGTAGAAAGTAACGTAAAGATACAACGGGTTCCCCACGGCTGCCCTGTTCCTCTCCAGTGCCGCCTCAAGCCTCATATCCTCAGCCCGGGCAAAGCCGGATACGAAAAGGAATACAGCCGTAAATATAATAAGCGTCTTTTTCATGTCCGTGTCACCCCTAACCGGTCCGAGTGCCCTTACCAGTCCCTGAGAACCTTGCTGCGGCGGGCCCTCCTGGCTTTTTTCTCTTCGGCTCTCATCCTGCTCTCTTCTTCCTCCTGGCCCCTTAAAAGCATTTCAGCTTCCTCTTCACTCATCTGCCCTTCGTCCCTTACTTCCGGTTCTTCCCGCTTCTGCTGATCCGGTTCCTGCTCTTCCTCATCCCGCTGTTCCTGCGGTCTGCGGTCCTGCTCTTGCTCTCCTTCCTTTTCCTGTTCCTGCTGCCGCTGCTGCTCGGCTTTATCTTGTTCCTGCTGTTGTTTTTGTTGTTCCTGTTGTTCCTGTTGCTCCTGTTGCTCCTGCCGATCCTGCGGCTGCGGCTTCTGCTGTTCTCGTTGCCCCTGTTGTTGCTGTTGCTGCTCCTGCTGTTCTTGCTCCTGTTGTTGCTGTTCAAGTTCGCGGATCTTTTTCAACGTGAACTCATGGTTATATTTAGCGTCAATGTCATCCGGGCCCAGTTCCATCGCCCGCCTGTAATATTGTACAGCTTTCCTGTAGTTCTTCAAAGCGGATTCAGGATCGGCCCCCTCCATGCCCTGGGCCGCACGGTATTTGCTGTTGCCCGCGTTATATACGCTTCTTTGCTCCAGAATTTCCTCTCCCCTGGCAAGCGACCCTAAAAACGCTTCTTCCGCGCCGGTGAAATCACCTTTGCGGTAAAGGGTCACGGCCCGGTTATACTGTATCCTGGGGTCATCCGGCTTTATTGAAAGAGCCTGATCATAACTCGCGAGAGCCTCGTCATATTTTTCCTCCTGATAAAACCGGCCGGCTTTCCGCGCTTCACGCGCAGCAGACGCAGCGCAGGCGGAACCTGCCGGACACGCTATCAGGAAACACAGAATAGTGCTTATCACCCAATTCCGATCCCGCATCGGAACCGGTTCCGATACGCGATCGGATTTTCTTTTTCTAAACACTTTCCTTCTTTCGCTCGCCGACCAGCGGCTCGGCAAAAAGCAGCAGAATAGCAAGTGCCAGGGGGAACTGAAACCTCTCATGATAGCGTTTCTCCATCCTGCTCTTGAACTCCTGTTTTTTCAGTTTAGACAGTCTCTCATCATATATAAGGTCAAGACCGAATTCCGCGCCGCTCGCGCGGACATACATCCCTCCCGTCTCAATGGCCATCTTCTGCAAGAATTCCTCGACAAGCCGCGTCTTGACTATATTGCCTTCCGGGTCTTTGAGAAAACCCTTTTTCCCGGTTCCATCCGTTACAGCGATAATTTCACCTTCCGTTGAGCCTATACCAATGCAGAAGATCTTCAGGCCCTCGGCTCTGGCCCTTTCAACCGCCCGGTCAACGCCTCCTTCAAGATCCTCGCCGTCCGTGATGATGATAAGTATCTTATGTTCTTTCTCCCCCCCCTCATAGCTGTCAATAGCGGCATATATGGCCTTTGAGAGGGATGTACCTCCCACGGGGATCGTGTCAACATCGATATCATCAAGGGAAAGAAGGAACCCGTTATAATCCACAGTCAGCGGGCATTGCAGGAACGCTGCCCCGGAAAAGACCACAAGGCCTATTCTGTCCCCATGCAGTTCCTTTACGAGATCCTTTATCGCCAGTTTTGCCCGCTCAAGCCTGTTGGGTAGAACGTCCTCGGCCAGCATACTTCTGGATGTATCCACGGCGATCAGTATATCAAGCCCCTGTTGTTTTACCTCCCGCCACTGGAATCCCCACTGCGGCCTCATCATCCCCAGAAGCATGAACAGGACGGACGCTGTGATCATCGAATTCCTGATCGTTCTTTTACGTGCGTCAAAATTCCCCGAGATCTTCGGCAGCAGGCTGCTGCTGGCAAAACGCCGCAGCGCCTTCTCCCTGGCGCGGCCGGCAAGAAGATAGAAAATAACGATCCCCGGGACGAGCCACAACCATACCGCCATGTAAGGGGCTCCGAACCTCATCTTACGGTATCCTCCTGAGCAATGTATTGGACAAGATCACTTCCAGAACGAGCAGCGCCAGACCCGGGATAAGAACAAAAGCGAAAAGCTCCCTGTAAATATTGTAGCCGGTCTCTTCCATCGAGGTCTTCTCAAGCTCGTCTATTCTCCCGTATATCTCCTTTAGGGACCCGGTGTCCGTGGCTCTGAAATATGCGCCGCCGGTTGTCTCCGCTATTTTCCTGAGCAGGCCCTCGTCTATCTCTATCTGGACCGGCCTGAGCACCGTATTCCCGAACATGTCCGGGACCGGGAAAGGGGCAAGCCCCTTTGTGCCCGCACCTATCGTGTATATCCTGACACCTAAAGCCGCGGCTGCCTCAGCGGCAGCCATGGGCGATATCCTGCCGGCATTGTTCCTCCCGTCGGTAAGGAGGATGATGATCTTCCCCTTTGCCTCGGTGTCCTTTATCCGGTTAAGTGCCGCGCTTATAGCGGAACCTATCGCGGTGCCGTCCTTTATCATGCCTATCCTGACCCTTTCAAGATTTTTTTCCAGCCAGTCATGGTCAAGCGTAAGCGGACAGACAGTGTACGCGAGCGCGGCGAACGCGACCATCCCTATCCTGTCGTTAGGCCTTTTTTCAATGAACTTCGATACCACATCTTTTACGGCCACAAGCCGGTCAACCCGTTTTCCCCTCATCTCGAAATCCATGGCGCGCATGCTGCCCGAGGAATCAACGGCAAGAACTATATCAATGCCTTCCACATGGATCTTCGTCTCTTCAATAGCGGACTGGGGCCTGGCCGCCGCCAGAATAAGCAGGAACAGACTTACCGCGCGCAGATAGATAAGGTTGCGGCTTAACACCGCGCGCAGGGACGGCTTCAGGTCCCTGACCAGGTCCTGGTTGGAAAAACGGAACGAACTCTGCGTCCGCGTCCCCAATTTCCCGGTCAGATACACCAAAGGAGGTATCAGGACACACAGCGCCAGGACCCATGGATTTGCCAGCTGCATTATTCTTCCGCCTCCTTCCCCTCTTCGATCCTGGTCTGGTCAACAAGACGTTCCGCCGCGCCGAAACTGTCGAGCACCTCCAGTGAAGTCGGCCCGTACCTGGCGAATTTTACCATATCGCAATGCGACAGGAAATCTTTAAGCAGCTTCTTGTGCTCATTGGGCATTTCCGGAGATCTTTTTATGGTCTCCAGAAATTCTTCCGTGGTCATCTCAGGGGCCCGGTAAGAAAATCTGTTCTCAAGATAATGCCGGGCAATGTCCGAAAGTCTTATATAATATTCCTTGACGCGGCCCTGCTCCGGGAGGTTCATGCTCTTGAGCTGCCTGAGCTGTTCATAAGCGACCTCATGTGCGGGCTTTATTTTTTCTATCCTCCCGGACCCGGTCTTTTTTACCTTTCTTCGCCATAATATCCATAATACCGCAGCCGCGGCGAATATCACTATCAGGACAAAGATCAGCCGGACCGGATCCGCCCCAAAGACAGCCAGCCCCTTCAGGTCCCTGATATCCGTGTCTTCACCGGTGAGAACGCTCACTATCTCTATCGGAACCTGCGGGCTTTCCAGGACATGCCACTCGCTCTCACCCGGCTTCCTGTATTTTACCCGGACAGGAGGTATTACGTATGTACCGGTATCATAAATGCTCACCAGATATTCACGGCCCGTTTCCGGCGGCTGCCCCCACGGGACCTTCCCCCATCCGGATCTCATTGGATGGGACTCGATAAAAGAGAATTCGCCAAGTTCATCCGGCACTTCAGGGAATGACAACTCAAACCCCGCTGAATTCACGGCAACAACATCAAGTTTTATCCTGTCGCCGATGCTGGCCTTGTCCCTGTCAAGGGCCGCCGTAATACTGAGAGCCTGTTCTGCCTTCTCATCAGCGCCGGACCGCGCACCCGCGGTTGTTGAGAACAGCAGGAACACACATATGAGGTATGTTACATATCTAATATCAAACCCCGCTTTTTTCATATCACATCAACCTCTTCCGTCCCCGGTTCCACTCCGGGAGTGGCTACTCCGGGAGTGGCTACTCCGGGAGTGGAACCGGGGTTTACCTTCGTGCAAGCCGTTTCTCGCGCATGCGGAAAAAACGTATGAGCGGCTCGACATAAGACCGGTCTGTCCGAATGTCGATACTATCCACGTTTACGGACCGGAACAACTGACGCCGTTCAGTGATCAATCTTCCGGCCCGGTCTTCATAAAGACGCCGTATCTCCGGGCTGGAGGTGTCAATAATATAAGGCATACCTGTCTCGGCGTCGTGCAGTTTCACGATACCCGCCTCCGGCAGTTCCTGCTCAGCCGGATCAATAATGGTAACGGCGATGATATCATGCCGTTTATTCGTTATCGACAGGTTTTTTTTAAAATCAGAGGCGAAAAAATCCGATACCACAAAAACAATAGTACGGCGCGTCGCAACCCTGTTAAGATGTTCCAGGACGTTGTTAACATCGGTCTTCATCCCCTGAGGGCTGTTATGAATAGCTTCGCGGATAACGCGGAGAACGTGGCGGACGCCCTTCCGGGCCGGTATGAACTTTTCCACGCGGTCGGTAAACGTCAGCATGCCCACTTTATCATTGTTGCGGATGGCGGAGAACGCTATGACCGAACATAATTCCGCTGCCAGTTCGCTCTTGATGCGCCCGATCGTTCCGAAACGGCAGGACATGGACACATCAAGCAGTATCATGATCGTGAGTTCCCGTTCCTCTACGAACTTCTTGATAAAGGGGTGCCCCATACGGGCCGTGACGTTCCAGTCGATCGAGCGTATCTCGTCACCGGGAAGATATTCCCGGACCTCATCGAACTCCATGCCCACGCCTTTAAAAACGCTCTGGTACTGGCCGGCGAAAACGTCAGTCACTTTCCGGGACGTTGTGATCTGTATCCGCCGTATCTTCCGTATTACTTCTTTTGGGATCATTTTTAGTTGTTGGTCTTTAGCCGCCGGTCATTAATCACTATT
>QNCM01000026.1 GCA_003644505.1 Candidatus Makaraimicrobium thalassicum | reverse complement strand
GCATAGTACCCTCCTTTGTTTATAGAGGTTACTATACCAAAATGTGTAAACTATGTGCTCGGAATAAAGTGTTAAGGATGTACTCGGAATATACCATAATGGCGGAGAGGGAGGGATTCGAACCCTCGGTTGGGGTTAAACCCAACGACGGTTTAGCAAACCGTTGCCTTCAGCCAGCTCAGCCACCTCTCCGCAATCTTTCCGTTTCTTTCGCCTTCGGGATGATCTTACCTTTCCACAAGGGCTTTTCTTATCTTTTTAACACGTCTGGTCGAAAAATGTTCAGTAAAACCCATTATCCGTTTCAGCCTTTTGAGCTTCTCGGCCGGGGGGATCTTCATGTTTTCGCGGATCTTTTGTTTCCGTGTTTTTATCCCGGTCATTATATTTTTTTGAAATCCACAGGACTGTCCGGTATTATATCCACTTCTTCGCCGGTTTTATCTTTGTAAAAATTAAAAGCTTTTAAAATATCCTCATGGATAATCACTTTTTATCCTGACCTTAAACCCGTTATCGATGACACAACAGCTTATGATCGAAAATTTATTATACCAGATTTCTCAGGTGCTGTCTTTTGAAAATATGATGAGGCGGCGTTCCCTTGTCTTCGCGATCAAGTTCCTACACTTACTTCAGGTATGACATTAACTTCGGATTTTATCGAATTGGAAATTAAACAATTCTTCTCAGCAAGAGCAACAAGTTCTTCCGCCTTTTGAAGCTGCGTACTTGATCTGACTACGATTTTAGGTATAACTTTGATCTTGGAAAATCGAAACTGATCCTCCACCTTTTCCAAAACTCCTTCAGCTTCACTTTCATAACTTAAAAATTCAAGGTTGTTTTTCTGGGCATAGTACAAAAAGGTGGTTTTGATACAAACGTTAACTGAAGCAACGAATAGATCTTCCGGTGTCCACATGCCTTCATGCCCTTTAAATTCCGGTGGTGTAGCTACTTTAATGGTTTCTTTACCAAAAGAACATAGAAAGCCTTTTTTCTCTTCTTTCCAGGTTACCGTTGTCTTATAAGTAAACTTCTTGCTTTTCTTCTTTATATCTCCCATTCAACTTCAACGGGCTCCTTTCAGCTTTTTTAAAGGTTACAGGTCCCTGTAGGGCAAGTTCCTCCCGAAGAATTAAATTTGCCCCGCGGACTTCCCACGCTGAACGAGCCAAAAACCTTCTTAATATTTTTGCTCCCGCATTTTTCACACTTGAACTCTACCTTTTCAGAAGTTATCCCTACTAATAGATCGGATTTTTCGCCGCACTTTTCACATACGTACGTATATACCGGCATAGTTCTTCCTCCCATTTAAGTTAAATATGCGGTTTGATCGCAGTTTCTATTTCATTTTTAGGAAGCACGCCGATAACTTTATCGACTATTTCCCCATTTTTAAAAACCGCCAGTGTCGGTATGCTCATAACGCCGTAGGTGACCGCTGTCTGACGGCCCTCATCCACATTCAACTTACACACTTTTAACCGGCCTTTGTACTCTTCAGCTATAGCCCCTACGGCCGGAGCGACCATCTTACATGGCATACACCACTCTGCCCAGAAATCGACCAGAACCGGAACATCGGAGCTTAATACTTCGTGTTCAAAATTCGCGTCTGTTACATTAACCGCCATTTTATCCCTCCTATGTTAAAAGTCAAATTTTCTACTCGAAAGACTTTCTTTCTTTAACTGTTACTCGCAGCTAATTTATAGTTACTAAAATCTTCAAACACCCAGTCATTCTTCAGTGTTCTATAAATTATTGTCAATAATTCCCTCGAAGTTGCTATTATTGCTTTGCCGCTTCCTTTTTTACTCTTCAATCTCTCATAAAAGCTTCTCCTTATTATAATTCTAAATTCAACTTTTGTTAACCCTTTTCCACGCTTTTAAACCTGCTTGAAACTTTCTGCCATATCTGTTCTATGCTCTCAGTTACAGGGCCGCGGGTATATTCCATAACGGAAAGCCCTTTCATCTGGGCTTCAGTCACTTTTTTATCATATGGGATAACCCCCAAAAATTCGACATTGTAATCCTCGCTCAGCCGTTTGACCTTGTCAGTCATATCCGTGTTCAGATCATATTTGTTTACCACAACACCCGCCGGCACCCCGAAATGCCCTGTCACTTCCAATACGCGGCGCATATCATGGATTCCCGATACAGTCGGTTCGGTGACGATCAAGGCGTAATCCGCCCCGGTCAAAGAAGCTATCACCGGACAACCCGTCCCCGGAGACCCGTCTATCAAGTCTTTATCCTTTCCGAATTCATGCGCGAGCAGAGCCCCCTTATTCCTCACAAGGGTAACCAACCTTCCCGAATTCTCTTCGGCAACACCAAGTTTCGCATGGCTCATCGGACCAAACCGCGTTTCGGAAATAAACCATTCTCCGTTAACAGCGTCTTCTATCTTTATGGCCTTATCCTTGCATACGAGGTAGCACACACCGCATCCTTCACAGGCAACAGGATCAACGGAAAAAGACGTCTTACCATCCACTGTCTCTTTCCTGATAGCCGAGAACTGACATGCTTCCTCGCACTTGCCGCATCCGGTACATTTGTCTTGATCTATTTCAACTTTCACGCCGCCGCTGAAATCCCCCCTCTCACGAATACGTGGATCCAGAATAAGATGCAGATCAGCCGCGTCCACGTCGCAGTCGGATATTACCGTGTCTTTAGCCAACGCCGCAAAAGAAGCCGCAAGAGACGTCTTGCCGGTTCCCCCTTTACCGCTTATAACAACAAGTTCTTCAGGCTTACCCACCCCCTCGGGCGTCTTGTATTGTTTGGCTTTTTGCAAATTTTCCGTCTTTTCCCCGGCCGGAGCCTCAACCTTCTCTATTTTCTTAACAGGTCTTTTCTCCCCGGCCAGTTCTATCATCCTGGAAGCTATCTTTTCAAAGAGTTCTCTGTATCGCGGAAGTTTTTCAACAACAATATCTCCCGTGGAATAAGTCTCCGCTATTTGCCGGTCATCCGGTATTTCACCGATTATTTCCAGTTTTTCCCTGCGGCAATAATCCTTTAACCTGTTATCACAATATTCAGCGCGGTTAACCACTATTACCGGTTCTTGCCCTACATCCCGGGCCATATCCACCGCTAACTTTAGATCATTGATCCCAAAAGGTGTCGGGTCGGTGACAAGAACACATAGATCAACTTCCTTCACTGTCTCTACGACGGGACAGGCCGTCCCCGGTGAAGAATCAAGAATATTGATCCCTTCCTTCGCGCAATCCTTCACTTTTTTGACCAACCTCGGGGACATTCCTCCTTCCGCCGTTTCAAGCAGTGCGTAGTGAAAATCTATGGTCCCGCTCTTTCCGTGCCTTATAACTCCAATCTTTCTTTCTTTTTCGAGGATCGCGTCCACGGGACACACTATTTTACAGCCCCCGCATACATGGCACAGTTCATTAAAAAATAAAACCTTGTTATTCACCATCGCAATGGCGTTATAATGGCAGGCTTCGACGCATTTGCCGCACTTGATACATTTCTTCTCATCAACCCCGCAGGGCGCTAAAAGCATAACATCTTCTTCTTTATGGATCCCGGGCTTTAAAAAAAGGTGCCCGTTCGGCTCTTCCACATCGCAGTCAAGATACCGTACTTTTTTTTCTCTTTTCGCGAGAACAGAGGAGATATTAGTAGCTATAAAAGTCTTCCCCGTGCCGCCTTTACCGCTGGAAACAGCAATCTTCATTTATTTCCTCTTTCCTGCTTAACAAAAAACATGTGTAAGGGGATACGAATTCGATCCCCTTACACATATTCGCTTATTTTTTTTCCTCGTGATCCCGGGCTTTCTCCAATGTACTGATACGCTTTTGGATACTCTCCAGCTCTTGCTTCAATGATTCAGCCTCTTCTTTAAGCATTTGCTGTTCATCTTCAGCTGTAGGCTCCGGAGTATAAGGATATGGTCCGCCGCCGTAAACAGGATAGCCATAAGCCGCTCTCTGCCAGCCCGGCATACCCGTAGCGTAATATCCGTTACGCCAACCACGGCCTCCGCCACGGCCTCTCCCATATCCGTACGAGCCTCTGCCGCGTCCCCGGAACCCTCCACCCGGTATCGGGCTCATGTATCCGGGAACGGAATAACCGGCGCAATATCCCGCTGCTCTACCAGTCCTTGGCCCCATGCCCGCAGGACCTGTTCGATCTCCACCTGGCATCGTACTCACCTCCCCTTTTTGTCTTTGCGTTTGTCACATGATCCGTAAGATCGGATCGGGTCATTTTTTATATCAAATTTATACTTCTTCACTTTTATTGACAATGGTTTCCATTATCAATTATACGCTGTTTTTCTATTTTTGTCAAGAGAGATCAAAAAACCGATCAAAGGCATCAGCAAAAAAATGTACGACTATCCGCATATCGACATGAAAAAACGCTGTAACTACTTATAAAATAACGTAATTACAACCATTAAAAGGGGTTACGCAAAAATGGCTTTTAAGTTCAACACCCCCGAGAGGGGCAAAGATACTGGCAAAATAAACAATGGCAGCCGGTGTAATGGGTTATTAGAAGTGTGTTTAACAAAAAAAACCAAAATTTTGAAAGAAAACAGCAAGAAAATGTGTCTATAATAGTAGGGGTAAAAGACGAGGGGTATCAGAAAAAATGATAATTACGCTTACGCATAAAATTCGGCTTGATCCAACATATAAGCAAATGAGATATTTTCTCCAGGCATGCGGGGTTGCGCGATTCACATGGAATTGGGCGTTAGCGGAATGGAAGAAGCAGTATGAAGCAGGTAAAAAGCCAACTGGATCAAGTTTAAAGAAACAGTTTAATGCTATCAAACCGGTAGAATTTCCACCGGAGCCAGGCCGGAATTGGGGTTGATATTGGCGTGAAGAGACTGGCAACCTTGTCCAATGGCCGGAGATACGAAGGGCCAAAGCCGCTAAAAAAGCGGCAGAGCAAGCTTAATCGATTACAGCGGCAATTATCACGTAAACAGAAGGGATCTATGAACCGCAACAAAGCCAGGAGAAAAGTGGCAAAGATGCATTACCGTATTACTTGCATACGAGAAGACGCGCTTCATAAACTTACAACTTACCTGACAACGGAATTCGGGAGTATAGCTACTGAAGAGCTGAACGTCAAAGGCATGATAAGCAATCGGAGGTTAGCCGGAAGTATCACGGATATGGGTTTGCATGAGTTCCGCCGGCAGATAGGATACAAGGCGAAGTTGCGCGGGAATCATGTAGAGGTGGCTGATCGCTGGTTCCCGTCGTCGAAGAAATGTTCCGGCTAGTGAAACCGGCCTCTATGAAGCAGGAACCAAGCCCTGAACAGATTTGTTCAGATTTTGGAGAACGGGTATCTTTACCTTTTCGCAAGGAAGAATTTCTGTATAATGTCGCGGCATTCGGTCTCCATTATGCCGCTCATGACCTCGAGTGTATGGTTAAAAAGTCCGGGTTTCGCCAGGTCTGTCGCTGATCCGCAGGCGCCTGTCTTTGGATCGTTCGCGCCGTATACTATTGTTTTAAATCTGGCAAGCAGCGAAGCGCCCACACACATCGAGCAGGGCTCAATTGTAACATAGAGATCGCACTCGTTCAATCTTTCGTTTTCCAGGGACGCGGCGGCCTGGGTGATAGCGATCATTTCCGCGTGGGCCGTGGGATCCTTGAGTGTCCTGATCTGGTTATGGGCCCTGGCTATGATCCGGCCCTCGTGGACTATTACCGCGCCTACAGGCACTTCGTCCTCGTCAAAGGCCTTCTGCGCTTCGCCCAGAGCTTGTTTCATGTATAGTTCGCGTGTGTTCATGCCTCTCCGGCCTGTCTGACGTGGATGTCATGGCCGCCCGGAACGTTCTTGAAATATTCCCGGACGTATTCGTGATACTGTTTTATAACCTCTATGAATATCCCGGCGTAAGATCCCAGTTTGCTCTCCCCCACGCCGTAAATAGCCGCGAAGGCTTCCGCGGTCACCGGCTCTTTCGCGGCCATGTCTTTCAGTGAATTATCGCTGAATATGATATACGCCGGCACGCCTTTCTGCCGCGCCAGTTCCGCTCTTTTCGCGCGTAATCTCCGGAACAGCTCCTGGTCCACCCCGGCCCATTCCATCTCTCTTCTCTCGTCGCGTCTTCGCGAAACCGCTTTCTTCTTTGCCGCTACGAGCGGCCTGGCCAGGGCCGGGACCGCCTCTCCGCTCAGCACTTCTCTGCCGGGATCCGTCACTGCAAGCGTCGAGAATTCCCCCTCCCTCCGCAAAAAACCCTGTCCCACCAGCTGTTCGATCATATACCGGATAAAGACCGTTGATTCGCCGGACATTATGCCGAAAACCGATAAATGCTGATGCCGCATGCTCTCGATCTTATCGGTCATCTTGCCCTTTAACACGTCAACGACATAAGCCGCGCCGAACCCGTAACGCTCCTGTTTAACCTTGACCACACAGGACAGTATCTTCTGCGCGACGATCAGCGGTTCCTCGATCATATCAAGCTCGTTCAAACAGTAGTCACAGGCGTCGCACGTCCTTTTTTCATATTCCTGCCCGAAATAATCCACCAGCATTTTATGCCTGCACTGGGGCTGGGCGCAAAAGTTATAAACGGTCCTTAATTTGTCCATCATCACCGCACGCTCGGAGGACTGCTCGGCGAAAAAACTCCATATCCGGTAATCCCCTCCGCCGTAAAACATGTAGCAGGAAGCCGGAAGGCCGTCACGGCCGGCGCGCCCTGTCTCCTGCTGATAGTGTTCCAGGCTTTTGGGCATAGCCGCGTGAATTACAAAGCGGATATTGGAACGGTCAATACCCATACCAAAGGCTACCGTGGCCACAATGATATCGACCTCTTCACGGAGGAACGCGTCCTGATTGGCGTGACGGGTCTCATCTGAAAGGCCGGCATGATACGGCGCGTTCTTAAAGCCGAGCTCATTCAGGCTCGCCGATACGGAATCGACATCCCTGCGGCGAAGGCAATATATGATGCCCGGTTCATCCTTATGTTTTTCCAGAACGTCCGTTATCTGTTTTAATATCTGGCGGCGCGGCATCACCCGGTAAATCAAGTTAGGGCGGTCTACCCGGCCGATACGGGTTCGCGGATCATCAAGCTTAAGCTGATCCAAAATGTCCCGCTGAACCACTCTGGTGGCAGTAGCCGTGAACGCGTGCACGCTGACAGACTTGAATGTTTCTTTAATTATCCGGAGGTTCCGGTAATCTCCCCTGAAATCATGCCCCCAATGGCTTATGCAGTGCGCCTCATCGATCACAAAAAAAGAAAGGGGGACCGATCTCAGCAGATCGATGGTTGACTCGTTCTGCAGCCGCTCGGGAGAGATATACAGGAGTTTCAATCCAGCGCGCCGGATCCGCTCAACCACGGATCTCCAGGCCGCGGCGGGCATGCTGGAATTAAGGCAGCACGCGGCGATCCCCATATCCTCAAGGCCGGCCACCTGGTCTTTCATCAAAGAGATAAGCGGTGAAATGACTACGGCCATACCTTCCTTGATCAGGGCAGGGAGCTGAAAACACAGGGACTTCCCGCCGCCGGTAGGCAGCATCGTCAGGGAATCGCGGCCCTCCAGGATCGAGGAGATCGTCTCCTCCTGCAGATCAAGAAACGACGTATATCCCCAGTACTGCTTTAAGATCGCGTATATCTGTCCTGGGTTAGGGGCCATTGTTCCATTATTCATTTTCATAACTGTCCGATTTAAGGTCGTTGCGAGCCCTGAAGGGACGAAGCAATCTCCCCCTGTCTTGGGATCGCTGTGATACCGGATAGGATATCCGGCCTCTATATAAAGACAACAAAAGAAGGCTTTTTCTTTCAATAAATTTTACACGTTAGAGAACAAAGTTCTCTGACGCGGCCTACCGTGAAAACGATTGATACTATTATCGCATGATTATATAATATTAACAACATATGAAGTTTATCGGTGATTTTCATATACATTCGCATTATTCGCGCGCGACAAGCAGGGAGCTTGTGCCCGAATGCCTGGATCACTGGGCCGCGCTTAAGGGGATAAAAGTCATCGGCACCGGGGATTTCACGCATCCGGGCTGGCTGAAAGAGCTCAGGGAAAAACTTGAGCCCGCGGAACAGGGGCTTTTCAGGCTTAAAGACGAATATAAACTGGATACGGCCCCGCTCGCTCCGGGCGCCGGGGATAACGAGATACGGTTCCTTCTCACCGCCGAGATAAGCAGTATCTACAAAAAAACCGGGCAGATACGCAAGGTCCATAACGTCATCTTTGCCCCTGATTTCAAGACCGCGGAAAAGATCCAGCGCGCGCTGACCGGCATAGGCGCTAATATAACATCCGACGGCAGGCCTATCCTGGGCCTTGATTCAAGGGACCTGCTGGAAATAGCGCTTAACTCTTCCGATAAGATCTTCTTTGTGCCGGCGCATGTCTGGACGCCGTGGTTCTCCGCCCTCGGATCAAAATCCGGTTTTGATTCCGTCGCGGAATGTTTCGGCGACCTGGCCTCTCATATCTTTGCCGTGGAGACCGGGCTCTCTTCCAACGCCCCTATGAACTGGATCTGCGGCTTTCTGGACAACTATACGCTCATCTCCAATTCCGACGCTCATTCACCCGAAAAGCTGGGAAGGAACGCCAATATTTTTGACACGGAACTTTCCTATGACGCCATCATCCAGGCGATGAAGACCGGCGACCCCGGGCATTTTCTCGGCACCATAGACCTCTTCCCCCAGCAGGGGAAATACCATTATGACGGGCACAGGAAATGCGGCATCTGCTGGGATCCGCTGGAAACGCTCAGAAATAACGAAGTCTGCCCTGTCTGCGGCCAGAAGGTCACTGTGGGGGTGATGAACCGCGTGGTGCAGTTATCGGACAGAGAAGACCCGACCGGAAGAAAGAACAGGCTTCCCTTTGTTTCCATCATCCCCTTAAAAGAGATCCTGGCCGAGATCGCGGAAGTAGGACCCGCCTCCAAACGGGTCAGCCGCATATATGACTCCCTGCTGCGAAAAACAGGCCCGGAACTCAACATCCTCCTTGATATGCCCGTTGAGAAAATAAAAGAAACGGGGGATGGCGCGCTTTCCGAGGCGATAAGGCGGATGAGAGACAATGATATCCTCATAAAAGAAGGCTTTGACGGGGAATACGGACGGATAAAGGTTTTTCGGGAAAAGGAAGCGGGATCTTTCGGCGCCGGAGGATCGCTGTTCGATGAGCCGGCCCTGCCGGGACACTCCCGCCGGCAGCGCAGGAAAATGATCAATTTCGACCTGGAAGAATACAGGCGGCTTAAAGGACTCCGGGGGCGGGAGACGTCAGCGGCGGATATACATAAAACCGAACCACCGGTTTCACCCGGCTCCGGCGCGGACCAGTTTAACGCCGCGGGCCCGTTCAAAGGGCTCAACCCTGAACAGAAAAAAGCGGCGGCGCACGTATCCGGCCCCGCCCTGATAATCGCCGGGCCCGGAACGGGAAAAACACGGACCCTCACCTGCAGGATAGCGGCTCTGGTCCGGAACAGGGGCATAGATCCCGGCAGCATCCTGGCCGTAACTTTTACGAATAAAGCGGCGAACGAAATGAAAGAGCGGCTAAAGACCCTGCTGGATGACAAAACCGTTATTTCCAGACTGCACGTCTCCACTTTCCACGCGTTCGGTTTTTCCATACTGAAACGGTATATTGAAAAAACCGGACGGAATGAGCGTTCCTTCATCATTGACGAGAACGATAAGCGGCGGATACTTCAGGAAAAAGCGGGATGCGCGAAGAACCGGCTTAAGGATGTCTCCGCCGCGATAACCTCCGCCAAACAGAACCTGAGATCAGCGGATGAAATAGAAGACAGCGGCCTGGCGGAGATCTTCAACCGGTATCAGGAGATCTTAAAGCAGCAGAACGCCTTTGACCTTGACGGCCTGATATATCATCCGGTAAGGCTCTTTGACCTTTATCCGGAGATACTCGCCTCCTGCAGGAAGCAGTATCAATGGGTCCTGGTCGATGAATATCAGGATATAAATTTCGCACAGTACCGGATGATCTCAAGGCTGATGCCCGGGCCTGACCCGAACTTATACGCGATCGGCGACCCGAACCAGGCGATCTACGGTTTCCGCGGCGCGGACGTGAAGTTCATCGGGAAATTCATCGACGATCATCCCCGGGCCGCGGTCTATAAGCTGAACGAATGCTACCGCTGCTCCGGCCGTATCCTCAAAGCTTCGAACGGGGTCATTCAAAGCGGGGCCCCGGGCGGCCCCTCAAAAGGCAGCCTGCTGAAAGGCCTTCAGGAAGGCGTTAAAATAAAGGTCGCGGGGAACAGTTCCGACAGGAGTGAAGCGGAATTCATCGCGCGCACCATAGAAAAAATGGCCGGAGGACTGAGGTTCTTCTCCATGGACAGCCAGATAACAGAAGGCAATGAAACGCCGGAGATAAAAAGCCTTTCCGATTTCGCGGTCCTCTGCAGGATAAACCGGCAGATGGAAGCGCTGGAAAAGGCTTTCAACGATCACGGCATCCCCTTCCAGAAGATCGAAGACTCCCCGTTCTTCAGACGGGAACCGGTAAAACACATTATCAATATGCTCAAATCATCGATGGATCCCGCGAACGGTTCCGTCAGGGACAGGATCGCCGCGGTCATAGACGGCCATTTCGGCGGAAAGAGCGCGGACGAAAAAGAAAATGACAGGGCTCCGCTCAAAAAGCTGCTTGATCTGGCGGATGATTTCGGAAATGACATGGAGGCGTTCCTGAGATTCACGGCCCTGGGCACCGGGGTCGATACATATAAGCCCAATACGGAAAGCGTGGCTCTTATGACGCTGCACGCCGCGAAAGGGCTTGAATTTGAATGTGTCTTTATAGCCGGCTGTGAGAACGGGCTGCTTCCGTATTCCCTCTTTAGACGAACGGCGGCCGACCCTGAGGAGGAAAGACGGCTTTTTTATGTCGGCATGACCCGCGCGAAAAAGTTCCTGTTCCTTTCCCACGCGGAAAAAAGGTTTATTCTCGGCAAAGAATACCGCCTGGGAAAAAGCCCTTATCTTGACAACATCGAAAAAGAGTTAATAGAACCGGCGAAAAGCGGACACAGGAAAAAAGACAGAAAAAAGGACGCCCAGCTGAGTCTGTTCGATACCGCCTGATAAAAAGCGCGGATAAGCGGATAAAGAATAAAGATAAAAGCGGCAAGACCCGTAAAGGCCTTGCCGCTTTTTTTGTAATGCCCGTCCGTTTTTGTAACGGTCGTCCGCCGGTATTATACGGACCAGAGAATCTTCTGCCTCTCCATCAGCTGTTCGCTCAAATAGCTCAAGGGTTCTATCGGCATGCTGAGAAGCAGTTTCTTTATGAGATTCACCGTCCATACGGAAGGCGTCAGCGGTTTTCCTTCCGGCTGGTAAGTTTCCGGTATTTCGTCGAACGGGAGCATAAGGTACAGGCTGTCCAAAGCGACCGCCTCATCCCTGAGCTCTGCCATCAACCTCTGCATTTCCACGGCAAGGTCTTTCTTCCCGCTTATCATATCGGCCGTAAGGCATGCCTGGAGAAGCGCGACTTTTACAGCTTCCGCAGCGAACGCCCAGCCTTTGCCGTTCAAGCCGTCAAGGTCAGGCAGCGCCAGTATCCTTGACTGCTGGACGATCTCCATCAGCGCCCTGTCGCCCTTTTTACCCGCATCCTCAATGTTCTGTTCCGTAACCGCCAGCACCGGTATCCTTCCCCTTCTAATACTGTTCCCAACCGCAGTGCCGACATTCCCGGGATCCAGGCCTACCAGGGCGCTATATGTCATGATCTGAACCACATCCTTCCCCAGATATTTATCCAGGCATCTCTGTAACCATACCGCCGAGCCTTCTCCGGAACCTTCGGCAAAGACTTCCCTGGGGAATATCAGGTCGATCTTGTTCTCGAAAATATCCGGCAAATACTCCCTGAACACCTTATGGGCAGCATAAATGACTTTTTCATCATCCATCTTTTCGTAATCCACCTCAACCACAGCCGGATGCTTGCTCTGCCTGACAAGCCGATATGTCACTTTACTTCCTTCCTCCTGCCTGAAAGCGAACTCTTTGCCGTCTCTGACCCTGGTGATCTTTCCCCTGCTCACAAGCAGTTCCCCGTCATCCGGGCCGAAATCGGCAACCAACTGAGCCTCTTCCTTCTGATCTATAAGGCCGAACCCTATTGAACCGTCCAGGACATTGATACGATGTGCACGGTCGCCAATGATCTGAGGAGGGGACATGTCATCGATTATACGCATTGTCTCCCTGAAGCCATGCATGGTCCCGTCCTCTTCATAATGGTAACTGACCTTGCTGTCCAGCCCCGGGATAATCTCATCCAGAACCGGATATTTGTTTTTTATCGCCTCATAGCCCGGACTCCTTGTATCGCCGCTGTCATATGGCGCGCCGGCGCTGAACGCCCCTAAGACTTCCCGCACCTTCCGGACCGGCGTAACAGCGACATCGTGCTCCACAATCTCAACAGCGTCGGCTAAAGCAGTGCCAAGTTCCTTCAGAAACTTCTCCACGGCTGTCTTGCCATGATGGTGGCTCAGGATAACCGGTGTAATGCCCGCTGTAACGAAATTCCTCACCTGCGCGGCGGCATAATCCTTTGACGGGTCGATCACCGCGCGCGTCACTCCCGCCTGCGCCAGCAGTTCCGCGGGATGATGCGCCGTATACGCGCCGATCCCCTGAGTCCCTTCGGTCGCGCCTGCGGCGATCGTTATGTCCACGGGCAGCCCCGCTTCCCTCGCGTCGGCAAAGAACGCGCGGACATCCTCACCGCGCAGAGCCCTCTGCCAGGCGTTCAGGTCAAGCAGGCTGACCACATGAACCACCTTGACGCCATGGGCAAGGTCTATCCCTTTTTCCTCATAGGCATCTATATATTCGTTCGGCCCGGGCGTGAGCATTGATTTGCTGTTGAAGAGGATAGAGACCTTTTTATCCAGCTTAGCGCCGCCCTCCGCTATGTTGGCTGTCGAATCCTCGCCTTCCGGTGCCCTGGCTTTGGAAGAAGCCCTGCCGATAAAACCTCCGCCGTATTTCTCGCATACCCTGCCGATATTCGCCACTTTCGCGCCGCCGCCGTAAAGAATGCCCAGCTTTGCCCTGTCCACGCCCGTTGTCTCGGCAATAGCGTCGAGTATGTATTCATAACGCATATCAGCCAGCGCAGGGGAAATGGCCGTGGATTTTATCCCCTCTACCGGCTCATACGCCTGCAGAAACACGCGGTGCAGGACATCCTCTTCGGTCAGGCCGCTGTAACGTATACTTATCTGATGTTTCAGCTCCGCTCTGGTGCTTAATTCCGCGATTATGCGTTTCTTTACGTCATCCAGGTTATCTTTATCCACGCGCTCTATACCGAGTGCCGAAAGAAACTCCCCGGAAAATCGCTCCCTGATCTGCTCATACGTACTTTGTTGAACAAGCCGGGCATCGTCGTACAGCTTCTCCAATTCATAAAATAATTGACGATCCATTTGTTCTTGTTCACGCAGTGCAGATTCGCTTCCGGTATCCGTGAAAGCAAACATGCGGACCAGGTCCATTCCCGCTGCTTTGATCCCCTCAAACGTGTCCGGGAATTTCCTGAAACCCTTCTCCAGGTAATCGACGCCTTCATACTCCACCGGGAAATCCCCGAACGCCAGAATGACCTTGAACCCCGCTTTCAGGAACTCGGCCATCTGGTCCCTTACGGATTCATCCGTAGCTCCCAGGAATTCCGTGGTCTCGGAATGCCCTATCACCACAGCCGCGGCGCCCCGCACGTCTTCGGGACGCGTGTCCGGCCCGATCTGGACGGCCAGGCCGACCGGGTTATAGGAATAATTTATCTTCCCGCTGCTCGCCTTTGTCTTCTCGATGTTGTCGCTCTTCAGCCAGAGCCGTTCGAGGATCGCCTGCGCCTCCTTTAGGTCAATATTGAATCTCGCGGCGAATTCCTCCGCGGTAACGGCTCTGTATTCTTCAAAGACCTTTTCAAGCGGCATTTCCAGCCTGTCCCTCTCTTCTTCCAGCTGCGCCTTCATTATCGCCAGAAAATCCTCTTTTCCCAGGGGCTCGTTCGGCCAGGACTCCTCTACCATATAAGTTCCGTCCTCGCTCTTCCCCAGTTTCATGGTGGAAGGATTGTCGATCACTTCCCTGAAATCCGGCCCGCTGTATCCGCGCAGCCTGATACCGTCGGCATCCACGACCGCATACCCGCCTACATCCTTGAATTTCCTGTAACTCATCCCTTTATCCACTGAAAAATGAAGGTACCCGTCCTTCTGGACCTTAAAATCTATCCCATGGGGATGTAACTTGTTAAGGGGGTTGTGGCAGGTAAACCACGCCCTGATGCCGATATTGCTGTGTATCTTTTCCAGCCCCACGTCATGAACATATGCCGCCACATGCTCGGGCTTTATTCTCGTGGTCTTATCGGCATACCAGGAATTCACCAGGCTGAAGGCCTCATACAGTTCCGAGAGAGGTTTATCCATATCTCTCACGTCGGATTGAACAGCGTCCAGGCCCTTCCATATCGCCTCACCTTCGTAAGTAACGTCTTTATACGTAAATCTGACCTGTCCTGTCTTCACATCGACCGGCAGCCATCCGTGCGTATAATGACTCCCGTACCGGTCTTTCAAATATAACGTGAAGTTCCTGCGGCAGAATGCCGCGAACTCCTTGATGTGCTTATTATGTATATAATTTTTCTGGTTCCATATTTCTTTGCCTTCCAGTTCGTTCAATTCCGCGATAACGCTGGTGCCCCATCCTTTGTGCGATGACCATTCCTTGGCCCACCATTCCACCGAAGAATAGTTCTGGTGATTTATATCATTGAATACTCTCCACCACCATTCACCGCTCTGTTTCGCGGACTCCAGACGGGTTCTGACTACTTTGGCTGCGCCCGCCGTATATCCTTTCAGTGTCTCCCATATTTCTATTTCGTGGCCTCTGCCGCCCGCTATTGCCTCTCGCAGAAATTTGTCAACCTCACTGTCTTTGTCCTCCCACCATCGCGCGGACATCATGCCCACGGCGTTAAAACCGGTATATACGTCCACTGTGCAGAAATAGTAACCTATAAGGTCTTCCCAGAGTTTTTTCTCTTCCGGCGTGAGCTGATCTTTTATGCGCAGATATATCGCTTTGAATCCTTCCCTGATCTCCTTGAAACTCCTTTCTTCGCCGCCGATCTCGAGGCCGGTCTTCTGAAGTTCCTGCTGCGCCTCGTTATATTCCGCGAGCTTCTCCGTCCACCAGCCGATCCTGTCTTCCGCGATCTCACGGTCATCCCAGTGTTCCTCGACAAGCTCTTCCGACTCGGTATGCCCGTAATAATTATATCCTTTATATGTGGGCAGATGAAATCCCATAGCGTTAAGATACATCCAGTGGTCATGATTGCCCATCACTACACCGTCACCTGCCACGCCGAGCTCGATCAATTCCTCGGCAGCCCTGAAACACTTGATCCCGTACGCGCCTCTATCCGCGAAATCTCCCAATATATGAAAAGTTATGTCTGTTTGAGTTATGTCCACACCCTGGGCCAGAAGCTGTTCATTTATGGATGTTTGGGGGAATATTTTGTGGTCCAGCGAAACTATTTTGCCTGTCTGTTCAGATACCGCGTCAGCAATATACTTAAGGAACAGATCTATCTCCCCGTGGGTATCCGATATAACCTTTATTCCCGGCAGTTCACCGGAACCCGGTTCGCTGCGCTCCTTGGCGATCTCTCCCAATATGCCGTCTATGTCCTCCAATCTCGCAATGTCCTCTGTTAGTGATTCCGGCACAGAAGGCAGTATCCCCGGCAACAGGCCGAGCCTTGACATGGCGGGCCTGATATCGCAGCCGTCCTTACCGTTCACCCACTCCTCTTCCGTCATCCCTTCGGGAATATCCGGACTGATAACCCTCAGCGCGATCATTATGTGCATTTCTTCGTGTTTGGCGAAAGTCACCCGTTCCGCATCAGTAAGAGAATCAAAAACCGTGTCTATAATATAATAATTTCTTGTTACCTTTTCATACCCGTAGGTCTTCCCGTCCTTAAAAGTGATATCTTTCCTCGTGCCCCTGGTCCCGGGATGGCAGACCACATGCAGCGCTTCTTTCAACTGCGCGCTGTATCCGGACCTTTCCACACGCAGTATAAAATGCTTCTTCAGATGCTTTTTGTAAATGGCTTCGGGCAGGCTGACGAAAGAGCCGCCGGTTGACGCGACCGGTGTGCCGTATCTTTCCTGAAAAACCCTCTCTATCTGATCCTCTTCTTCTATCTTCAGCTCTCTCGCGATGCCTTTCTTAAGTTCCTTTATCGTATCCTTGATAGTATCTTCGACTATTTCTTTCGCGTCTTCAGTGAGTGATTCATCCATGCCTGTTGCCGCGTGCTCGAACCCGGGGGAGGCCGTCCTGAAACCGTTGAATCCGTCTACGACCAAAGATTCCATGGACTCGTATATACGGTCTACTACCGCGGCCTTTCCTTTAAATACATCTCCGAGCCCGTCCCTGACCTTTCCTAAATACATGGCGCGCAGCATCTCCCAGAGATGATCACTGGTCACAAAATCGTTCCATATCTCATCGGCTTCCGTCGGCCGTTCCATTCTGAGCTTTTTTAGCGCGCTTTCCAGCCACAGCTTCGTAGTTTTTTGCACTGCCGTCGTATAACAGTCATTAACCCTGTCGTGAAATCCCCTCGCGGCAGCAGGCCCGCTTTTCATGCTCACGGATAATTCCTCCAGATATTTCTTGCCGTCTTCATCAAAGATCAGTTTGATACCGAAACCAAAAGTGAGAAGCGGAGAAAGGTTCTCATCCCTGAACTGAAACGCTCTGCTGCCGGACATCGGTACGCCGGCAATGCCGGAGAGATCTTTTCCGGCATAGGAAGGCACCACCTCTGTTGCGGCCGCATTGCCGTCAATAGTTGAAAAGCCCAGGTTATAAGATGAAAAAATGAACGCGAGAAAAATGGATATGGTTTTGAAAAAAGGTGATCTTCTGACAGAGTTCCTCATTTTCTGATTCCTCCTTTTTTAGAGAACTAATGACACACTTCAAGACCCTTCATATCTCTTCCATAATACAGTAAACACACCGGAATTCTTACTGTATCATGCTTTTGATACGACTTGCTTTTATCGTATTGTTACATATTTTTCGGTAGTTAAAGTAGACTGGCTTGAACAATTGAAAATATCAAGCTTTTTTGAAAATTACGTAATTTTACTGTATCAAGAAAAATTGAGGAAGGCAATAAAAATATTCTACCTTTTTTAAAACTTAACCTGTTTGCTAAAAAGCATCCTGTCTCTGTAGTTTATCCTGGAAATGATCCGGAAGGATCAAAAGCGGCAGACCTATCGTGTCTCGGAAGGTAAAACAAAATGAAAGGTGGACCCTTTGCCAAACTCAGATTCCGCCCAGATCTTCCCATTATGTTTTTCGATTATCTCTTTGCAGATAACCAGACCCAGGCCTGTTCCATCTATTCTGTTATTTCTTCTTTCATCTATCCGTTCAAAAGCATAAAAAAGCTTTGTCATGTCTTCCTGTCTGATCCCCGTCCCCGTATCACGCACCATAACATGGATATTGCCCTCATCCCGGGTTGTGGCAACCGTGACTTCTCCGCGCTCGGTAAACTTAATGGCGTTATTGATCAGATTATGCAACACCTGAACGATCTTATTTATGTCTCCTTTGCCCATGTCAAACTGCATCCTGCCTGCCTCTAATTTCTGAAAATCCAGGACTTCACTGACAATACGGACCAATCTATCCGCGCCGCAGATCATAAGAAGGGAAGGAGCCGTCTCTACGATAGTTCTAAACCGTTCTTCTTCAAAAGCCTTATTTCTTCGAGCAACTGCTCTTTGTTCCTGTCTTCATCTTTCATCTTTCATCTTTCCCTCCAGGTCAAAGGAACGATTCACATATGTTAATGGCGTGCCAGGCAGGATTTGAACCTGCGACCAACGGCTTCGTAGGCCGCTACTCTATCCGCTGAGCTACTGGCACACACCAAACAACTCTTGAGTTTTTATTGTATCATATCTATAATATTAGTCAACGAGGCGCTGTTACGGCTTGTATAGTTACAAAAACCATGAAGAATTCAGATACGTCATCACCCCGGAGCGATCTTGCCCTGATCGAGACGATCCTGTGGGAGAACGGCGCGTACTTCCTGCCGGGCCTTCACATGGACCGGCTGGAAAGAAGCGCTCATTATTTTGCTTCGCGCCTCGCTTCGGGGAGCCTTTTTCCCTGCAACAGGCCCGATATTGAAAAGAAACTCGCAACTCTGGCTTCCCATTTCGACCCGTCGGAAAAACACCGCGTGCGCCTTCTTCTCAAAAAAGGCGGGGAACTTGACCTTACGTCAGAGATACTGAACACACCGGACGCGTATCCGGCAAAGATCGCTGTTTCTGACAAGAGGACCGACAGGAACGATATCTTCCTCCCGCATAAGACAACCAACCGCCTTCTCTATGACCGGGAACTGGCAAAATACCGCGCGGATGGTTTTTTTGACGTCATATTCCTTAACCAGGATAACGAAGTGACCGAAGGGGCGATTACCAATATCATGATCCGGAAAGGCAAAGATCACCTGACGCCTCCCCTGTCCAGCGGGCTTCTGGGCGGGGTCTATCGCCAGTGGCTCCTGAAAACCGGGGAACTCTGTCTGAAAGAAAAGATCCTATACAGGAAAGATATTCAAAACGCCGACAAGATCTTCGTGATCAACTCGGTAAGAAAAATGGTGCCGGCTGTCCTTGCGGGATAAGCGGTATTTCAGGATCATCATTCCTTGTCTATCTTCTCCCTGAGGTGGAACATATCCCTGAGGTGGCGGATCTCGTCATCGATCAGAGAATCCACCGTTTTCCCCCCGTCCCCGGTAATATGCTGTTTCAGATCGTGCAGGAAAAGTATGAAATCTTTCTCGAACGTGATCCCCGCCCCAAGCGCTTCTTCTTCGCTTATGGTCTTCTCGAGGGCCTGCTTCTTCGCGGCATCACAGGCAAATGTGTTGGCATCAACAAGCGCTTTGAGATAAAGGGACCTTTCCCCCGGGTATGCTTCTTCGCGTTCAGCCCCGTTCAGATAATCCAGCCATTTCTCAAGCTGAAGTTTGTGTCTCTGCTCGTCCTTGGCAAACTCCGTAAAAAGCCGCCCGACATGGTAATTCTCGCTGTTCCGCGCAAGAACAAGATAAAGTTCCACCCCCCTGGCCTTTGCCTGAACCGCCATCCGAACGATATCCTTAGAGGTATATGTTGTCGTATCCATCCATATGCTCCTTTCGGCTTATTATGGTAACAGTGAGAATATAGCACATCCCCTGACAATTTTCAAATGTATCTTGGGATTTGCTTTTTGATTTTCGGACGGCTATAATATACAGCAGATGAAGCTATCAATTTTCAAGACGCGTTTTATAGTATATCTGATATCGCTTTCCGTTATCAGCTGGTTCCTGTTCAACTTCCTCCTGAACAGACAGAGCCTCATCATGCATAAATACTTCATCGAAAAACCCACCAGCTATAACCTGGAACGCGCCGAACGGCTGGCTTCATCTATATATCAAAGCTTCAAAAAAGAAGTCCCTGTCCCTTCATTGGAAAACATACAGAACTTTATCGATAAATACAACGATATCCCCTTTTTGAACGTAAATTTCATATATCAGGACGACAAAGGCCTCATGCGGAGCGTTGTGGAAGACGTCAAAGAGATCGATATTCTCAGCGCTGAATACGTTTACCCCGTAAAATACGGTGACCGCGAGATGGGAACGCTTCTGGTCTATGATATCAATAAGGAATACAAAAGAGGGCTGGCGGAATACAATCACATGATAACCGTCACCAGGATCTTTTTCACCATACTTCTCTTTCTGCTTCTGTCTGTTCTGCTCTTCCGCGAATACAGCTCCCTTATCGAGCACAAGAAGCGTATCGCCGAATACCAGGCAGTGCATGACGGGCTGACAGGCCTTTACACGCAGAAATATTTCAAGGAACATCTGGAAAAAGAGGTCGCCCGTTCACAAAGATACAAACGCCCGCTTTCGCTCATTATGTGCGATATCGATTACTTCAAAGGCTTTAACGACCTTTACGGCCACCTCGCCGGCGATAAGGTCCTGCAGACCGTAGCGCGCATCATCGCGGATAACGTCCGGGCCTCTGACATAGTCGTCAGGTACGGCGGCGAAGAGTTCGCCGTGCTTCTTATAGAAACCGGTTTCGAAGACGCTAAAAATATCGCGATGCGGCTGAAAAAGCTTACAAACCAGGCACTGGAGATCGCGGACAGGATCAAGGAAAAAGTCGAACAGACACAGTTGGATATCGAGCACAAAAAGGTAGGCGTTACCATCAGCATGGGGCTTTCATCCTATAAGGGGGACGCGGAGTACAAGGCGGAACACTTCATCGGAGAGGCTGATCACGCCCTTTATGAATCCAAAAACAGCGGCAGGAACAAGATAACCCTTTTCGATCCCGAAACAAAAAAGTTTATAAAATATTCTTAGGAATGCCTTTCAGATCAGAGATACTCGCCTTTTTGCAGATAGCCCGCATAGTCTTTTATGGATTCTTCCAGCGAACGGAACTTTAGATCGCATCCCGCCTTTTTCAGCCTGGTCATATCAGCCTGGGTGAAATACTGATATTTTTCCCTGAGGCTCTCCGGCATTTCCATATACTCGATGACCGGTTCTTTCCCCATAGCGGCGAACATCGCACGCGCCAGATCGTTCCAGCTGCGCGCCCGGCCCGTGCCGAGGTTGAATATGCCGGTCCTGCCGGGATCGCAAAAACAGGAATACATAACATCCACAGCGTCTTTGACATAAACGAAATCCCTTTTCTGCTCGCCGTCCGCGTAATCTTTCCGGTAAGACTTGAACAGGCTTATCCGCCCTTCATCACGGACCCGGGGGAAAGCCCGGCAGATAACGCTCATCATCTCCGCCTTGTGATACTCGTTCGGCCCGAAAACGTTAAAGAACCTGAGGCCCGTCACTTTATCCGCAAGGCCGTTGTCCAGAACCCATGAATCGAAAAGCTGTTTGGAATAACCGTACATGTTAAGCGGCCGCAGCCGCGGGGTGTTCTCATCGCTGTCGCTGTACCCTGAACTCCCATCGCCATAGGTCGCGGCGGAAGAGGCGTACAAAAAAGAGGCCTTCTGGGTAAGGGCCCATTCCGCGAGCGTCTTGGAATACTCATAATTGTTCTTAATAAAATAAGCGGCATCGGTAAGCGTAGTGGAACTGCAGGCGCCCATATGCACGACGGATCCGGGTTTCGGCAGTTTGTGCCCTTCAAGCATGCGGAGAAAATCGTCTTTCTGGAAATAGTCAAGGAACCGTTTTCCGAGAAGGTTGCGCCATTTCCCGGAACCGTCAAGATCGTCCACGACGATAATATCGTCTATGCCTTCCTCGTTCAGCTTACCCAGAAAACAGCTTCCGATAAATCCCGCGCCGCCTGTCAACACTATCATATTTGACCCCCTCGATCAACAGGATCAGTCATCAGGAGAATTCCTGAGAAGCGCCCTGAACTTTCTGGCATTTTTAAGAAGCAGGGACAAAAGCGCGAATAGTTTCCTGGCGTCCGCGACCTCTCTCGCCGGGTATCCGAAAATAACCTTGTCATCTTTAACATTACCGGTAATCCCTGTCTTGGCGCCGGCTTTGACATTGCTGCCGATGGAAACATGATCCGTTATGCCGACCTGCCCTCCCAGCATGGTATTATCTCCGACCGTAGAACTGCCGGCGACAGCGCTCTGCCCCGCGATGATGACATTCCTGCCCAGCTTCACGTTATGCGCAATCTGAACCTGGTTATCGAGTTTTACGCCTCTGCCTATCACTGTGGATGTGAACGTCCCTCTGTCCACACAGGAATTAGCGCCTATCTCAACATCATCTTCTATCACGACATTTCCCATCTGCGGAACCTTGTATATCTTGCCCTCTCTGGGGACATATCCGAACCCGTCCGCGCCGATGACCGATCCGGAATGAATAATTACCCTGTCACCTATCACGCTGCAGTCGTATACGGTCACGTTAGGATACAGGCAGGACCTCTGCCCGATCGTCACATTTTTCCCTATTACGCAGTTAGCGCTGACCGTGGTGTTATCGCCGATCCGGGCCGCCTCGCCTATCACGGCATTGGGGCCAATCGATACGTCCCTGCCGAGCCCGGCGCTTTTAGCGATAACGGCAGCGGGATGGATAACGCCTTTTCCCGGCGGTTTCATTTCAAGCATGGCGTTATAAAGCATCGTTATCGCCAGTTTCATGTCCCCGACACGGAGGGTGGTCTTGGGATAGTTTTCCATATCAACCATGGTAAGGACGCAGGAAGCCCTGCTTTTCCCCGCCCGTTCAAGCTCTTCTCCGTCAAGCGCGAAGGTTATGTCCCCTTCCTCCGCGAAGCGGGAAGACGCCATCCCTTTGATATGTATTCCCCCGTCGCCGCCGACCGTGCCATCGACAAGTTTCGCTATCTCGTTGACTGTGATCATTTTTTTTATTATACCTTAAGGGAACTAAAATTCCAACTGTTAAACCGTAAACACGCCTTCTGAAGCTCTCACGGCATACCGCGTATAGAAAAACGACCCCCGCCTCTGGTGTGAGACGAGAGTCGTCTTGATTATCCCCGCAAACAGGATATTAGAGGCTGGTCAACAGGTTCTTGCCGCTCCTGAAAGTTACGACTTTTTTTGACGCGATCTTGATGGTCTTGCCGGTCTGGGGGTTCCTGCCTTTTCTGGCTTTCCTTGTCTTCATCTGGAACGTACCCAGCTCAGGAAGACGGACAACCCTCTGCTTCGCGGTTCCTCTACTCAGACGATCGGTAAAGGCCGATATAACAGACTCATAGGCTTTTGTCGCCTCAGCTTTTGTGCCGTATTTACCTATCTTGACAATGGATCCGATAAATTCTGCCTTGTTCATTCAACACCTCCTTTTTTCTTTCAAATAATAAAACTTTCTTTTTAAAGAATATACTAGACTTTGCCGCGGTTGTCAATATAAAATAGTCAAAATAAGGGTTTCAGCGGTTTGATCTCCTGTTATGCCGATTTTACGGACATACGCCGGGGGCAACCTTACACAGAGAACCACACCTTCGTGCGTATGACGCATTTGTCAATGCTTTAGACCTCAATGAGCTTGGGATCGAACTGGATGATAATAAAGTCGGCAATTCCGAGTATCATCCCCGTCTTATGTTAAAACTTCTTATCTACG
>QNCM01000025.1 GCA_003644505.1 Candidatus Makaraimicrobium thalassicum | reverse complement strand
GACCTGCTCTCTTCAAGTTCCGCTTTTAACTCCTCAAGTTCTCCTCTGAATTTTCCCGCCTGTTTCTTCGCTTTAGAAGCTATCCTATCAATTTCGCGCAGTTTCTGCTCCTGTTCTTTACCAACCATCTGCAGCGTTTTTGTGGTGTCATCCAGCTTTGTCTTTAAAGCAGAGTTATCCTGTTTAAGCCCGGCTATTAAAGACTTATCCTCCTTCAGTTCCCCTTCTAACTTCTTAAACTCACCTTCTAAGTCCTCAAGCTCCTTCTGCGCCTGTTTCCGCGCCTTCGAAATTACTGCTTCTTTTTCATCCAGCTGGCGATCCTTTTCTTTAATACTCTTTTGCGATGTTTCAACGGTTTTATCCAGTTTCGCTTGTAAAGCGGCATTGTCCTGTCTGAGCCCAGCGATCAAAGCCTTACTCTCCTTGAGCTCTGCTTTTAATTGCTTCGGCTGTTTCTGCGCTTTATAAAGCATTTCATCTTTTTCGTTCAGCTTCTGTCCTTGTTCCCTAATAGCCTTCCGCAGCGTTTTTACGGTATCATCGAATTCCGCTTCACGCGCGGCATTATTCTCTCTGAGTCTGGCCATTAAAGACTTATTCTCCTCAAGTTCCCCTTTCAATTTTTTCGCTTCTCTTTCCGCTTTGGAAATCGTCTTCTCTTTTTCGGCCAGTTCTTCGTCCCATTCCTCAAGGGACTTCTGCAACGTTCCTATGATATTATCCAGCTTCGTATCTACCACGGCTTTATCACTTTTCAGCTTTGTAATTAAAGATTTATTCGTTTCGAGCTCTTCTTTTAACTTTTTCGACGCGGAAGTTATATCCTCTCTTTCTCTCAGCGCCTGATCCCGATCCTCAATGACCTTGCGCAGCGTTCTCACGGCATTACCCAATTTCGCCCTTAATTCAGCGTTATCAGTTTTGAGTTCAGCGATCAAAGGCCTATTTTTTTCAAGCTCTCTTCTCATTTTTTCGAATTGTCTCTTTATTTCGGAATTTGTCTCCCTGCTCCTGCGCAGTTCCTCTCGCTGCCGCTCCAGCTTTTGCTTCTGCTGGCCGCGGTATTCTTCAAACTCCGCTTTTAAGGCTGTGTGATCTTTTTTAAGTTTCACGTACAGAAATCTGTTTTCCCCGGATTCAAGCGCGGTTTTCAGCCTTTTCACCCGTTCTCCCGTCTCAGAGACTATCTCCCCTATCCTGTGCAGTTTCTGCTCCTCCTCACTGTAACCTTTCAATTCCTCCGCCCGCGAAACGGTAACGGATCGAAAAAACAAACCCGCAAAAACTATCAGTGAAATAAACAGTACGGCGCCGGAACTGCTGGATCTTAAAAATTTTTTCATCGATTTCTCCACTTTATCATCAAATATTCGAGGGTCAGCCTTGACCCGGCCATCTAATATTCTTTCAAACTTTTCAGTTTTTCTTTTATCATTATCTTTTCCGTTTTCTTCTCAACGGACGCGAGAGGGGGGGAGATCTCTCTTGTCAATGTTCCCGCCGCTCTTTCACCCGCCCGCTCTCCGCTGTCTACCCTGATCTTCCCGATCTCTTTCAATATAAGGGATCTTTTCATCTCCTCAGGAAGCACTTCCGGGGGTATCCTTCTCTCCGGTTCTTTCCCTGCCATGGCAGACTCTCCGCTGATAATATGCGGCCTGAGAAAGATAATAAGCTCCGTCTTCCTGCTGATCTTGGCACGCGAACTGAAGATCCCGCCTATATACGGCATCTTGGAAAGAACGGGTATCCCGGTAATGTCATCCCGCTTTTCCTCTTTCATCAACCCGGCGATCATGATCATCATGCCGTCTTTTACCTTAACCACTGTTTCCGCCTCGGAGGTCTCCACAATAGGAATGCGGCTGCCGACCGCGGTGGTTATCGTCTCACGCACATTACTTACCTCGGGCTTGATCCTCATGGTTATAAAGCCCTCTTTGTTTATCGTGGGGATCACGTTAAGTTTCACCCCTACATCAATGAACTCAACGGACTCCGACGTCACCGTGGTCGTCTCTGCCTGGCTCAAAGTATTGGTTACGTAAGCTTCCCGCGCGCCCACCATGATCTTGGCCTCCTCGTTGTTGATCACCGCTATTCTCGGACGGGAAAGGATCTTGGTGTCGCCGAACGTCTCAAGCATCTGTAATACAGCCGTGTATTTATCGCTCTCAAGAGTCGCGATATTCATCGTAAAGTTCGCTGTCGTAAGGGCCGGGGAAGGCGTAAACGAGGCGGCAACGGGAAAAACTCCATCGAGCGCTATTCCAGCCAGCCAGCGTTCATCAAATACCCGCTGCCAGTCTATGCCTCTTTGAAACTCATCCCGCAGGATGACCTGCACGATTTCCGCTTCAATGAAGACCTCCCGGCTCTCCTCATCAAATTCTCTGACCATCCGTCGTATCTTCCCCATTTTTTTCGGCAGATCCGAGACCGCTATCTTACCTGTCCTCTTATCCACGAAGACTTCGCCGGTCCCGGCAGTGATCGCGCTGTTTAAATGGGCCTCCATATCGTCGGTCTCCGCATAGTCCAGATCGAATATTTCCGTTTCCAGAGGCCGCTCCAGATCGTCCACCATCTTCTGCATTAAAGCAAGTTTTTCCGGAATGTCTATTAAGATCACGGTTCCCGACGCTTCGTCTATTATAACCTTGCCTATATCCGACTTGAGGTTGCTCAGGACTTTGAACACAGCTGAGGGGGCCGCATATTTCAGTTCTAAACTTCTGAACTGCCTTTTCTCATCCCATTCCTTGCCATAACGAGTCTTGTATTCCTGGCTTGTCATGATCATGAGGATGTCCCCTTTTCGCTCACAGGCCAGGTCCTGGCTTATTAATATTACATCCAGCACGTCTTTGAACGTAACATTGTTCAGGAATATATTTACGCGCCCCGTAACCCTTTTGCCGGGCACAATAGTCAGCCCTGTCTTCACGGAAAGAACCCTGAACAGCTCTACTATATCTATGTTCTTAAGGTCCAGGGAAACCCGTTCCTCGTCCACTTCTATCCCGGCTTCGCTTATGTCGTCCGCGGGTTCCTGCGGTATCTGTTCAGATCCCGCTGCCCAGCCGGTATCCTTGATCTCTTCCGGATAGCCTTCCGCAGTTCCTTCCTCCCCGTGGCCTTTCTCTGGGTACATTCCCGGAGGTAACTGCTCACGGCTGTCCGGCGGAAGCTCTCCCCCTACATCCTGCCCCACATCGTGCTCCACATCCTGAGAGAAAACAGCCTTCTCAACGCAGGGGCAAAAGCTCAGCGCCAGGGATAAAACAACAGTCAGGCAGACTGGATAGATCTTATGCTGAAAGCTCATCTTATCTCAATTCCCATTCTCCGTCCGGATTAGCCAGGATAACTTTATCCCGATAAATCCTCTTTACTTCCCATCGACTTACCTTTTCGCCGGCGCTGAGAAAATATGTCTTGTTGCTCTCTGTATCCTCTATCATGACCTGAGGATTTTTCGACCATAACACCCCCGTTAACCTCAAGGCGGATATCTCCGTCCTGTCCTTTTTTCCCTTGACCACGGAGGGCTGTGGGCCGCGCATAAATATATTTCTGCCTCTTGCCGCTCTGATGGAAGCGGGCAGATCGACACCCGGAACCGGTTTCCTGAACGGCTCTTCCGCCTCATCCGGCGAAGTCCGGCTTATAGAAGCAAAGCGGTCATTAAAAGACATTTTGTCCTTTACAAAGTCAAAAATAAAAAAGATCGTGAAAAGCGCCGCCAGTATTATCAGTGTATTATTAGCGATTCGCAGGCTCAGGGCAAATGCCGGCCATTTTAACTTCGCGTGTTTTATGTTCTTTAAGGCGGTACCCCATCTTTTCATGCCTGTTACGATCCGGTCCTTTGGGTCCCCCCCGGGCTGCCTGATAATCTTTCCCTGTTCCCCGTGGCTCTCTATTGCCTTTAGAAGTCTATCCTCTGATGTGAGATTCTGATCATTCATGAAAATTTTGTCCAGATCATTTTATTTCGTTGGCGACTAACTCCCTGATGATCGGCGCGTCCACCACAGGCTGATGCTTCATCACAAGCTCCTCCAGGGCATTATGGCAGAGGACCGAGATGCGTCTGGGGTACCCCTGTGTATGGTGATAAATTTCTTTTATAGCTTCTTCACTAAAAAACGGCGGGCCCTTATCTCCTCCTGCCTTCTTGATCCTGGCCTCGATCATCTCTTTCGTCTCCGGCTCATCTAAAGGATTCAACACATATTTTAAGCTTATGCGGTCCCATAGATTTTTCATCTCCCGCAGGCGGGGTAAAAGCTCCATCTGCCCTATCAGAACAAGCTGTAACAATTTATATTCGTTCGTTTCATAATTCAAGAGAACGCGCAGTATTTCCAAAGAAAGCGTATCCAGCTTCTGCGCCTCATCAACCAGTAAAACCACCGTTTTGTTCTCCTCAACGCCCTTTTTAAAAAGATAATTCTTCAGAGCTTCTTTGAAATCCAGGATGGTGTGATTAGACTCTTTTATGTCCAGCTTAAATGTCCTGATCAGGGAATCCAGAAAAAGATTCTCCGTGCCGCAACTGGGGTCAAGGATCATATGAAAAACTATATTTTCCTTTTCCCTCAACAGCTGAAAAAGCTTTCTCGACAGGGTTGTCTTGCCTGTGCCTACGTCCCCCAGAATTACGCTCAATCCTCTTCTTAAGCGTATCCCGATTATTAAACGCATCAGAGCCGCGTGATGCTCCTGCGACTCATAAAAAAAATCAGGGTCAGGGCTTGTAGAAAACGGCTCCTTCTCCAACGCCAGTAATTTAAAATACCCCATATTTATATATTCCTGATCTTAACCGCTGTCGAATTATCTGCCATCATCATATTCTCCGGTACCGTTTACAGCTCGTTCAGTATGGACTTAAGTGAATAGTCCTTCTCTCTCAGCTGCCTGATCTTTTTTAACCGCCTCGCAATATCCCTTTCATTGTAGAATCTCTTGTTGCTCTCTTTTCTTGTCACATTCAAAAGACCTATATTCGTATAATGGCAGAGAGTCTGATACGTAATCCGGAATTTTCTTACGATTTCTTGCGAAGTTAATAAATTTCCTTTCTGCATTTCCCTCTCCTTATTAACAAAAATCAAAGCCGATAATAATACAATTAATAACAGGATTTCCGTGAACACAGCTTTATGTTATTGTAAATATAGCATATACAATATTGCTTGTCAAATTTTCCCAAAATTTCCCTAAAAAGGTCTCTCTATGGATGGAACAGCTATGAATAAACTTGCACATCAAACAGTGCCAATATATAATAGTGATGTATTGCAGGCCGGGACTTATGAAATATATCCCCAAAGGACGCAGTCAATTGAAAATAAAAAGAATTTTTATCTGCCTCTCTATCTCGCTAATTATCTTTTTCGTTCTCTATGGTTTTATCACCCCTGACATCATATCCGCCGAAAAACCGCTCGTATTCGCGGGAAATGACAGGTTTGCTCCATATTCTTACCTCTCTGACGATTCTCCCGACGGCTACTCCGTCGATCTCATGAAAATCCTCTCCGCTGCCATTAATGCAGACATCCGCATAAAACTGATGCCATGGGAACGATGCATCGAAGAACTGAAAACAGGTAAAATCGACGGCCTGCTGGGCGTTCCCATCTACAAAGAACGTGAGGCATACGTAAATTATTCAAGACCGGTGGCTGAGATCGATTTTGCCATATTTGTCGAATCGGGTAACAGCTACGTCAATTCCATAAAATCACTCGAAGGCACGGTTGTAGGGGTGCACAAAGAGAGTCTTATCACGGAAACACTGCTGAAAGATAAACGTATAAAAATACTCGAAACGGAATCGGTCATAGAGGCCCTGAATAAATTAAAGAACAGAGAAGTTACGGCTGTTATCGCGGAAAAAAATGTAGCCCTGTATTATATACAGCAGAAAAAAATAGAGGGTATTAAGATCGCCGGATCTCCCGTGGGCCCGGTCTATGAATATGCGCTGGCTGTCCGGAAGGGTAAAACGAACCTGCTGAAAGAGATCAACCGCGGCTTAACCATACTCGAAGAAAACAGCACCCTTAAAAAAGTTAAGAGAAAATGGTTCGGCCTTCGCCTTGTTGAACCATTCCCCTGGAAAATGGTCGTCTTCATGACAGCGGGAATATCCGGGGTGATGCTGATACTGGTCGGCATACTCTGGGTAATATCTTTGAACGCCACCGTGAAAATAAAGACCGGCCAGATACAACAGATGAGTCAAAAGATGATCGAAAAAGACAAACTTGCCGTGCTGGGAAAACTGGCCGGCCAGATCGCTCATGAACTGCGGACCCCGCTGAGTATCATAAATAATTCCGTATTCCTTCTCCACAAAGAAGGAAGCAAAAACAGGGAACTGTTTGAAAAAAGACTGCGCATTCTGGAGGATAAGATAAAACTTACCAGTAACATACTTGAAAGTATCCTGAGTTATTCCCGCGTAAAAGCCGAAATAGCCGCAACCATTTCGGTGAAGGAATGCATAGAAGAAGTCCTGAAGGATATGGATATCCAGAAAAGCATCGAACAAAATATCTCCTATGAAAAAGAGGAATCCCTGACGGTCTTTATGGACTTCCACCAGCTTTACAGTGTATTGCGGAACGTGATCTTGAACTCCATCCAGGACATGGGGAAAAAAGGCAGGTTGACGATCCATGCGTTCCTGTCTGACGATAATTCGACAGTGAACGTGCGTATCTGCGATACGGGCCGCGGTATAACAGAAAGCGCCGAGAACGAGATATTCAACTTGTTCTACACCTCCAAAATAACAGGCACGGGGCTGGGCCTGCCCATTTCAAAGTCCATAATCGAGACCAACAACGGCCGGATATATCTGGAGAAGACAAGTAAAAAAGGTTCCTGTTTTATGGTAGAACTGCCTTTCTCTCAAACAAAATGAGTAAAACGGACAAGGCAAAAATACTACTGGTAGATGATAACGAGGATATGTGCGAATCTCTGACAGATGTCATAACAATGGATTCCGCTTATAATGTCAGTCACACTACCAACCCCCTCAGGGCCCTGGAGATGATTAGAACGGGGGAATTCTCCCTTATCATTATTGACTATAAGATGCCGACAATGAACGGTATCGAACTCCTCAAACGCATCAAGCAGATCAAAGCGGATTTCCCCGTGCTTGTGCTTACCGCCTTCATATCCGATGAACTCACCGAGCAGGCAGAAAAAAATGGAGCGAGGGAAGTCCTTTCAAAATTCATACGGCCTGACGCCCTTCTGGAACACATCAAAAACGCTATTGCATAAGCCATGCATAAGCCACTCCGGGAGTGGACACTCCGGGAGTGGACACTCCCGGAGTGGAATCGACCCAGATTACTGTTGAAAAAGCCAGACAAATATGTTATTGTGTTCTGAGTTTTTTTTAATAAACCCCAATTAAGGAGTGCTCCATGATATCTATTCCTATCCTTGGACTCGCTGGTATTCTGTTCGCTGTAATAACGTTCGCGATGCTCCTGAAAAAACCGGAAGGCCTTGAAAAGATGCGCGAGATATCCCGCGACGTCCAGAAAGGAGCGATGGTCTTTCTCGGCCGCGAATACTGTATAATCCTCGTTTTTGTGGCGATAATGTTCGCCGTTATGGCAAAGTTCCTTTCCCTGCAGACGGCAATCGCATACATTTCGGGCGCTTTCTGCTCGATGCTGGCCGGGTTTATCGGCATGCAGGCGGCTACCAGATGCAGCGCAAGGACCTGTGAGGCCGCGCGGTCATCCGGCACTGCTGAAGCGCTTAACGTCGCCTTTAAGGGCGGGTCTGTCATGGGGATAACCGTTGCCTCCCTCGGTGTCCTGGGGGTGGGGACATGGTATATGATCACCAGGGATATATCGATCATCACCGGTTTCGCGCTCGGTGCCAGTTCTATAGCGCTTTTCGCGCGTGTAGGCGGCGGCATTTTCACTAAAGCCGCGGATATGGGTTCCGACCTTGTCGGTAAGATCGAAGCCGGCATCCCGGAAGACGATCCCCGCAATCCCGGCGTCATAGCGGACAATGTCGGGGACAATGTCGGGGACACGGCAGGAATGGGAGCGGACCTCTTCGAATCCTATGTCGGCTCCGTCATAGCGACAATGGCTATCGGGGCCCTGATGGCAACCCCTCTCACAGCCATGTTCTTTCCAATAGTCCTGATCGCGATCGGGCTGATATCCTCCACGCTCGGTGTTCTCTCGATCAATTTATTGAAAAACCTCAACCCGCAGACCGCTCTAAGAAACTCCACGTTGATATCCGCCGTCCTCTTCCTGGCAGGAGCTTTCCTGACCTCGAAGATAATGTTCGGCGGGATAAATCCGTTCTGGGCAATACTGTCGGGGCTGGTGGCGGGCATACTTGTCGGTCTGGAAAGCGAGTATTTCACCTCAGGCAAACCCATAAAGGATATAGCTAAAAGTTGCCAGTCCGGCCCGGCTACCACGATCGTTTCAGGCCTTGCTGTCGGATTCGAAAGCACTATCATGCCGGTGCTTACCCTTTGCGGCGCGATGCTGGTAGCGTATCACTTCGGTCAGCTTTACGGCATCGGACTGGCGGCCGTGGGGATGCTGGGCACGATCGGTATCGTCATGTCAACCGATTCTTACGGTCCGATAGCGGACAACGCCGGCGGCATCGCGGAGATGGCAGGGTTAGATAAAAAGGTCCGCGAGATCACGGACAAACTCGATGCGCTCGGGAACACAACGGCTGCCATAGGCAAGGGATTCGCCATAGGTTCGGCCGCTCTTACGGCACTTGCCCTTTTCGCGGCGTTCCAGAAAGTCACCGGGTTAAAGGCGATAGACCTGATAAAACCGCTGCCTGTCGCGGGCCTGTTTATAGGCGCGCTCATCCCCTTTACGATGTCTTCCATGACACTGAAAGCAGTGGGCAGGGCCGCGGATAAGCTCGTTCAGGAGATCCGCCGCCAGTTCCGGGAGATCAAGGGGCTTATGGAAGGAACGGCTAAACCGGACACCCAGACCTGCATAGATATCGCCACAAAAGGCGCCCTCAGGGAGATGATACTCCCCGGTATTGTGGCGATCGTCAGTCCGCTGCTTGTGGGCATGATCCTCGGCGTGGAAGCTCTCGGCGGCTTCCTGGCCGGCGCTACCGTGTGCGGCGTGCTGCTCGGCATCATGATGGCGAACGGGGGCGGTGCCTGGGATAACGCAAAAAAATGGATCGAAGAAGGAAACCTCGGCGGCAAGGGGACCGAAACACATCAAGCCGCGGTCGTCGGCGATACGGTGGGAGATCCCTTCAAGGATACCACAGGGCCGGCCATGAACATATTGATAAAGCTGATGGGCATGGTATCCCTGGTCTTCGGGGGACTGCTCCTGTCCCTCCATGAATGGTTTGCCGGTTTGTTCTAAAAAAGGGGGTGGAAAGTGGATATTGACAAAGCGATCCGTAAAATTCCGGACTTTCCTAAACCGGGGATATTGTTTTACGACGTCACCAGCATATTCACTGATCCGGAGGCGTTCCAATTCGTCCTGGACCGCATGAATGACCTTTACCGGGATATCGAAGTTGACGGTGTGATCGCCATTGAAAGCCGCGGATTTATTGTCGGAGCCCCTTTCGCCTTAAAAAGATCCCTTCCGCTGGTGCTGGCCAGAAAAAAGGGGAAACTCCCCGGAGAAACCATAAAGCAAAGCTATTCCCTGGAATACGGCGAAGCCACCCTTGAGATACACAAGTCGGATCTTACCCCCGGAAAAAAATGGCTTATTGTGGATGACCTTATAGCCACGGGCGGGACACTTAAAGCTGTGGCAGCGATGGTCGAGGAGCAGCGGGCTGAAGTAGCGGGAATATTCTCCATAATCGGGCTCACTTTCCTGAACTACATGGAAGGAATCAAGCGCTACGATCCAAAGACATTGATAAACTATCAGGGGGAATGATTCGTCCGATCCCGCATCGGAAATCGGAGCGGGTCACGGCTTTATAACGTCAGATTTGAGCGGATACTTTCCGCAGGAAAATCCGGGGCCTTCGGGACAATATCCCAGTTCTTCGCACTTGGCCCCTATGCCGGTAAACACCTCGGGAAGTTCTTTCCTGCATATCTCCAGCATCCTGCCTGCCAGAGCGCGTATCTCCCACTGGGCCCTGGTACAGCACCTGTGCGCGAAAAAATGCTTTAACTCACGGCAGTTCATCGTGACAACGATCTTTGTCTCCGCTGCCTGAGGCAGCACAAAGCGGGCGTCCTGGTTGGCAATCTCACCTTCGGTCCCTTCTTCCTTAAGAAGTCCCAGAAGATCATTGTAGCCTCTCTGGATATCCTCCATCACGGAGATGAACCGCTTTTTCAACCTTTTGTCCTTTTTGAAAACGGGCGGCACGATATAGTCAAAATTCGACTCTTTGACGTATCTCTGGCTCTGCTGTGAATAAGAGGCCATACGATGACGGACAAGCTGGTGGGTAAGCGCGCGGGAAACGCCTTCTATGGCAAAGGTGAATTTAACATGCTCGAGCGGGCTCTCATGCCCGCTGGCCATGACTTTTCCGATAAAATCACTGACCTTGCAGGGATCCTCCAAAGCCGGGACTTTTTCGAATATCTCCGCGGCGAACATGGAAGAATAACACTGCCGGCAGGCCGCGTATATCAGTGCCAGGGCGTTCCCGGTCTTCCCCAATAATTCCACATGTAATCCGACTTCCGCCACTTTTCCTCCATAGAACTCAATCCATACGTATACGTATTACTATTATACATTTCCCTGAGCGTAAATCAACCGCCAAGTGGCAGTTTTGAAGCATTCTTACCATGCCCGCTCAGGCAGCCTATGCCCTGTACAGAACGCTTCAAAACAGCCACTCGATGCGACGATTCACTCGATACGATTATTCAAATGAATATTTATTATCCTAGCTGACAACCATTGTTCAAAGTATTGTTATAGAAAAACGGACACCGGTGACTGGTCAGGCTGTTTGGCCCATTCCGTACAGGGGCCTTGATTGCCGGGCAAGCTTGGTCCCTTGACATTTTGAAAAAATGGCAAGGGTTGCCCGGCAATCGCGGAGTAAAATTTTCCGCTGGAGAAAATTTTACGTCCCCTGGTAGGAGTGGGTCAAACAGCCTGACCAGACGTCCGCGTCTTCTCTCAGGTTGGAATCACTTGACATGTGGCCGGCTCCATATTATAACTATAAAGAAAATGATCACTGTCATGTCGAAAAAAAACATCTTTTTAACGGTTCTCATCCTTTTCTGGTGCGCCTTCACCTTATGCCCTCTTAATATCTCAAATGCCGCCTCAGGAAACCTTCCCCGCATCGGCGTCTGGATAACCGTCTTTTCCGAGGAAAAGGTATTATATTCAAAAGAGAGCATCGACCGCCTGATCGGTATCTGCGGGGAGACCGGAATAAACGATATATACGTCCAGATATACAGGGCTAACAAAGCCTATTATGACTCCGATATAACCGACAGGACAGCCTACGAAACGATACTGTCAGAAGCGGGAGAAGATACACTCGCATACCTCATCGGCAAGGCAAAAAACAATAACCTGAATATCTACGCCTGGATAAACCTTCTCAGCATAGCGGCTAATGAAGACGCCGGCGTGCTGAAAAAATTCGGGAAAGATATCCTTACAAGAGACCAATACGGAAGAACCGCCCGGCAGGGAGACAAAAAGGATGAACTGGACAAATATTATATCCGCGAAAACCAGCTTTTTCTGGAACCCGGCGACAGTCGCGTAAGAGAATATCTTACGGACATAGCGGAAGAGATCGCGGGAAAATACCCCGGTCTTACAGGCCTGCACTTCGATTATGTCAGATACCCGGCGGCAGTGCCTTTCATCCCGGGATCAAGGTTCACTTCCCACGGCATAAGTTACGGCTATACTGAAGCCAACATCAAGAATTTCAAAAATGCCACCGGTCTTGACGTAGAGACCATGGAATACTCGCGGGAAAACTCCAGGCTATGGGACGGCTGGCGGAGAAAACAGGTAAATGCCCTTCTACGGGATATCTCCGAACACATACGCGCGCTGGCTCCTTCCATGAAGATATCCTGCACAGTAGTCCCTTCAATAGAAAGAACTTACCTGAGCACTTTTCAGGACTGGACCGGGTGGCTGCGCAAAGGTTACGTTGATTATGTCGTTGCCATGAATTACACCGACGATACGGCCCTTATGGAACTGAATTCCAGTTCACTGCTCCTGCCCGGCCTGGATAAAAAAGTCCATATAGGGATAGGCGCGTATCTGCTTAAGGATAAGCCTGAAACGCTTAAGGACCAGCTTAAATCCCTGCGGGAACTTTCTCCTTCCGGAATAGTTATTTTTTCCTATGATGAAATAGCCCGGGATGAGGAGATCCGGAAATATCTGTCCGATAATTTTCGGACGGCCCCGCCGCTTTCCTGAGCCGGTTCATTACCGCCAGGGCCAATTCCTTTTCAGGGATACTCTCCGCTACGATAATATCCACCTTTTCCGCGTCGAACTCCCGCAACAGTTGAAAAAGCCTGGAAGCACAGATCCTGTCGTTAGCCGCCGGGCCCAGGACTTTAACATTATACCCTCTATACCTGTCCGCGTGCTCCTGCCTGGCCATCACGCCGACCCTGTAGCCACGCGACTCCATATCCGAGATCATTGACAACGCGTTTCTCACCTGCCAGGAGTTATTCTTCACAAGCACAACTGCGGCATTCGGTGAATAATGCCGCGGATATCTTCCGGGAAACCTGTGCTGATCCCCTGATTCGGAGATCATATCAACATCCCCCACGATGGCGCGGAGCTGTTCCACATCAATACCGCCGGGCCTAAGCACTACAACCCGTCCGTCAATGACCTCCACGACGGTAGACTCGATCCCTATCTCAGTGCTGCCGCCGTCGAGAACGATATCGATCCTTTTATCCAGGTCATCAATGACATGACGGGCCGTTGTCGGCGAAGGCCTGCCGAACATGTTCGCCGACGGCGCCGCAATGGGGACATCCGCCGCGGCTATGAACTTCCTCGCGATCATATTCGAAGGCATACGTATGGCTACGGTATCCAGCCCGGTAGTGACGATATCAGGAACCAGCTCTGTCTTTTTCAATACCACCGTCAGCGGCCCCGGCCAGAAGCGGTTTACAAGTTTTTCAAGCTTGCGCGGGACTTTCGCGGCCAGTCTGAACAGGTCTTTTTCTCCGGCGATATGCACTATCAGAGGATCGTCGAGAGGGCGTTCTTTCGCCTCAAAAATTTTCGCGACTGCTTTCGGATCAAGCGCGTTGGCCCCGAGACCGTAAACGGTCTCCGTGGGAAAAGCAACAAGCCCTCTGTTGTGTATGACCTCCGCAGCCTTTTTGAGCAAATCGGGTCTGATGTGGTATGGGTCTATCTGGAATACACGCGGTCTCATGTTCTAAGGTTTTCCGCCTGTCAGTATCTCATACGCCTGGAGATACTTCTCCGACGTCTTCAGGACAATGTCTTCCGGCAGCTCAGGACCGGGAGGGGTCTTGTCCCAGTCCAGTCCGTCCAGATAATCCCTGACAAACTGTTTATCAAAACTTTTCTGCGGTCCCCCGGGCAGGTAATCATCCATCGGCCAGAACCTCGAAGAATCCGGGGTAAAAACCTCGTCCATGAGGATTATCTTATCACCGACCCTGCCGAACTCAAACTTGGTATCCGCAATAATGATACCTCTTGATTCGGCATATTCAGCCGCTTTTTTGTAAAGGGCAATGCTTTTTTCTTTGAGGAATTCGAATACATTCCCGCCGACCTCGGTCTTCATCCGCTCCTGCGAAATATTGACATCGTGTCCGGAATCAGCCTTAGTGGACGGAGTAAATACCGGGTCGGGCAGCTTCTCGGACTGCCGCAGGCCCTCCGGTAATTTTATACCGCAAACCATGCCGCCGGCCTGATAATCTCTCCACCCCGAACCGGAGATATACCCCCTGACCACGCATTCGGCGGGGATGGGGTCGGCTTTTTTCACCAGCATGGACCTGCCGGAAAGCGCTTCACGCCAGGGTTCGAGGGCGGGTTCCAGGGATATGATCCTGTCGATATCGACACTTATCATATGGTTCTCTATCAGACCTTCCGTAAAATCAAACCAGAAAGCCGAAAGCATGTTAAGCACCCGGCCCTTTTGAGGGATACCGTTCTGCATTACAACGTCAAACGCCGATATCCTGTCGGTAGCGACAAAAAGCAGTCTGTCCCCCAATTCATAGACATCCCTTACCTTCCCTTTTTTAAACAACGCGATATCAGGCAGATCCAGGGACAATAAAGGTTTTATCAGTTCCATGTGTAAATCTCCTTCACTCTTCAGCCTGGTCCTTCTCAAGAACAAACGGCGATACGTAATCTCCGTGTTTTTTCCGGCATTCTTCAAGACGTTCTTTCTGGGCATCCAGCGCTTGCATCAGAATATGCGGCGTGTCGAAAACCTTCGTGTGGTAGATATTCTTTATCCTTTCGATCTTGGCTATGTTCTCGGGGATACGCAGTTTGAACTGTTCCTCATACTCGTCTTTCCCATAATCCTTATCGATGACTTTTCTGAACAGACCGCGAAGATCATCGTAACCCGGGATATCTCCGGTCGGGGTCCTGATCGCGTCCGCCTCGCCGTTAACGCGCAATTCCATCCATTTGATCCAGACATGTTTATCCTTGATGCCGTTCAGATACTTACCATCGGCGCCTCTGAGAAAATAATTGACGCAGAAGATAAACGGAGTTTTCTCAAGACCCTCGGCTATGTCCAGGTTGTTCTGAATATACCTCCCGATGGGTATGGAAAGAAAATCCAGGTTAGCCATGAGGTTGAATTTTCTCACGCCCTCCTGTCCCAGTGTGGCGGAAGTAGTCTCCGATTCTATCGTCGCAGCCTGTGTCAGTATGCCGTGCGCCCAATCAAAAGACTGACTGACCGGGACACTGGTATCGGAGTCACGACCGCCGTATATAACGCCGCCGAGCTCAACGCCCGCCGGATCTTCCAGCTTATCATCGCAATTTTCCAGGTTTTTCAGATATATGGTATACCGCGCGTTCTTGTGAGCGAGCAAAACTTCGTTGTCGTCCGGCCCTTTCTTCCCGGGTGTCCACTGCCCCGCGAAGTTTACACCCTCTTCGGGTTCCGGCCTCCCGTCATCAAGCCAGCGCGGGCTATTACAATGATCGACCAGCACATTGGAAAAAATAATCTCGCCGGGGTCGGTAAGCGCCTTATATATGGAAGGATCGTTTTCCGCGTTGACATCGCGTATGATCCCGAAGATGCCTCTTTCCACGTTGACGGCGCGGATCCTCCCGTTTATACGCCGCAGGTAGGCTATATCATCGCCTATGATCTTCTCTCCCTCGAGCATGGCAGTCGCTGTTTTCCCGCAGGCGCTGGGAAAAGAGCCTGAAAAATAAGTGACCCGTTTCCCCTCGGGACCGTGAACGCCCATAACGAACATATGCTCGGTAAGCCACCCGTCCTCCGAAGCCCGTTTGATCGCCAGACGCATCGCCAGTTTCTTTAACCCTACGCTATTGCCGGCATACTGGGTATTCACGCTGTAAACTATCTCCTCTCCCAGATCAATATACACGCGGCGGTTATAAACATCCCGGCTTACCCCGCCCTTCAGTATCCCGGCAGAGTGTAAAAAACGGAAAAATTTTTCTGACCCGCCGATCTTCATGAATTGTTCATAACCACTGCGATAGAGTATATCTTCAGAATGCGCGACATAACCGGAATCCGTTATCTGGACAGCGGGGATCGAAAACTCGGAGTTCACCGGCCCCAGACAGAAAAAACATACATACATCTCCTTGCCGGCCATCGCATTCCTGAACAGGCCGTGTATCTCTTTTAACCCTGTTTCCCGGACCTCGGATTTTATATCCGAGCCAAGGACTTCATCCGGCCTGAGGAGATATTTTGTATTGGATTTATCCCGCGCCTGGTCGTAATATCCGTCGAAATGAATCGTGTGCCCGTCTGTCTTAAGGGCCGCCTCTTCCCCATTTTTCAGGGCTTTTTCGCGGATGTACCTGGCGTCTTCTTCTGAATCCGAGCGGACAAAAACAGACTCGGGGTTACACAGGGCGACATATTTCGCTACAAAATCGTGCAATTTCGGGTTCTGGGCAGCAGCCAGTTTTTGAAAGTTCTCTTCCCCGCATTTTTCCCTGAGTGATCTCATATTTTCTTCCCGCATAAGCTCTCTCCGCTTTAATAGTCCTTCTTTTTCCGCGCCAAAACCAGAATCTATATGTTATACTATAATGTTTGCAGTGTCAAATACCCTTTTACCTTCGTCGGTGTCATTTACCTTCCACCCCGGGGGTGGACACCCCCGGGGTGGAACCAGAGGGTATTGTTATGAAATACAAAAGCCTCCACAGTCGTACTGTCATTCCCCGAACTGGAAAAGATCGAAACCGTGGTATCAACGCAAAAAACTGAAAACAGAACCGGACCTTTTCATCTTTGACGGCCAGGGGCTGGCCCATCCCCGCAGGATGGGACTTGTAAAAGCCATCTTTACGGGTCATACAGCATGCCGGGCCCCGATAAAAATAACTTCTCTTTCATCAGGGACAATAATGGTATTCCTCTCGGCGCGGCGCATAACGCGGCATCGCTTAAATAAAGCTCCTTGTCATTTTTTCTCTTTGGTTATATAATTTAGCTGTTACTTGTCGCCATATAGATTCCGTATAGATTCCGATCCCGCATCGGAATAAGTTCGTTGTCGCAAATGGAGAAGTCCTGTGAAAAATATTACTAACTTTCTTTTGTTTTCATTGCTGGCCGTTCTTCTGTCCGGCGGCTGCGCCCATTACTCTTCCGACCTGGGCGCGTTCACCGGTTCGGGGATAAAGGACCTTGAAAAAGCAGCTGTCGGGGACAAAGGCATCCGAAACGAAAAAATCCTTCCTCTGCCCTATGACAGGGCATTTGACAGGATCACCGAGACCCTCAAAGGCAACAGGCTGACCGTCTTTCAGTCCGACAGAAAAAAAAGATATATCACGGTCATGGGTTTTCAGAAACAGATAGATACTACGCGTGTAGGTATCTTTTTTGAACCGCTGGAAGATGAAAAAACGAAGGTAACCTTAAGTTCTCTGAGCAGCACGGCTCTTTCAAAAGCCGAGACAATTATTTTCGGCGGGGTAAAATAATAAAGAAATCTTCCGATCCCGCATCGGAATACTTCCGATGCGGGATCGGGTTCTGGTTCCCGGATCAAAAAGCATAGTTCCACGCGTCTCTTGAATATTTCCGCGTAACGATCTCCCTCAGTTCCTCCAGATCAGTCCGGTCCGGTTTCCATGCCGCTGGCGATGGTAAGAACACTTTTTTTATTGTGTCTTCCAGCTCTCCGGCCGTGACCGGGATGTTCGCAAGAAAATCACCGTGCGCCCTGCCCCGCCGGTACTCCGGCTCCGTGGAAGGATGTCTGAGATAAAAGGATATCCTGTCCAGATCGAAGTCAAACAAAAAAGTTCCGTGATGAAGAAAATACTTCCGTTTTCTCGCCTGGGCGTTGCCGGAAATCTTTTTTCCGTCCAGCGCGAGATCCGACACCGGGAAAAACTCAACATCGAGTCCTGCCACCTTAAACGCATCCGAAATACCCTCCAGTATCCTGCGATAGGACTGCCTCACGTCCTTATACCGGCCATCCCGCTCATAGGAAAGAACAGCCGAATAGTTGAAACAGCCCGGCCCCTGCAGCACCGCGTGTCCGCCGGAGATCCGTCTTATGATCTTGACTCCGCTCCTCCGGCATCTTCCCGGAAAACAATCCTCTGAAACTCCGGCCGCGCGGCCGATGACCACAAAATGATCTTCCGCGCTCCACAAACGCAGAGTCTCCCCCAAGCCGCCTGCTTCAGCTTTCAGCAGAAGCAGTTCATCCAGGGCCACAGCTTCTTCAGGGCTGCGGCTATCGTATTCGACTATTTTCACTGGATACCTTTGCTACACCCCGGGGTGTAAGTCTGGTTAAGTTGTCAACCGGAAAGGCTGCATACATCCATATCCCGGGCAGCTTTGACTTCGTCAGGCCGGCAGACCGGAGTGGTCCTCGGGAATTCCTTAAAAACACCGGGATCTTTCTCCGCCAGAGCGGCCAGTTCGATCATGACCTCGACAAACCGGTCCAGTGTCTCTTTTGATTCGGTTTCGGTAGGTTCTATCATCATCGCCTCTTTTACGATAAGAGGAAAATACACGGTCGGCGGATGAATGCCCTTGTCGATCAGGCCTTTCGCGATATCAGTGGCATGGACGCCTTTTTCCGACTGGCGGGATGCCGACAGGACAAACTCATGCAGGCAGTCCTTATCGTACGGGATATCGTAATATTTCCGCAGGCGGCACTTCAGATAATTCGCGTTCAAAACAGCGCTTTCGCTGACCTCGATAAGCCCTTTTCTCCCCAGCAAAAGGACATAAGCGTACGCTTTAAGTATAACGGCGAAATTCCCGTAAAACGGGGATATATACCCGATGGAAAGAGGTTCTTCGAAATCCAGCGCGAACATTCCATCCGTTCTTCTGATAACACGCGGAACCGGCAGAAACGGGATAAGATCTTTTTTCACTCCTACCGGTCCCGCTCCCGGTCCGCCTCCTCCATGAGGAGTGGCAAAAGTCTTATGAAGGTTAAGATGAACGACATCAAACCCGAGATCGCCGGGACGCGCTTTTCCCAGGATAGCGTTAAGATTGGCTCCGTCATAGTACATAAGAGCGCCGGCTTTATGCGTAAGATCGGCTATCTCCTTTATGTGCGGATTGAATACCCCCAGCGTATTGGGACATGTAAGCATGACCGCTGCCGCGTCTTCGTCCAGCGACCTCTTGAATTCGCCGAGGTCCATGACTCCGCTGGTGTCAGAGCGTATTGTCCTGACTTTATACCCGGCGATGGCAGCCGAGGCAGGATTGGTCCCGTGCCCGGAATCCGGGATCAATACATATTTTTTCCTGTTCCCCTTATGCCGGTGATATGCGGCGATAAGCATGACTCCCGTAAGTTCTCCATGCGCACCGGCCATAGGCTGCGTGGTAAAACTTTCCATACCCGTGATCTCGCAGAGCACGCTTCCAAGGTTACTGATGACTTCAAGGGCCCCCTGGGTAAGCATCGCTCCTCTGACGAGCTGCGGCCCGAGAGGATGGAGTGAGGTAAACTCTTCCAGGCCGGCTATTCTCTCCGTGAATTTGGGATTATATTTCATCGTGCACGATCCCAGTGGATAGAAATGGGAATCAATGCCGAAATTCATCTTTGACAGGCCGGTAAAATGTCTGACCACTCCCGGTTCCGAGACACAGGGAAGTTCCGCGTCCCTGCCCCTTCTGTATCTGCCGTCCACCTCGCATGCTGCGGGAACATCTTTTGCCGGAAGCGTGACCCCCCGTCTTCCGGGCCGGGACTTTTCGAATATCAACTCCATAAGGCATCCTCCAGAGCTTCCGCGAACATGGCGATCTCCTGCCTGGTCCTCTTCTCCGTCACCGCTATAAGCATGTAATCGGTCATATCTTCATAATATCTTCCAAGCGGAAAACCCGCCGCTATACCCTTCTCGATCAGTTTTCCTATAAGCCCGTTAGGGTCGCCGGGGAGTTTAATAATAAACTCATTGAACGTGGGTGAACTCCTTTTGACTTCCACGCCTTTGATGGCTTCAAGTTTCTGCTTGGCGTATTCGGCTTTGTTCATACAGAGCGCGGCGATCTCTTTGATCCCTTCTTTCCCGATAAGACACATGTACACCAGAGCGCGCAAAGCGCACAGCGCCTCGTTGGAACATATATTCGAAGTGGCTTTCTCCCGGCGGATATGCTGTTCCCTGGTCTGTAACGTAAGGATAAAACTCCTGCGGCCCGCCCTGTCCGTGGTCGCGCCCACAATACGGCCGGGCATCCTGCGGATAAACTCCTTTCTGGCGGCCATAAATCCAAGGTAGGGCCCCCCGAACGAAAGCGGTATACCGAGGCTCTGCCCTTCTCCCGTAGCTATATCCGCCCCCATTTCCTGCGGGGTCTTAAGCACGCCCAGGGATAAGGGATACACGCTTTCTATGACCAGCGCACCCAGCTTATGGCACTTTTCCGCTATATCGCTATGGTCGTCAATAGCCCCGAAAAAATTGGGATTCTGAAGTATAACGGCCGCTGTTTTATCGTCAAGATATTTATCTATCTCGTTCCTGTCGCTCTGGCCGTGGGTTACCGGGGTTTCCACAAACTCGATCGAAAGATTGGTAGTGTAACAATACATCATCCTGCGGTATATCGGGTTCACCCCGCCGTCCATTATGATCTTGTTCCGCCCGGTAATGTGTATGGCCATCATAGCCGCTTCATAAAGAGCCGTGCCGCCGTCATAAAGTGAGGCATTCGACACTTCCATGCCGGTCAGCCGGCAGATACAGCTCTGGTATTCGTATATGGCCTGGAGCGTTCCCTGAGAAGCCTCCGCCTGGTAGGGTGTATATGCGGTATAAAATTCCGAACGCGAAACAACGGCATCCACAGCCGCAGGGATATAATGATCGTAAAATCCGCCGCCAACAAAGGTAACAAGGTCCGTGGCATTCTTCTCAGCCAGACTCTTCAAATATCTTTCAACCTCGAACTCCGACTTTCCCGAAGGCAGGTCAAAGGATAAAGCCCTGAGTTCCGCCGGGATACCTTTGAAAAGCTCATCAACATTACCGGACCTTATGCCGATAACCTTAAGCATCTCCTGCCGGTCCTGTTCGGAATGCGGGATGTAATTCACTACCCGGACTCCTTCAGATATGTTTCATACGCGCTAGCATCCATCAAATTCCTTTCTTCCATTGCGTCGGCGACGCTGATGCGGCAGATCCAGCCTTCTTCGTAAGGAGACTGGTTTATGATCTCCGGTTTGTCCCGCAAAGCCTCATTGACCTTCAGGATCCTGCCGGAAAGAGGCGCATAAATGTCACTGGCGGCTTTCACTGATTCCACTGTCGCGAGACTCCCGAACTGCTTGATCTCGCTGCCGGTATCCGGAAACTCGACAAAGGTGACATCTCCCAGTTCCGACTGCGCGTGGTCAGTTATCCCGAAAACCGCTTCACCGCCTTCGATCCTGACCCATTCATGTTCTTTTGTATATTTAAGTTCCTGGGGTACCATTTTGGCTCCTTTCGTTTTCTCGCGGTTTATACACCGGTATACTTTTAACCGACGCTTTGATCCCGGTTCTTCTGTCAGGCCTCTGAACGGGTTCGCGGGGCGAAAGCGTGATCTCGCGGCCTTCGGTTACGAACTCTTTCTCAATATAACATAAACCCATACCCCTTTTCAAACACGGGGAGAACGCCCCGCTTGTCACTTCTCCCACATTCCTGCCTTCGACTGATACGGCAAAATGACTTCTGGCGCTTCTCCTGCCTTCACATATGAACCCGGCCAGAACCCGGTCAATGCCCTCTCTTTGCTGCTTCAAAAGCGCTTCCTTGCCGACAAAATCCTTTTCCATGAACACGAATCTGGCCAGATTCGCTTCAAAAGGCGTATGGGCCTCATCGATATCATTCCCGTAGAGGGAATACCCCATCTCCATCCTCAGAGTGTCGCGGGCGCCTAACCCGACCGGCTTTACGTCATCGAACGCTGAAAGTATATCCCAGACCCTGACCGCCTCCGTCGCGGGAAAAAACAGCTCATATCCCCGCTCTCCGGTATAACCGGTCCGGCTGAGCAAAATTTCGACCCCTTGTATATTGACACGGACAAAATAGTATTTTTTAAGATCCCCGATGATCTGTCCGTTGAGAAGAGATGCCATTATCTCGCCTGAAAGGGGGCCCTGGACATCCAGTTTGGCGATATCCCCGGAACTGTCCGTAAATACGGCTCCCGGAGAAATGTGCTCTTCGATCCATGCCCTGTCTTTCGCGACAGTGCCGGCGTTTACCACGATCATGAACTCTTCCGGCGATATCCTGAAAACGATCAGATCATCTATTATCCCGCCGCTGTCATTAAGTAAAAATCCGTACCGGCATCTGCCTGCCGGCAAGTTATCAATACGGCAGGTCACCAGTCTGTCCAGCTCTTTTGCGGCAGAAGGCCCTTTGAGGAAAAATTCCCCCATGTGGCAGATGTCAAATAACCCCGCTTTTGACCGGGTGTGGATATGTTCCTCGATTATTCCCGTATACTGAACGGGCATATTCCACCCTGAAAAAGGGACCATTTTCGCCCCTGCTTCAAGGTGCTTCTCGAGAAGAGGAGTATTTTTTAAGCAGTGCGTGCCTTCACACATGCGAAAACCCCGTTTCCGTCATATTCGCTCTCATTATAGGCCAAATATCGCTATTGTCAAGATTGCTTACCCTGTCTGCATTTTAAATAAGAATCGTGCGCATGATAGGAACTTCTGACCATTGGGCCGGCGCATACCGCGCCGAACCCCATTTCCCCGGCTTTTTTCTTAAGAAACTCAAATTCCGCCGGCCTGTAATATTTTCTGACCGGCCAGTGGTCCCTGGAAGGGCTGAGATACTGCCCCATATAGACTATGTCCACTCCCGCGTCCCTTATATCCTTCAATGTGCGGAAAATATCTTCTTCCGACTCGCCGAGCCCCAGCATAAGCGAGGACTTTACCAGTATCTCCGCCCCTTCCTCTTTCATCGAGTTAAGGACATTAAGCACGTCAAGCGATCTTTCGTAACTTGCTTTCGGCCTTATAGCCGGATAAAGGGCCCTCGGCATCTCGATATTATGCCCTATCACTTCCGCCGATGAAAAAGCTGTTTTCCGCAGCGATCCGGGATCCGCGCCAAGATCGGGGATCAAAAGCTCTACCAGGACTTCCGGAGTGCCTGCTTTTATTTCTCTGACCGTCCGAAGGAAATGATCCGCACCTCCGTCCTTCAGGTCATCCCGGGTCACGGATGTTATTACAACATAACGGATGGCCAGTTCTTTGACAGCTAAGGCGACGTTTCGCGGTTCAGAAGGATCGGGATGGGCTGGAAATCCGCCGGTAACATTGCAAAAACGGCAATCCCTGGTGCAGACGTCTCCCAGGACCATAAACGTGACATGCCGCGCCTCCCAGCATTCGCCCCTGTTCGGACATGCCGCTTCCACACATACACTGTTAAGGTTCAGTCTGCGCAAAAGGTCGCGGACCTCGCTAAACCCCTCATCCCAGGAAACCCTGCCTCGTATCCAGTCCGGCCTGGAAAGAGGCAATTGTTCCGTCCCTTTCATCCTGCAACCTCTTTTATAAGGCGGAGCGCATCCCGGGGGGCGTTAGCCTCCGCGTCATTGTTGAAATACGCGTATACATCTCTTCCCTCTGCCAGGGCCTTTTTTATGAACCCGGCCCACTTGCGAAGAGCGGACGTCGCGTATTTGCCTCCGTATAAACCCGTAGTCCCGTGAAAACGGACGTAACACACAGGGCCCACTGATATCCGCGGCGATCCCGAACCTTTCATATCATGAAGGCACATTGACATCCGCTTTCTCGAAAGTATCCCGTAGATCCTTTTGTCATACCAGGAGCTGTCCCTGAACTCGAAGACATACTGCAGACCGCCGGGCAGAATATCCGTAAAAGCGTCCAGCCTTTCCGCATTTACCGGCCAGCGCGGAGGCAGCTGAAACAATACCGGCCCCAGACGATCCGCGAGGACCCGTGCGCGGTCCAGGAACCGTTCCACGGGCCTTTTGGGATCTTTCAGTTTTTTCATATGCGTTATGAACCTGTTGGCCTTGACAGCGTAAATAAACCCCGGGGAGGCCTGGTCGCGCCATCGCTCAAAAGTGGATAATTCGGGGAGCTGGTAAAAAGT
>QNCM01000024.1 GCA_003644505.1 Candidatus Makaraimicrobium thalassicum | reverse complement strand
GGCCCTGCGGGTAAACTGCGACGTCGCTGTTCTCTGCCCCAGAAGCGTGGTCGGTGCCATCTGCCCCCCGGTCATGCCGTAAACACCGTTATTTACGAAGACCACTGAGATATTCTCCCCTCTGTTCCCCGTATGAATGATCTCGGCTGTCCCGATAGCCGCAAGGTCGCCGTCGCCCTGATAAGTGAAGACCAGCCTGTCAGGGAGAATTCTTTTAACGCCTGTGGCCACTGCCGGTGTCCGGCCGTGGGCGGCTTCCATTGTATCAAAATCCCAGTAATCGTAAGCCAGAACAGCGCATCCCACAGGGGCGATAGCAACGGTGTTCTCCCGCATATCCATTTCGTCGATGACCTCACAGATAATACGGTGTATAAGGCCGTGGCCGCAGCCCGGACAGTAATGCGTCGGGACATCTTTCATGGATCTCGGTTTTTTGAACGACTTGCCCATTATATTTTCGCGGCTTTCCTGAAAATCTCATCTTGCGACGGGACCTCCCCGCCGGTCCGGCCGTAGAAAAAGACCCGCGCGTCATCCTGGACCGCAAGCCTTACGTCCTCCACCATCTGGCCGGCGCTCATTTCAACAACAAGGAACTTCACTTTTTTCTCCGCATAACGCGAAATCCCGGCGGAAGGGAACGGCCATAATGTTATCGGCCTTATAAGGCCCGCTTTTATCCCTTCTTGCCTCAGGCTGTCAACACACGCCCGGGCGATCCGGCTTACTGTCCCGTAAGCAACGACTATGATCCCGGCATCCGCGGTTTTATACTCTTCGAACCGTATCTCTTCGTTTGCCGCGCGCCGGTATTTTCCCTGCAGTTTATCGTTATGCTTCTCAAGAACGCCCTCTCCTAAATACAAACTCTTTACACTTCCCGCTTTCCGGCCCTTTGCCCCGGTCATAGCCCATGGTTTGTCAACTATCCCCGAAGGTTTGATGCCCTCCTCGAATTCAAGGGGTTCCATCATCTGCCCCAGTATGCCGTCGGCAAGGACCATCACCGGATTTCTGTATTTATCCGCAAGTTCGAACGCTTTATAAGTCAAACCGAACATCTCCTGCACGCTGGCCGGAGCAAGGACCAGGAGACGATAATCCCCGTGTCCGCCGCCTTTTGTCGCCTGGAAATAATCACTCTGCGCCGCGGAGATGTTGCCAAGACCCGGGCCGCCCCTCATCACGTTGATGATCACGGCAGGAAGCTCAGCCCCTGCAAGGTATGAAATGCCTTCCTGTTTAAGGCTTATCCCCGGGCTCGAGGAACTTGTCATCGCCCTGGCGCCGGCAGACGAGGCGCCAAAGACCATGTTTACAGCCGCAAGCTCACTTTCCGCCTGGATGAAAACTCCTTTTTCCTCCTCCATGCGGCGGGACATATAAGCGGTAAGTTCGTTCTGCGGCGTTATGGGATACCCCGCATAAAACCGGCACCCGGCCTTTACCGCGCCTTCACCGCAGGCTTCATTCCCTGTTGATAAGTACTTCATTTTCATTGTATCAGCTCTTGATCTCTATGGCGCAATCCGGGCATACCAGCGCGCACATGCCGCAGCCGGTACATTTATCAGTATCCTTTAAGATAACATACCGCAGCCCCCGCTCGTTAAGCTCGCCTGAAAGGGCAAGGGCTTTGCCGGGGCATACGCTGACGCACAACAGGCACCCTTTGCATCTCTCTATGTCTATTTTCGGTTTTGCCGTTTTATTCTTCATAATGCCGCATACCGCCGGGAGTTGTCAAAGTTCCGCTTCGATCGTCGAAGCGACCTCATCAGGTGTCAGGTGATACATCCGCAGCAGTTCCTCCCGCGCGCCGTGCTCGATAAACTCATCGGGCAGGCCGAGGCACCGGATCTTGACGCCGCCGCAGTTCTCTCTCGCAAAAAATTCCAGCACGGCGCTTCCGAACCCGCCGCTGGTAATACCTTCCTCTATAGTAAATATCTTTCCGGTCGTCCCGGCGAGTTCTTCCAGCATCCCGCTGTCCAGGGGTTTTATGAACCTGGCGTTAATCACTGTCGCTTCAATGCCTTTTCTGGATAACAGTCCGCCGGCCGCAAGCGCCGTGTTTACCATGCTTCCTATTGCCAGAATGGCAAGGTCTTTCCCTTTTCTGAGCAGTTCCGCCTTCCCGATCTCAAGGGGAGCGCAAGAAGAATCGCCGACGAGCCGTTCGGCTTTTGCGCGGGGATACCTTATCACAACCGGCCGGTTCCACTCCACTGCTTTTTCCAGCATCTGTTCCAGTTCCACACCGTCCTTCGGGGCCGCCACGATAAAGCCCGGCAGGCCTCTTGTATAACAGATGTCAAAAACACCGTGATGCGTCGGGCCGTCCTTTCCCACCAGCCCCGCTCTGTCCACACAGAAGATGACAGGAAGCCGCTGAAGCGCGACGTCATGCACAAGCTGGTCGTAAGAACGCTGTAAAAAGGTGGAATATATGGCCACTACCGGCACCATCCCGCCTTTAGCAAGGCCTGCCGCAAAAGTCACAGCATGCGGTTCAGTGATCCCGACGTCAAAAAAACGGTCCGGGAATCTCTCCGCAAAGTCCTGAAGGCCGGTGCCATCCGGCATGGCGGCTGTGATCGCGACTATCCTGTTGTCCCTGTCCCCGAGCTCCACTATTTTCCCGGAGAAACAGGAAGTAAAAGTCTTTTCTTTATCCTCGTTCTCAGGGGTCCGGCCTGTGCCTACGTCAAAAGACGTGACCCCGTGAAACTTTACGGGATCCTCCTCGGCAAACCTGTATCCCTTGCCCTTTTTTGTGATGGTATGAACGAATACCGGGTCTTTCAGCATCTGGATGTTACGGAACATGGCTATCAGCTGTCCGAGATCGTGCCCGTTAATCGGCCCGAAATAACGAAAACCCAGCTCCTCGAACAATATGCCAGGCACCAGCAGGTTTTTAAGCCCTTCCTGAAATTTTCTTACGGTCCTGTACGTGACAGGGCCCAGCTTGGGGATACTCTTTAGCACTTTCTCCGCCTCTTCCCGGACCTTGTTGTAAAGAGGATTGGCTATGACTCTGTTGAGGTACCTGCTCATCGCCCCCACCGGCTTGGAGATGAAATGTTCGTTATCGTTCAGGACAACCACCAGATTAGTCCCCATGTGCCCCGTGTGGTTCATCCCCTCAAAAGCCAGCCCTGTGGAAAGAGACGCATCGCCTATAACGGCCACTACCTTGGAATCTTCTTTGTTCCTGTCTCTGGCAGCTGCCAGGCCGAGCGCCGCGGAGATCGAGGTGGCGCTGTGGCCGCTCGTGAAAGCATCGTACTCGCTCTCTTGCGCGGAGGGGAACCCGCTCAATCCTCCCATTTCCCTGAGTGTGTCGAAATCCTTCAATCTGCCCGTAAGCAGTTTATGCGCATAACACTGGTGCCCGACATCCCAGACAATCTTGTCTTTCGGGCTTTGCAGGCAGTAGTGCAGGGCGATCGTCAACTCCACGGCGCCCAGGCTGGACGCGATATGACCGCCTTTCCGGGACGTCACGCTGATGATCTTTTCCCTGACCTCATCCGCAAGCCGCTTAAGCTGTCCGATGTCCAACTTTTTTATGTCTTCCGGCGATGATATCCTGTCCAGGATCCTGTCCATTGGCACTCCCGGGTCACGTCAGCTGATCTTCCTCATCAGCTTCTTTGAACGGCTTTCCTTCCAACGATCCGTCATCTTTTTTCATAAGGATCTCTATTTTCTCCTTCGCCTTGCTCAGTTTTTTCTGGCAGGCGCAGGCGAGTTTTATCCCGTCTTCATATCTTTTAAGAGAGGCGTCCAGAGAAAGATCTCCCCTTTCCAGTTCCTCTACGATCTTTTCAAGTTTCTCAAGCGCTGTTTCAAACGGAACATCTTTCATCTTCTCCTCCCCCTGTCATCCCACATGTTCCACTCTGCTTGTAACCCGGCCGAGCGACAGGCGCGAGTGCAAAATATCCCCTTCCTCCAGTAAGCCGGCATCTCTGACGATCCGGCCGTCCTTGAACGTAATGCTGTAGCCCCGCTCCAGAACGGCCAGCGGGCTGAGCGCCTGCAGTTTCCCTGTCACGGTCCCCAGATCCCTTTGTTTCAATTCAAGGGAATGGCTTATGCCGGAAACGGCTGTCCTGAGCAGATCGTCCACCTGCTGCCTCATCTGCAGGAATACGTTCATGGGAGCGCGGAGGACATACCTGTCCCGGGATGTCTTAACCGCCTTCTCCAGCATTTCTGTTTTCGTCTTTATAGACAGGTATAACCTGTCACGGTACTCATTTATGCGGACCGTGAGGTCGTGTTTTAGCGGTATGACCAGTTCCGCGGCTGCCGACGGCGTAGGAGCGCGGAGATCCGCCACAAAATCGGATATGGTATAATCTATCTCATGTCCGACGGCGCTTACGACCGGTATCTCCGAAGCATATATCTCGCGCGCTACTATTTCTTCGTTGAACGGCCACAGATCCTCCAAGCTGCCTCCGCCCCGGCCGACAATGATCACATCCACGGGATACTCCCCGCCTGTTTCCGCGATATGGCGGTTATATTCGTTGAGCTCCTCAATAGCCCGGGCGATCTCATGCTTTGCCTCGTCGCCCTGAACTCTGACAGGGTATATTGAGATCTTGATATTGGTGAAACGGCGGCGCGCGACCTTCAGGATGTCCCTTACAGCCGCGCCTGTGGCTGAAGTGATAACGCCGAGGTGCATGGGCAAAAACGGCAAAGGCTTTTTATTCGCCTCATCAAACAGGCCTTCCTTGTACAGTTTCTCTTTCAACTGTTCGAATGCCAGCTGCAGGGCACCTTTCCCCCGGGGTTCCATTTTCGTTGCGTACAACTGATACTGGCCGCGTTTATCATAAACGCTGACCCTGCCGTAACACAAAACCTGCATCCCGTCTTTGACCGTAAAACCGACGCGGCCGCTGTTACCCCTGAACATGACACAATTGAGCAGGCTGCTCTCGTCTTTCAGGCTGAAATACGTATGTCCGGCTGAAGATACCGTAAAGTTGGAAACTTCCCCCTCGACCCATACAGCCTGAAAAGTATCCTCCAAAACGAGCCGTATATCTCTGGTCAGCCGGGTAACTGTATAGACATTCACATCGTTCATCAGTATTCCGCTTCCTGGACCCTTCTAATACTGAGAGCTTTGCCTGTTTTATTTTCGATATCTATGACAACACCGTGCATCTCCACATCTTCAGTGGCTATTTCAAAACGGGTAGGCAGTTGCGTCAAAAATCTCGTCAGGATCTGTTCCTTTTTCCGCCCTATCACCGAATCATACGGCCCGGTCATCCCGCAGTCGGTGAGATACGCCGTGCCGCAGGGAAGGATCTTTTCATCAGCTGTCTGAATATGAGTGTGGGTCCCGATCACGGCACTGACCTCGCCGTCCAGATACCATCCCATAGCTACTTTCTCGCTGGTAGCTTCAGCATGTATGTCCACTATGATCACGGGGGTTATCCGGCGGATCTTTTCCACTTCCTCCCGGGCCCGCTCAAAAGGACAATCCACCGCATCCATGAATACCCGGCCTATCAGATTAACAACGCCTATTTTACCGACATTCCTGATGCCAGCAACAGTGGACCCCCTTCCGGGGGCGCCTTCGGGGTAATTGGCGGGACGGATCAGCCGGGAATCGGACTCCAGAAAATCATATATCTCCCTTTTCTTCCAGATATGGTCGCCTGAAGTCAGGACATCTATGCCCGCGTCAAACAATTCTTCCGCTATCCATGGCGTAAGACCGCTTCCGCCCGCGGCGTTTTCGCCGTTGGCGATCACAACGTCTATCTTCTCTTTCTTCCTGAAATCCGGAAGAAGCTTCTGGATTATTATCCGGCCGGGTTTCCCGACAATGTCCCCTAGAAATAATATCCTCATGCTGTTTCCCGCATCCCCGTCAGTTTATTTCGCGTATTCGATGGACCTTATCTCCCGTATTACCACAACCTTGATCTGGCCCGGGTACTGCAGGCCGTTCTCTATTTTTTTCTTTATTTCCCGGGCCATCACAGCCGCCCTTGCGTCATCGATCTTTTCCGGGTAAACGATAACCCTGACCTCACGACCGGCCTGGATGGCATATGTTTTCTCCACTCCATCAAACTCGCTGGCAATGGCTTCCAGGCTTTCCAACCTCTTTATATAATGTTCCAGTGTCTCGCGTCTGGCTCCCGGCCGGCTGGCGCTTATGGCATCCGCTGCCTGCGCAAGGACCGCGAGAAGTGTCCTCGGCTCGACATCTTCATGGTGGGCCGCGATAGCATGAACCACGGTATCCGGTTCACCGTATTTTTTTGCCAGATCCGCGCCCAGTGCCGCATGAGTCCCTTCCTGTTCATGAGAAAGGGCCTTGCCGATATCATGAAGCGCTCCGATACGTTTTGCCAGGTTTATGTCCAGCCTCAATTCTCCCGCCATTGTAGCCATCAGATATGCCGTCTCTTTGGAATGCTGCAGGACATTCTGGCCGTAACTGGTCCGGAACTTAAGCCTGCCGAGAAGCTTCACCAGTTCTGAATGCACGCCATGGATGCCGAGATCAAGAAGCGTGTTTTCCCCTTCCTCTTTTATCGTCGCTTCCATCTCCTTTTTCACTTTTTCCACGACTTCTTCGATGCGTCCGGGATGGATCCTTCCATCCTCGATCAGGCGTTCCAGCGAAATTCTGGCTATCTCCCGGCGGAACTTATCAAATCCTGAAATTATTACAGCCTCCGGCGTATCGTCGATAATAACATCCACTCCCGTGGCCATCTCCAGAGCGCGTATATTTCTTCCTTCCCTTCCTATTATCCGGCCTTTCATCTCCTCGGACGGAAGGTGCACCACGCTTACCGTTGTGTCTACCGTATGATCTACGGCACATTTCTGGATGGCAAGCCCGACGATCTTCCTCGCCTCTCTATCGGCCTTATCCCGGGTCTCATCCTGGATCTTCTTGATGGCATAAGCGGCATCCCGGCGGGCCTCTTCCTCCATCTTCTTCACCAGCAGATTCCTGGCCTGATCTTTGCTCATCCCGGATATCTCCTGAAGCCGGGCCTTTTCTTCCTGGAGTATCCGTTCCAGCTCCTCTTTCCGGTGGTTAACCTCATCGTATTTCCGGCTTAGCTGCTCCTCATTTTTTTTCAGCCCTTTTTCTTTCTGTTCGATAAACTCGACTTTCCTGTCTATGTTCTCTTCCTTCAGCAAAAGCCGTTTTTCCATTGCCGAGATCTCTTTTCTTCGTTCTTTCGATTCCTGTTCGAACTCGGCTCTCATCTTGAGCGAAAGATCCTTGGCCTCGATTATGGATTCCCTTTTCCGCCGTTCTGCCTCCACTTTTGAGTTAGTTATTATGCTCTTCGCCTTATCTTCGGCGTGCTTTACCTTCATCTTGGCCGTATATTTTCTCAGGATATATCCAAAATAAAAGAAAAAAAGGCTGCCAAGGAACGCGAACCCTACATAAGTTATTGTGATGCCGCTCTTCATGTGTGTCCTCCCTTTTTCTAAGGGCGTCGCGGAACAACAAAGTTGTCTCCGCAGGATTGATGTTTTTCAGCGGGACTGATCTGTAATGACCCGCAAAACGGGCCGGTCATGAGGGGCCGAGGGTAGGGTAGAAATCACCTGGAAATGAAAGGCCAATCCGATAGTCTTTGCCGGAGAGAGATCTTCCCTGGCGAGAAACCTGTCAAAATATCCTTTTCCCCGCCCCAATCTCATGTTTCCCTTACCATACGCTATTGCCGGTACCACTATAAGATCTATCTCCTCCAAAGGTATCCTTCTTCCGGCAAGACCTTCTTTCGGCTGGTATATCCCGAAAGGACCTTTCTCAAGGCCTTCTATTTCCGTGAGCTCAGAAGCTGTTATCGTTTGATCCTGCGGTTCAATATAAGGAACCGCTACCCTTTTCCCGCGTTTCAATGCCTCTTCGATAAAATAGTAAGTGTCCACTTCCGTCGGCAGAGAAACATATGTCATGACTGTCCTGCTGACCCGGAATTCCCCGCTGGAAAGGAGCTCCTCCTGTATCCTCCTGCTCCTTTGTTCCCTCAAAGAGGGATCTTGGTCCCGCAGACGCCTGATTATCTCCTTTCTAATCTCCTCTTTCCTTTTCCTTATAGTATCTTCTTGCTGATCCATAATATTATACATCAATACGGAAAATATTCCTATTATTTTAAAAGACCAAATATCCCTTCTTTACCAAAAAAGCCCGTAAAGCCTCCGCATTTATTGATGGGAAGTTGTCAAACGGTAATTTTTGAGTGCCTTCTTCAGGGTCTCTTCCGCAAGAACCGAACAATGAAGCTTAACCTCCGGCAGGCCGTCCAGGGCCTCGGCCACAGCCTCATTAGACAGCTTCCCGGCTTCTTCAACGGTCTTTCCCCTGATCAGCTCAGTGAGCATGGAACCCGACGCTATTGCCGCGCCGCAACCGAAAGTTTTGAACTTAGCGTCAGTTATGACCCCTTTATCGTCAACCTTTATATCTAATTCCATTATATCACCGCAGACAGGGCTGCTGACCTTCCCTCTGCCGCTGGGATCCTTGATCTGCCCGACATTTCTGGGATTTCTGAAGTGGTCCATGACCTTATCGGAATATTCTACCATCATTCATCCTTTTTATTGTACGTTACTCCTCTTTATACCCCGGACTCAGCTTCCGCAGAGCTCCTATAAGGGGCGGCAGCTTTTTCATGACATAATCAATATCGCTTTCCGTATTGAATCTATCCAGTGAAAACCTGATAGCCCCCCGCAGCGACATAAGCTCCACCCCCATGCTTTTTAACACATGGGATGGTTCCAGCTCCCCCGAGGTGCACGCAGACCCGGTTGAGACGGCAATACCTTCGGAATCAAGACCAAGGACAATAGCTTCCCCCTCAAGATACCGGAAACTTATGTTCAGCGTATTGGGCAGACACTTTTCCGGATGGCTGTTCACCTGTGTCTGTCCTATCTCCCTTTCGATCCTGTCACGCAGCATGTCCCTGAGCCGCCCTACCCCGGCAAAAAGCTCCTGTCCTTCCGTGGCGGCGATCTCGCAGGAGAGGCCCAGCCCTACAGCAGCCGGTATGTTTTCAGTCCCGGCTCTCCGGCCATTCTCGTGATGCCCCCCATGGTGGCATGGAACGATCTTTGTCCCCTTCTTTATATACAGAGCTCCTATCCCCTTCGGACCGTTGATCTTATGCGCGGATAATGAAACCAGATCCGCCCCTGCCGCGTGAACGTCAAACGGCATCTTCCCTATTGTTTGTACGGCATCGGTATGAAAAACCACGTTCTTTTCCCCGGCTATCCTGCCGATCTCCTCGACCGGCAGGATCGTCCCGGTCTCATTGTTGGCGGACATTATGGTTATCAGGATGGTATCATCCCTGATGCTCTTCCGCAACTCCTCCGGATCTATTATCCCGTAACGGTCAACCCCCAGATAAGTGACCTGAAAACCCTGGTCCTCCAGGTATTTACACGTGTTGAGCACGGCTTTATGCTCAACTGACGATGTGATTATATGGTTCCCTTTATCCTTTAACGCGTAAGCCGTTCCCTTGACAGCAAGATTATCGGATTCCGTGCCCCCTGAAGTAAAAACGATCTCTTCCGGAGAGTCGGCATGTATCAATTGTGAAACCTGCTGCCGGGACCGGTCAAGATGCTTCTTTGCTTCTCTCCCGAACGCGTGAGCACTTGAAGCGTTGCCGTATTTCTCTCCGTAAAACGGGGACATCGCTTCGATTACTTCGGGATGCGCCCTTGTCGTGGCGTTGGCATCAAGATAAACTCTTCTCATAAAGCTGCGCCTTTCTGGCCTTACCGGGGTCGAGCTCCAGAGTGCGGCCGGCCAGATCCCTGAGAGAAAAATCCCCGAGTGTTTCTTTTATACGTCTGGCCATCTCACGCCATACCTCTTTAGACGCGCATGTAGCGATCCTTCCGCACTCTTTCTTTTCCCCTTTCCCGGAAACGCACCTGACGGGATTAACGCTGCCCTCCAGTGCCATTACCACTTCATATACGCTTATGTCAGAGGGGTCCCTGACCAGCGCATACCCTCCCCCGGGGCCGCGTATGCTTCTAACCAGCCCCTGGTTCTTGAGCCGGTTGAATATCTGCTCCAGGTAAACGCCTGATATCTCCTCTTCGCGTGATATATCTTTAATGGGGACCGGGCGCTTTCTGTCATACATGATCGCCAGGCTTATAAGGGCCCTTACGCCATAAGAAGATTTTGTAGTCAACCGCATCTCCGCTTACACTCCCCCCTACACAGTTTCAACCCGTTCAACCCCGGGAACGTCCTTTTTCAGCGTTTGTTCGACTACGGCCTTGAGCGTCATCTGGCTCATTGGACAGCCTTTGCAGGCTCCCTGGAGTCTTACTTTTACAACGCCTCCCTCAACGGAAACAAGGTCTATATCCCCGCCGTCCTTCTGAAGAAACGGCCGTATCTTTTCAATGCATTTTCGTACTTCTTCTTCCATTTTCACCCTTTTTAGATAAATTTACGTAAGATGCTATCCTAATATACCTTACTAAAAAAGTCAAGCTTATACGGGGTCAACGATTAACAATCGTTGACCCCATCTTGCGAACATCCGGGGAAAAACTGCGGTCCTTTTTTAGATAGCGGCCGACGAACATATAAGTGGTAATGGTGGCTGCCATGGCTCCGAAAAAACTTATAACCGGAGAGCGTGAAACCGCATGCAGGGCAAGTATTACTCCGACAAACGCCGCGAGCGGGAAAGCATATAAAAGGATGTACACCCGCATCATGGACAATGAGTCGATCCTGACCTCCACACGGTCTCCCACATTAAGACCTCCCGCTTTTTCAGGGCTGATCATAACCAATCTTGGACGGGAAGCGTTACAAGAACCGCATTTATGGCACTCTTCGTGCGGTTCAATCTCTACAACGGCGGCCCCGCCTCTGATCTCTATCACTTTCCCCTGTTCTTCCATGCCTTTATCCCTCGATCACACCCTTAATCTCTCTATTTCGTCCCGCGCCATGGGGCCGGCTATCAGGGGTTTTCTGTCCTTTTCATCCGCCCAGAACTCTATGGCGGATCCGTCCATGTTCTTGCTCCTGGAATGGCTCACAACGAGCGAAGCGGCTTTTTCAAGATTCTCAAGACTGGTTTTCCCCCTTAACAGCGTATATGGCCCCGGGGCTCCTTTTAGCCGCAGCATCACGTCATCCTCTTTCTTAAGAACCTGCATCTCCCTGTTATCCTTTTCATTCCGCCCCACAACGGCTTTGGTCTCGTCATCCAGACGGAAATGCCTGCCGTATTTAAGCAACGCCGCGTCATCCATGGTCAGGCTGCCTTTACTCATAAGATCCTTTAATTTCCGGGCAAATATGGGATCTGTCAGAAGGCAGCCGCCGGCAGGCGCGAAAAATCTGTGAAGGCCGTATTCCCCCGCCAGGTTCAGCTGCCTTTGCCGGGAACGTCCTGTGATATCCAGCAGTTTCGTCCTGTCTATGATCCCCTGCTCCTCGGGCACGGTCTCTTTAAAAAGTTTCGCTGAAAGCGGCCGCAGCAGATACCCCTCCAGCGAAGACCTTTTCGCGATCATATTCAGGGCTTCTTTTCTCTGTGACATAGGGCGTTCCCCAAGGACCTCTCCGGTAATGACGAACCCGGCGCCCTCTTCCCTCATTATCTTCTTCGCAAGGCCCAGCATCAATATCCGGCAGTCTATGCAGGGATTAAGATTGGAGCCGTAGCCGTACCGCGGAGCTTTTAGAACCTCAAAAAACTCCTTTGAAATATCCACGAATTTAACAGGGATACCGGCAGAAGCGGCAGCGTCCTGAACGTGTTCCCTGAAAACCTGGACATCACGGGAAGCGAACTGCATGACAAATACCACGCCGAGGACCTCTATCCCCTGTCCCATGACGACCTTTGCGGCAAGCAAACTGTCCAATCCGCCGGATATTAACGCGATCGCTTTTTTATTCACGCCATGTTTTTCCTCTTTTTTTCAAAAATCCCTCATTTTTCGCAATCTTTTATACTTGAGGTGTGTCCCCCCGGGGCATGTCCCCCTTCAGCTTCGTCATCCACTCTTTGATCTTCTTCTCAAAACCCGTATCGGCCGGGGTATAATATGTCCTTTTTTTGCGCATGTAATCCTGTTCCACATAATGCCCTTCATAAGAATGCGCGTACTTATATCCCTGGCCGTGGCCGAGTTTTTTGGCCCCCGGATAATGCGCGTCTTTCAGGTGATCCGGCACTTCCTGGGTCCTTTCGCGCTCGACATCCTTCACGGCTTCTTCTATCGCCATGCATGCCGTATTACTTTTGGGCGCGCACGCGATATAGATCGTGGCCTGCGCCAGCGGTATCTTCGCTTCGGGAAAACCGATGAAATCCGCGGCCTGCATCGCGGCGTTCGCAACTATCAGCGCCTGCGGATCGGCGTTGCCCACATCCTCGGCAGCGCATATTACCAGACGTCTGGCAATAAACCGCAGGTCCTCCCCCGCCACGACCATCTTGGCCAGCCAGTAAAGCGCGGCATCCGGGTCTGACCCCCGCATGCTCTTTATGTAAGCGCTCACCGTGTCATAATGCGCATCGCCGCTGCTGTCATACACTATGGCCTTTTTTTGTATGGATTCTTCCGCTTCCTTCATCGTCACATGTATGGCCCCGTCTTTTTTCGGTTCAGTGGTAAGAACGGCTATCTCCAGAGCGTTCAGCGCTTTCCGCGCGTCGCCGTCGGAGATCTTCGCCAGATGCCGCAGGGCCTTCTCATCCGCCTGGATCTTTTTATCGCCGAAACCCCGGCTGCTGTCCTCAAGCGCCCTCCGGAAAAGAACGAGAATATCTTTTTCCTTCAGCGGTTTGAATTCAAAGATCTGGCTTCTCGACAAAAGGGCGGAGTTTACCGTAAAAAAGGGGTTTTCGGTGGTCGTCCCGATCAAAATGATATTTCCTACTTCCACCTCCGGCAGAAGAACGTCCTGCTGGGCCTTATTGAATCTGTGGATCTCGTCCAAAAGCAGTATGGTTTTCCGTCCGTCGAGCCCCCTCTGTTTTTTCGCGGTATCAATGATCTTCCTGATCTCTGTCACGTTACTGGAAACGGCGTTCTTTCGTATAAAATGCGCCCCTGTTTTCCCCGATATCACCATGGCAAGCGCGGTCTTTCCCGTGCCGGGAGGGCCGTAAAATATCACGGAGCTTATACGGTCGGCTTCGATCGCCCGCCGCAGGAGTTTCCCTTCGCCGGCTATGTGGTCCTGTCCCAGAAACTCTTCAAGCTTCACAGGGCACATCCGGACAGGCAAAGGGACCGTCTTTTCTTTATTTGTCCTGTCTCCGAATAGATCCATTGTCATCGTCTTGTCACTCCGTAAGTGGGCTATTGAAAAATAGGGCCGGATTTGCATCCGGCCCCTGATCCGTCAAGCCGTGTGCAGGAAAAGAATTGGCGGCCTGGTAATCCAGGTGGGTGCCTTCCCGGCAATCCCGAAGAACCACCGGAGTTAGACTCCCAAGGTTTAAATGTTGGCCCAATTCATAAACCTGCTTCACGAACCCGACAGGTTGTTACAAATATATTATAGCACCACAATGATGCTGCCGCAATAAAAAATTAGAAATAGTGTCTATCCCTACTGCCTGGTTTAAGCATACTGCTTTCTGTTGTGGCATCTTCTTCTGACTGCGAGAGTTATGCCGCCAACCAGGAATAACGCCGCACTGACAGGTCCGGGGGTAATTGTAACATTGTCAACATCGGTACTGGCTCGGCAGTAATTCCCAAAACCGATTCTTCCGCTGGCAAAAGAGAAGTCTTCATCCACAGCGGTAAGCAGCCAGCTATCGGGTTTGGCATCGCCCTCCTTCCATGTCTTTACTTTCATCTTATTATTATAGACATCCATCCCAAAATTATACCATTCATTGAGAGTAAAATAATCATAGCCAAGATCTGAACAAGGGGAATGCGAACTATACTGCCCTGAAACCTCATGTTCCTGAAAAACAAGATAATCTTTCGGCGCACTGCCTATATTACCATACCCAACTGTTATATTAAGATAATATCCATGAACTTGGGGAAAACTGTTATCTACCCGAAAATATACGGCTCTATGGTCTCTATCGTAGCCTTCATTATTAAAACGCATTTTCCAATTAAAAGTAAAATCATAGAAATCATCTTTTTTAGTCACAATATCAGCATATTGCCAGCCGGCATTAATCCCTTGTGTTGTTATATGTTTATTTTGCGGGTTAGTATCAGCCCCCTCAACCCACATTTGTCCTCCAGCATTCTCTCTTTCCCAGTTATTGGGGTCCAAACCCTGTTCGAAATCATCCTGAAACAAAATACCCGCATGTGCTGTTTTAAGGACACAGAAAAGCATCAAAAAAAACCAACACAACATTAAACCAGAGTTTCATTTTGCATCTCATTTGATTTTCCCCCTCCATTTTATTTTTTACTCCTCTCAAAAACGCATTATACCATGTTCCAATATATTCATTCGCAATAATCTCTTTGCTGAAAGATGTCTCCCTGGGAACCTGCCGTATATTTATCTTTGCTTGGAAGATCGAGGCGAACTATTTGGCAAAAATGCTTCAGCCTGTTTGATGGCTTTTTTTGCCGCTTCAATGTTTTTCTCAGCTCCCTGTTTTGAAAATGTTCTTTTATAATCGGCCATTTCGCGAAGGTTTAATGCCTGGATAAAATTGTCGCACTATTCTTGTGGAAGAAGCCCTTTGTCAACGTAGAGTGCTTTAAGTGCAAAGGCCAGCTGGATATGGCTCTTTTCCCGGTATTCTTTAATGTATAAAAGTGCCCGGGTAGCGTGAAATATCGCGTAATACGCGCTTACCGTAGCTAACTTGGTTTTGCCAAGGGCTAGCACATCTTTAGCGTCTTTCAAATCATCCCTGGCGGTTGCTATTTCTTTTGGCGCCACTTTCGGCCCATCAGAAAATGGAATTATTCTTTTCTTCCGAATAGCTTCTTTCAAATCAAAACTTTTCACTGTCGGGTCTTCCCTCCCATAGGGTTATTCCTTTTTTTATCTGTTCAAAAAATACTTTATCCTTTTTCTGCGCTTCCAGAAGTTCTAAAGGGTTGTAAATAGCGACATTAACATATGGACCGTTCCGGTTAAATTTGGATATAAATTTCTGGACAGAGTCTCGCTCATTGGTCATTATGAACAGATCAACATCGCTCTTGATGTCATTGCTTCCGGCAGCGCAACTGCCGAAGAGTACTATTTTGTAACAGTATGGTTGTATATTTTTTATCAATTTACGCGTAGCCATTAACGTCTCGAAAATTTTAAATTGTTTGAGGATAATATTGTCAAAATTAATTTTGTAAAGAAACAAGTTCCCCTTTTTGTTCCGAGCCACAATGTCCATGTCTAAGAGTAACCGCAAGGCTTGATTAGTCGCTCCCTTGCTGGAGGAAGTACTTTCTGATATCTCTCTCGCGGAAAAAGTTTCAGCTGGCTGAAAAGAAAGAAAAGAAAGGATCTTTAAAGGTGTAAAATGGTATAAAGAGTTCTTGAAATCGTTGTTCATTATATTGTCCTCATTGTTCATTATAATGAAAAACTATAAAAATGCAAATAGTTTACAAAAATGGAATTTTAAATTATAAGAATTCGGGTTACCGGAAAGTAATGCCCAGTTTCTTTACAAGAGTCTCTTTGACCTTCGAATGGACGGCTTCGATCTCCTCTTCGGTCAGGGTGCGGGTATCCAGCCCGTATTTAACGCTGTAGGTAAGGCTTTTCTTCCCCGCGGGTATCTGTTCGCCCTCATAGAGGTCCAGCAGTTCGATCCCCCGGATTATCTCCTCTCCGGTCCCGGATATCACTTTATGGATCTCCCCGGCAGAAAAAGACTTATCGCAAAGAACGGAAATGTCCCTTGAAGACGAAGGAAAACGGGGAATAGCGTGATAACGGTTTTCCAGGACCGCCTTTTCCATAATCCGGTCCAGCTTCATCTGGCAGATATAGACGCGCTGTGAAATGTCATACTCTCCTAAAAGTTTCGTGTCCACCTCACCGAAAAATCCGATATTCAGATTTCCGTCCGGGAGTCTTATCTCCGCGCAATCAGCAAAACCTTTGATCGAGGTCCTGCAAAACTCCGCCGAAATCTTTAAGGCGCGCAGTATCGTTTCCACAATACCTTTCAGGCTATAAAGGTCAGCCGGGCGTTCGCCTTCCTGCCAGTTTTTCCGCAAAGCCCCGGTCAATCCGATACATAAGGCCGGCGTTTCCTTATAATCACCCTCATCCAGAACTATCCTTTTAAGTTTTGGAGCTCCCGACTTTGAATAGATCTTACCGATCTCAAACAACATAAGGTCACTGTTCTTCCGGTTCAGGTTCCTGGAGATGGCCCTCAACATACCGTCTATAAGCTGCGGTGTCAGCACCTTTTGTTCTTCGGACAGCGGGTTGCTGAGCGCCACAGGCTTTTCGGACAGATCAGGGAATCTGTCAGCCGAAACATCGCTTATGAGGCTGTATGTCATGATCTCGTTCAATCCCAGAGAAGGAAGGATCTCGCACAGTTTCTCCCCGACCCTGCGGGAAAGTTCCTTTCGCTCGACCTGCGGGACGAATTCCTTTATTGTAACGGGGATATTATCATATCCGTATATTCTCGCGATCTCTTCCAGCAGGTCTATTTCCTTTCTAAGGTCCTCCCTGAAACTGGGAACGCTTACCAGCAGCCCGCGCTCTTCCGCCTCAGAAACCGTCATCCCCAGTTTCCGTAATATATGTTTTACCTTCTCATTTTCCAGGGGGATCCCAAGTATCCTCTCCGCTTTCCCTGCGCTGAACTCTATCGATACCTTTTCCGCGGCAGCGCCCCCGGTATCATAAAACCCGCTTATCTTTCCGCCGGTCTCCGCCGAGATAAGGGCGGCGGCCCTGTCGGACGCGGCGGCTATCATGCCTTTGTCCACCCCGCGCTCGAAACGGTAACTGGAATCACTTGAAAGGCCCAGCATCCGGGATGTCCGTCTTATGGAAACAGGATCAAAATAGGCACTCTCAAGAAGTATGTTCCTGGTGCTCTCGCTGACCTCGGTATCTTTCCCCCCCATGACCCCGGCAATGGCTATCGGACGGGCGCTGTCCGCGATGACCAGTATGCCGGGCTTAAGCTCGCGTTCCACGCCGTCGATGGTGACTATCTTCTCGCCTGGCGCGGCTTCCCGGATAATGACCTTACCTCCTTTTATCCTGTCCAGATCGAACGCGTGTAACGGCTGGCCCGTTTCCATCAGACAGAAATTGGTTATATCCACGATACTATTGACAGCGCGCAGGCCCAGCGCGACTATCCGCTTCCTTATCCTTTCGTCCGCCTGTTCGACCCGGACACCCGAAATGATCCTGGCCGTATAACGCGGGCATAATTTCCTGTCTTTTATGACACATTCGATCCCGGCAGCCTTCTCCGCGGCCGGTTCTCCGGAGATCCCCATAACCGGGAGGCGCAGATCTTTATCGAACACCACGGAGGCCTCTCTCGCGAGGCCTATGATGTTCAAACAATCCGGCCTGTTAGGGGTTATCTCAAGGTCCAGGATCTTATCGCCGCCGGCGTCCTGTATAGCCTCAACCTCCGAACCGGACATGGTCAGGCCCCTGGCAAGCTCCTCAGGGCTTACCCCGATATCCACATATTCCTTTAACCACTCATAACTCAGCTTCATGCCTCTTTCCCCGCTAAGTAAACTGCCGCAGGAACCTCACATCGTTCTCATAAAAAATACGTATATCCTCGATCCCGTAAAGCAGCATGGCTATCCTTTCGACCCCCATACCGAAAGCAAAACCGGTATATTCTTCGGGATCGTATCCCACGGCTTCGAACACCTTCGGGTTCACCATCCCCGCTCCCAGGATCTCCAGCCACCCCTTGCCGGAACACACTCTGCATCCTCCTCCTTTACAGATCATGCAGGAAATGTCAACTTCGGCGCTCGGCTCGGTAAAAGGAAAAAAATGCGGGCGCATCCTCATTTTGATATTCTCGCCGAACATGCTCCTGCAAAAAACGGAAAGCATTCCCTTGAGGTCAGAGAATTTCACGCCCCTGTCCACCATAAGCCCTTCGACCTGATGGAACATGAAACAATGCGACGCGTCCACGTTATCCGGTCTGTACACTCTGCCGGGCATGATAACCTGAACAGGAGGAGCCTGTTTCTGCATCACATGGATCTGGACATTGGACGTGTGGCTTCTGAGCAGGTATTTCCCCTTGATATAAAACGTATCGAACGCGTCACGGGAAGGATGGTCCATAGGGATGTTCAACGCTTCGAAATTATAGAATTCCGACTCTATTTCAGGCCCCTCGGCGATCCTGAACCCGAGCGAGACAAATATCTCGTTTATACGCGCCATGGTCCGGGTCACGGGGTGAAGTGTCCCCAGTGCGGTCCCTGTCCCCGGCATGGTAACATCCAGTCCCCTTCCTTCGTTCTTCCGGCCCGCCTCGGCCTCTCCCCTGGCCGCCCGCAGTTTATCGGCAAATTCATTTTTCAACATATTTGCCCGTTTCCCTGCCTCGCGTTTATCTCCAGCGGAGAGTCCCGAAAGAGAACGAAGAATGCCTGTCAGCTCGCCTTTACGCCCCAGGTACCTTATCCTTACATCCTCCACTTCCCGGGCGTTCCGGCACTCCGCGAGCGTTTCTTCAAACCCCTTTTTTATTTTGTCAAGCCTCGTTAAAACATCCATTCTTCTGCCCCGTCTCTTTCACATAGCCCGGCGTGCGCTGTCAATCATTCTGTATGCTCTTAAGCGCCTCTATCTTGTCGTTCTCGCCGAAAACAACGAGTATATCCCCTTTTGCCACGATATCATCCGCCAGCGGCGTAACGTTGATCTTTTCTTCCTCGCATTCCTTGCCGTTCCTGGTAACTTTGACTTTCTTCTTTATGGCGATCACGTTCACGCCGTACCCCGACCTTATGTCCAGGTCCCTCAGGCTCTTCCCGACGAACTTCTCAGGAATAATGATCTCGATGATGCTCGAATTCCCGGACAGGCCGATATGATCCAGCACCGCGTCTGATTTCGAAATAAGCGTACTGGCGATCCTTTCGCCCGAATCCTTCTCCGGCAGGATCACTTTTGTAGCCCCGATCTTCTCAAGCACCTTTTTATGCGCTATGTTTGTCGCTTTGCATACTATCACGGGGATGTCAAGATCTTTCAAAAGAAGCGTCACCAGGATACTGGCTTCCACATTCGTGCCGATACCGCATATGGCAACATCAACATTCTGCAGCCCTACCGACTTTACGGCTTTTTCATCGGTGGAATCCAGACATACCGCTTTTGTGACATTGTCCATGATGTCATTCACCAGTTCCTCGTCCCTGTCTATGGCAATGACCTGCTGCCCTTTTCCCGAGAGGGCCCTGGCTACGCTGCTCCCGAACCGTCCTAGACCGATAACAGCAAACTGTTTCATATTGCCTCCTATATATATATTTTTTATCCGACCATGATATTTTCCTCGGGAAAAATATACTTCTCTTTTTTCTGCCGGAATGCCACAGCCAGCGCGAGCGTCAACGGCCCTATCCTGCCGGCAAACATGGTCGCGATTATACACAGCTTACCAGCATTGTTCAGCCCGCCGGTTATGCCGGTTGACAACCCTACAGTCCCGAAAGCGGATACCACCTCAAATAAAGACTCTATAAGGGATCCCTGCCCTCCCCTGACATATGCCAGAAGCATCGTAAAAACAAATACCCATGCCATGGCCAGAAAAAATATGACCAGGGACTCCCTGATGACCTGGCGCGGGATCGACCTGCCAAAGAGCCTGGCCCTCTTTTTGTTCTTCATCATGGTAAGAACAGTCACCACAAGAACTACGAACGTACAGGTTTTTATGCCCCCGCCCGTGGAGCCGGGAGAGGCGCCTACAAACATCAAAAATATCAAGAACACCAGCGAAGGTATGGATAAACTGCCTATAGCCAGGGTGTTGAACCCGGCTGTCCTGGCGGTCACTGACTGAAAGACCGAGCCCCACAAGCGCTGCGGCCACGACATCAGGCGCATGGCGTTATTCTTTTCGAATACAAGCAAGAGAACAGCCCCGGCTACTATCAGGACAAATGATCCCACAAGCACAATCTTTGACTGAAGGCTTATCCTCCTGGGCGTCTCCTTTTTTAAAAACAGCCCGAGGAGATCCATGATGACTATAAATCCTATCCCCCCAAAAAATATAAGCAGGATCATCGTCAGATTGATATAGGGATCGGCCTCAAACTGCGCAAGACTGTTACGAAAAAGAGAAAACCCGGCGTTACAAAATCCTGAAACGGAATGGAAGACCGCTTTCTCCGCGGTCTCAATGACGCTCCAATCCGTTATCGCTTTCCACCGCAGGAACAAAAAAACGGCTCCGATCATTTCGGCCGTGGCCGTGATGCAGAGAATATACAGGATCAGTTTTTTGAAACCGAGTATATTCTGTTTGTCAAGGGTGGTCTTAATGACATCCGTTTCATAAAATCCGATCTTCCTTCCCATCAGAACGGCAAACAGCGTGGAGAACGTCATTATCCCGAGCCCTCCGGCCTGGAACAGGGCAAAAATGACCCATCTGCCGAACGTGGAAAAACAGGTGCCCGTATCCCGGACAACGAGTCCGGTAACGCAGGTAGCGCTTGTTGCGGTGAAAAGGCTGTCCACCAGAGACATCCTGTCCGGCCCCCGCGTGGCCAGAGGCAAAGACAGCATGATCGTGCCGATGAGTATGGCGCACAGAAAGCTGAAAATCAGCAGCTGCGGAGGGGTCAACCTTCCCATGGATTTGGTTATGTTTTAACTTTCTTTACAAGTACCTTAAAACCGCGGTTATCATTTGCCGCGATGTCAGCCAGGATCTTCCGGTTAAGGTTTATGCGGGCTTTCTTCAGCCCCGCGATGAACTTGCTGTAAGAAATGTCTTGTCCCCTGCAGGCCGCAGTAATGCGGGATATCCACAGAGAACGAAAATTTCTTTTTTTCTCTTTCCTGCCGATATAGCTGAAAATCAGACTTTTTCTGGCAGCTTCCTTCGCGGTCCTCAGTAATTTGGATCTCGCGCCGCGCTGTCCCTTTACAGCCTTAAGGACTTTCTTCCTCCGCCTAAGCGAACTTGCCGCATGTTTCACTTTAGTCATGTCTTCTCCTTATCGATGTAGTCCCGTAGTTCCAATCCCGCATCGGAATTGGGCGTCAACTGTAAGGCATCAGGGCCTTTATTTTTTTTTCAAAGGTCTTATCAACTGTCGTTGATTTCCCCAGCGCCCGTTTGCGTTTCCTGGTTTTTTTCGTAAGAATGTGCCTTTTATTAGACTTCGCTCTTTTTATCTTCCCCTTTTTCGTCAACTTAAAACGTTTTTTAACTCCTTTTTTTGTCTTTAGTTTCGGCATTGTATGTTCTCATCCCCCTTTTTATCATGGTCCGTGCCTCATGGGCCGCGTATGTATCTTCTCCCCTATCAGCTTCTCGGGACCAGGGTCATCACTATGGTCCTCCCCATTGCCTTGGGCCTTGATTCCATCTCGCCTGCCGCAGCCACATCCTTGGCGATCCTGTTCAAAAGTTCTATCCCCAGTTCCTTATGCGTTATCTCCCTGCCCCTGAAACGCAGGGAGACCCGGACCTTGTCCTTGTCGTTCAGAAAGTCCTTTATGTGTCTCAGCTTGACCTGATAATCATGTTCCTCTATCTTCAATTTGAACCGTACTTCCTTCATGTGAGTCACATGCTGTTTTTTCTTGGCCAGCTTATGTTTTTTTTTCTGTTCATACTTGTACTTGCTGTAATCCATTATACGGCACACGGGCGGATCCACGTTGGGCGCGACTTCCACGAGATCCAGCTCTTTTTCCATAGCTTTTTCTATACCGGTACGGATATCCACAACCCCCATCTGGTTCCCTTCGTCGTCTATCAGCCGTATTTTTAAAGCCCTTATCCTGTTGTTAATCCGCGTATAATCCTGTGGTTTCCCCCGTTTTCTGTTAAATCCCGGTTTATAAGCGATATCCCCCTCCTTTTTTCGTATTACGATTCACGGGCTTTGACTTCCCGCTGCAGCCGTTCGAAGAAGTCTTTCCGTTCTATCGCACCTCTGTCCCCTACCCGCCTGCTCCGAAGAGAGACCGTACCGTTTTCCATCTCCCTTTTCCCGATGACGGCCATATAAGGTATTTTTTCCAGCTCAGCGGCCCTTATTTTTTTCTGCATCTTTTCGTTCCGGCTGTCTGTTTCCGCGCGGAAACCAAGCCTGCGCAGATCCGCCTCGATCTCCTTGGCGTAGCCGAGACCGGCTTCTGTAATAGGAATGATCTTTACCTGAACCGGAGCCAGCCACAGGGGGAACGCCCCTCCATAATGCTCGATCAGCGCTCCGATAAAGCGCTCCAGGCTGCCCAATATCACGCGGTGCAGCACAACCGGGCGCTTCTCTTCGCCGTCTTGACCGGTGTATCTCAGGTTAAACCGTTCGGGCAAGGCAAAATCACACTGTATCGTCGCGCACTGCCATGCCCTGCCAATGGCATCTTTAAGTTTGATATCAATCTTCGGGCCGTAAAAAGCCCCATCCCCCTCATTTACCTCATATCTGACCCTTCTTGTCTCCAGGGCATTTTTCAACGCATCCGTGGCTTCTTTCCAGTCCGCTTCCGTCCCTATATATTTCTCGGGCCGGGTGCTCAGTTCCACCTCGAATTCCCGGAACCCGAACACATTCAGCGTTTCTTCCACAAAATCTATTATCTTCACGACCTCTTCCGCTACCTGGCGCCTTAGACAGAATATGTGAGCATCATCCTGCGTAAACCCCCTCACGCGCAGAAGGCCGTGAAGTACCCCGGATTTTTCGTGCCGGTAAACGCTGCCCAATTCGAAATATCTTATCGGGAACTCCCTGTAACTTCTTACCCTGGAAGAATATACAAGTATATGGCCCGGGCAGTTCATAGGCTTTACCGCGAACTCCTGCCCCTCGCTTTCGAATATATACATATGCTCTTTATAGTAATCATAATGCCCCGACCGTATCCAGATGTCACTTTTAAGAATATGAGGACTCGATATCAGTTCATAGCCTTTTTCAAGATGTCTTGCCGTTATATAATCGACAACGATCTGCCTGAGCATGGCCCCCTTCGGATGATACAGCACAAGCCCGGCTCCCGCCAGTTCGTTAAAACTGAAAAGGTCCAACTCCTTCCCCACTTTTCTATGATCCCTTTTCCGGGCTTCTTCCCGGAACCCCAGAAACTCCTCGAGGGATTTTTTATCCGCGAAGGCGGTGCCGTATATGCGCTGCAACATGGGGTTGGATTCGCTCCCTCTCCAGTACGCACCGGCCACGGACAACAGCTTAAAGGCCTTTATCTCTCCTGTACGCGAGAGATGAGGCCCCTTACAAAGATCGATGAATTCCCCGTGCTTATACAGTGAAATTTCCTCCGCCTCCAGCTCTTTTAAAAGGTCGAGCTTATAGGTTTCCTTCTCTTTATCAAATATTCTCACCGCGTCTTCTTTAGCCACATTTTTCTTTTCAAAAGAAATATCCTGTTCTATGATCCGGGCCATCTCTTTTTCGATCTTAGGGAGGTCTTCCGGTGTCAGGAAACGACCGGCTCGGGCGTCAGAAGCGCCTATCCCGCACCCGCTGAAATCAAAATCATAATAAAATCCGTCTTCGATCGCCGGCCCTATACCCAATTTCACTCCCGGATACAGCTTCTTAACCGCATCGGCCATAACATGCGCCGCGCTATGTCTCATCCTTTGAAGATTTTCGTCCGTCGTTTTTACCATTCTTTCTTGACCCCGCCAGCCAAAACCCCGAATCCCCAATACAGCCCCTTCCAATAAAGGAGGGGGAACAGGGAACCAAAGGTTCCCCCCTAAAGAAATTTGGCTGTGCCCCCCAACAGCCCGAAGGGGCTGAAGGCGGCAAAGATTCTTTATTTTGCCGGCCGAAAGCCCAAATTTCCTTAGTGGTGGGCGATACTGGGCTCGAACCAGTGACCTCCACGATGTCAACGTGGCGCTCTAACCAAGCTGAGCTAACCGCCCCTCGTTACTACTATAAAGAACAGATTATCATAAATTCTTATAAATTCAAACGCCTAAAACAAAATTTTCCGCACCGCCATCCCAAATCCCGAATTCCCAATACACCCCCTTCCTGTTAAAGGAGGGGAAACAGGGGACCAAAGGTTCCCGTTAGGGGGAAACCATTGGTTCCCCCCTAAAGAAATTCGGCTGTGCCCCCCAACAGCCCGAAGGGGCCGAAAGCGGAAAAGATTCCTTACTTTGCCGGCTGAAGTCCCGAATTTCCTTAGTGGTGGGCGAGGAGGGGGTCGAACCCTCATGGTTTATTCAACCGAAGGATTTTAAGTCCTTTGCGTCTGCCAGTTCCGCCACTCACCCCAAATTCCCAATACACCCTTTCCTATAAAAGGAGGGGGAACAGCCTGCCAAAGGCAGGCGTTAAGGGGGAAACATTGGTTCCCCCTTAAAAAAATTCGGCTGTGCCCCCCAACAGCCCGAAGGGGGCGAAAGCGGCAAAGATTCCTTACTTTGCCGGCTGAAGCCCCAAATTTTAATAGTGGAGGCGCGGACCGGATTCGCACCGGTGTACGCGATTTTGCAGACCGCTGCCTATCTTCTCGGCCACCGCGCCTCAAAAGTAGCCGGG
>QNCM01000023.1 GCA_003644505.1 Candidatus Makaraimicrobium thalassicum | reverse complement strand
GTCAGGCTTATTCCGTACAGGACATTAAAGGGGCCCGAAAGCTTGGTATCCGCCGAAGGCGGATTTTCGGGGCCCTTTTTGAGTCCGATTCCCCGCTGGAGGGAATCGGACGTTCCTGGTAGGGATAAGCCTGACAGCCTGACCAGACGTAAGCATCTTCTCTCAGCTGAACTGGTAAAAAAAAGTGAATGAGTTATTCGGAATGGATGACGACAACCGCGCACCTGTCCAGATCGAGGATCTCTCCGGCGCAGCGTATTATGTCATCCCTGGTCAGGGCGGTTATCTCCGCGGGATACCCTTTGTAATCCTGGAAGCCCAGACCGTAAAATTCGTCCAGCGTCATCATCATGGACATCGAATAATTGGTCTCGATCGAATGCGCGTGCCGGGAAATAAGGCTGTTCTTGGAAGATTCGATCTCTTCCTTCGTGACGTCGCCGTCTATGATCTTTTTAAGAACGCCAAAGACGGCGTTCCTCACCTTCTCAATATTCTCTTCCGTTGTTGCCGCGTATAACATGAAATATCCGGGAGCCGCCCCGGGAACCGATACAGCGCCGGAAGTATAGATAGCCCCCTCCTCCTCCCGGACAGTGTGGAACAAAAGCCCGTCCGACCCGGACAAAAGGGAACTTATCAGAGCCAGCTCATATTTCCTTTCATCTTTTATGCGGACACCCTGAAACCCCACAAGAAGCAGGGATTGTTCCTTCCTCATGACGATATCCTCGCGCTTTGTTCCTTCCAGGGGGACGACCTCCATTTCCCGCGGACGACCGTTCTTGCCTTCCCATCCGGCGAACCTTTTTGCCAGGTTGTCCGCGGTCTTCTCTACATCCACATCCCCAACAACGGTAAGGACCGCCTTCTCCGGGGCAAAACAACGCTTATAAAAAGCCGCGATCTCATCCCGCGAAATAGAATCCACGGTCTGGACCTCTCCCAGTAGCTTCCGCGCGTACGGATGATCCCCGTAAAGCAGGCCGCGGAGCTGGATCATGCCGTTGTCGAATATGTCCTTTTCCTGTTCTCTTATGGAAGCCGTTATCTTCTTTTTCTGCTTTATGATCTCTTCTTCCGGAAACACCGCGTGCTTAACCACATCCTCGAATATATCCAATCCAGCGGACAGATCCCCGGCTATCAGATCCATGGCAACTCCGGTGCTGTTCATCCCGCTGAAAGTGCCGATACTCCCGCCCATCTTCTCCAGTGCCGGAATGATCTCGTCCTCGCCGCGTTCTCGAGTCCCTTTCAGGATGAGCGAAGCGGTAAGATTGGATATGCCGTCCTTTCCCGTCTCTTCCGCCATGAGGCCCCCGGGAACCGCCAGGGTGGCAGAAACCAGAGGCAAGGCTCCTTTCCGTTTGACGATTATCCGCAGTCCGTTCTTCAGCGTCAGGGATTTAACGTCCGCATCCTCCCTCTGCTCCGGTTCAGGAAAACCCGCCGGCTCTGCGGCCTCTTCCGGACCGGCTTCGCGGACTCCTTCGGTCAGCTGTTTGCCGGCTGCCAGCGTTTGTTCCCTTGCATGATAATCCCGCGGCAGAAGAAAGACCGTGGTAGAGTTATCCCCTGTAAGATACTTCGAAACAAGTTCCCCGACCTTTTCTTTCTCTACTCTCTTTATCTCATCTACATATTTCTCAAAAAAAGCGGGATCCCCCGTTAATATCTGTGAGCTGGTCATGGAAGCGGCTATCCTGGCAATCCGTTCATGGGAATGCAGATAATCCGAGATCACCAGGTTCCTCGCCCGTTCCATCTCCCGATCCCGGATATCCCCGCTGTTCAACTCTTCGATTACGGCAAATATTTCCTGCCTGGCCTGCTCAAGCATGTCAGGGTCTCCTGTACCGGTAACGATAAAAAGCCCGGGGTATCTGGGCGTGTAATTATGGCTGGAAACCGTATAAAGGAGCTGTTTGTCCTTGACAAGCCTTTTATACAGCCTGGAGTCATTGCCTTCCCCCAGCAGGATACTCAGGACATCTCCGGCATAAAGATCGGGCGAATACAGACTCGTCGTATGAAAACCCACAGCCATATACCCCAGCGTGACATCTGCGGAAAATTCAGCCCTGACTTCATTGATCTGTTCCGGTTCTACCGGCACGTCCGCCTGAATACCCCTGCTCCTTTGATATTCCTTGAGCGCCTCTTCCGCGGCCTCAAGGGCCGTATCCGGAGGGATCCCGCCGGCAATACCCACCACCATCTTTTCCGGGGTATAGACCGCGGCGTGATAGCGAAGAATATCCTCGCGGGTGAGTTTCTTGAATAGCTCTTCATACCCCAGTATGGGATATTTATAAACATGTTCCCTGTAAGCCTGGGAGAAAAGAAGGCGCGTCCTCCTGCTTACCGGATCATCATTGTGAAGCCTGATCTCTTTCAGGATCACATCCCGTTCCTTTTCCATTCCCTTGTCAGTGAATACGGGCTCAGTGACCATGTCAACAAGCAGGTCCAACGCTCTTCTGAAATTCTTATTCGGAACGGTAATATGATATTCCACTGAATCCAGACCGGTGGCCCCGTTGACGACCCCGCCCATGGCCTTGACCTCCCTGCGTATCTCTTCGGACGTCCTGTCGTGCGTCCCTTTGAAAACGAGATGCTCAAGAAAATGAGAGATGCCGGACCCGGCGTACTCCCCCTCGTTGGAAAGGCCGGATAAAACGCGTATCTGCACCGTTACAAGCGGCGATTCCGGGACATGCCTGCAAACAACAACGGCCCCGTTCTCCAGGACGGTCTTATGATAGTCAGCGGTAAATCCTTCCGCGTGTGACGGGGATGCGGCGAAAATAAAAAATAAAAAAACTATTGACGTTTTCAAAACGTACCGGATAGCCTTCCTCCTTCCGCAACCTGTTTATAGCATCTTTCGCATTTTGATGATAATAGAACCGGTCGGTTTTTGTCAAGCAAAAGAAAAGACCGAAATCCCGCGCATCTGTTACCCGGCGTTATTTTCCACCCCGTGCGTGCCGTTCGTCGAATTTCCCACTTTCGCGTAGCGGATCATGCTTGTATGATGCGTTATCTTTATGGCCAGGTCGTCAACGATCGAGTAGATACAGGGGATAATGAGGAGCGTAAGGGCCGTCGCGAAGATCAGACCCCAGCAGAGAGCCAGAGCCATGGGAACAAGAAAAGGATCTTTCCCGCCTATACCGTAAGCAACAGTAGAAAGCCCTCCCACCGTAGTGACTGTCGTCAGGATCACAGGGCGTATCCTCATCTGCCCCGCTTTTATAATGGATTCGGCCCTCTCCATTCCTTCGCCACGAAGCTTGTTTATAAAATGCACAAGAACGATCGAATCGTTGACAACGATACCGTTAAGGCTGACTATCCCCAGAATAGCCATAAAAGACAGCGGCAGGCCATGGATCAGGAACGCGAATATAACCCCTATCAGGCCGAAAGGGATCGCAAGCATAACGATAAAAGGCTGGACGAGAGACCTGAAAAAAGACGCCAGTATAAGAAAGACTATGAGGAACGCGAAAAAGAAGGCTCTTGCCAGGCTCTTCAATGAGTCTATTGTCTCCTCCTGTTCACCGCCGTACTTCACGCTGTATCCGATATATTTTTCCGAAATATCGTGGAACTTCTCCCGGAGTTTTCTGTTCACCTCCATGGAAGTCGCCTTTTCCGTGTCTACGTCGCATGAGGCGGTGACAACCCTTTTGCCGTCAAGATGGTGTATTGTCGTAGTCCCGGGAACCTTTTCTATAACAGCCACTTTCTTCAGCGGGATCAGGTTGCCGAAACGGTTGGTTATAAGGATATCCTCGAAGACCGAGATCTCCGCCGCTTTGTCTCTGGCGAACCTTACGGTAACATCGGTTTCTTCCTCAGCTTTCACCGGTTTTACTTTTGTCGCGATACCGCCCTCAAAAACAGCCCTTACGGTCCGGGCTATCTGCCCTATGGAAAGCCCGGCCATAGCCGCTTTGTCGTGGTCCACCTTCACCCTTATCTCTTCCTTGCCCGGCTTATGATCCCATGTTATGTCCCTGGCCCCGTCTATTGTGCCGAGATAATCCATATATTCCCCGGAGATCCTGTCAAGCACATCGAAATCCTCACCCCTTATCCTGGCCTCCACCGCTTTACCCACAGGCGGTCCTGACTGGGGCTTCTGAAGCCTCAAATCAGTGAATCCTTTGATCCCCTGCATCTTTTCTCGAAGTTCCGCTATGATTTCATCTACCATTCTCTTTCTGTCCTGTTCCGGCACGAGATAGACGCTTATTTGCGCGAAATTGCTGGCCTCTCCCGCAAATGGATCATGGCGATCCTCATCCATCTTTCCCACGGTGGTCACATAAGCATCAAGCTCTTCCGCCGGCAGCTGCGATACGATATCCTCAACCGGGGCGACAAGTTCATTCATCCTCTCAAGTGGAGTTCCTATGGGCCCTTCCATTCTGATAAAAAAATAATTTATACCCGCGCTCGGAAAAAGAATAAATTTCAGAACGGTAACGGACAGGATAGCGCAGATGATCAGCACCAGCGAAATTCCCGCGAGAACACGGTACTTTCTCCGGATCGCCGCTTTGACCACTCTGGTATAGAGTGATACAAGTTTTTTGAACCAGGGCATATCCTTTTTCAGGCCCATGGGCCTGCCTCCGGCGTCCAATTTGACGCGCACGAAGTCCGCGAGATGGCTCGGCAGGATTATAAGCGCCTCCGCAAGCGATGCCAGCAAAGCGACTATAATTACAGTCGGTATATTTCTGATAAACTTCCCGATGATCCCCGTCATGAAAAGCAGAGGCGAAAAAGCGGCGATCGTCGTGAACACGGCCGTCACAACCGCCCCCATCACCTCTTCAGTTCCTTTCACGGCGGCATTCCTCGAAGGCATGCCCTCCTCCATGTAGCGGTAAACATTCTCCGCCACGATTATGCCGTCATCGACCAGCATGCCGAGAACGACGACAAGGGCGAACATACTGATCATGTTCACCGTTATGCCCATCGCATCCATGACAATAAAGGTGGAAAAGAACGCGATGGGTATCCCCAGGACAGTTAACAACGCGAGACTTCGCTGGAAAAACAGCAGCATGATACAGACAACGATTATCAGGCCCAGCCAGGCGTTGTTACCAAGAACGCCGAGCCGTCTTCTCGCGAAATAAGAGTAGTCATTTACATAGGATATTTCGAGATCGTCCGGGGCCTTTTTTGAAAAATTGCCGCTCTTTTTCTTTATCTCATCGACGATCCTTATCGCGTCGCCCGATTCTTTCTTCATAACGATAAGATTTATCGAACGGGTCCCCCATGTCTTGGTGATTATGTTCTCATCCTTGAACGTATCTTTGACATGCGCGACATCCCCGACCCTTAACCAGTTACCTGAATCATTGGCCCTTATGATCACATTTTCGACCTCTTCCGCACTCTTGAATTCACCTGTTGTCCGCACACTGTACTCCGTCGTCGCCGTATCGATCTTTCCCGCGGGTTTGCTTATATTGCGGGCAGCGAGTGCCTCTTCTATTTCATCGATGGAAACGTAATACTCCCTGAGTTTATCCGGATCAACAAGAACCTGTATCTCCCTGTCCCGGTAGCCGTCCTTTTTCAAACGCGCCACTCCTTTTATGTCTTCCAGCTCGTCCTCGAGCGCGTCCGAGTAAGCCCGGAGCTTATGTTCAGGCATATCACCGGACAAAGATACCTCGATGATCGGGTACTGCTTGCTGGTGATCTCCGTCACTACGGGGTCATCAACATCCCCGGGCAGGTCCTTGACCCTGTCAGCGGCGCTCTGAATATCCCTTATGACCTTCTGTTTGTCGGATTCATCCGGATCTATTTTGACATATATAAGCGAAGTGCCGGCCCTGGATATGGAATTTATCTCTTTGATACCGTCGACTTCCTTGATCTCCTTTTCGATCGGAACGGTTATGAGCTTCTCAACGTCTTCGGGGGTAGCCCCCGAGTAAGTAGCTATAATACTCACTCTGTCAAAAGAAACATTGGGAAATATTTCCCTGTTCATCCCCAGCACCACTATCAGGCCCATTATGATAATGATGATCGAGATAAGATTAACAAAAAGCGACTGGTTGACGCTGAATCTGGGCAAACTCATAATAAGACCTCATACTTATCAAGAATGACGTTCATGGACCTGTCCAGATCGACCCTTGCTTTCCTGTACCGGAGGAGAAAACCCGCCTCTTCCAGTTCCGCCCACAACAGGTCCTGCTGGTAATCGATAAGGTTCTTTGTGCCGGACCGGCCGTACGCGAAGCGTTTTTCTTCCTCCGCAAGTTTCTCGGACTGCAGATCCACCGCCCTCTTCATGTAAGCAAGGCTCGTTTCAAAGGCGATAACATCGCGAAAAGCGTTCCCTACTTCCGTAATAATGTTCCGCTCGACTTCCTTGAGGCTCACAAGGGCCTTTTCTTTTTCACGCATCGCTCTCTTATACGCGCTGCGTGCCTCTTTGTTCTCTATCGGGACAGTGAACTCAACACCCGCGAAATAATATATGTTGTCCGCCACCGTGCTTTTGCCCGCAGCTTTGTTGAATTTCCGTTCCACTCCGTTCAGGGCCATGCTTCCGGTAAGGTCGATTTCCGGCCATTTCTCGTTTTCCCTTATTTTCAGTTCAAGGCTTTTTATCTCCACCTCTCTCGTGCCTATCAAATAATCCATTCTTTGCTGAAAGGCCTTTTTCAGACAATCCGCGAGTTCCGCGTCAATGCGGTCACAGCTCAGATCCTCCTGCGGTAAAATACGTCTGTCACTGCCGATATTCATTATCAGTTTCAAATTCTCCTCGCACCGCCTGTAATCATTTTCGGCCACAACGACATCCGCTTCGATTTTCGCGACATTGGCCTCTGAAGCCAGAAGAGCTACTGTCTCTATCAGGCCTATTTCATGGTTCTTTTTGTTCGCATCATGCAGTTTTTCAGCTTTTTTGAGTATCTCGTCATATATGTCCAGGGATCTTTTCGCAAAGGCCAGATCCCAGTACGCCTTTTCCGCCTTTGCGATCAGGGCTTCAATGCTGTCCTTTGCCTGAAGGCCCGCGTTCTTGACCGCAAGCTCTGTCAGAGACACATTTGCCCTGTCCACATAGCCGAAAATGTTCTTCCCTATGGGCTGCTTTGCCTCAAGAGTGAGTTCCGCCGTATGAGAGGGATTCTTCGCGACAAACGTCGTATTGCTCCACAGCCTTGTATCCCCGGCTTCTACGCTTAGTTCGGTCCCCGTAGGCAGGGTCTTTTCGATGCCCGCGTAACAGGTGTTTGTCTGGCTGTCGTCGGCTGAAAAAACAGACAATTGCTGCCGTTTGTCTTCCTCGTAACTTAACCCGCCGTATAAAAATGTATCAAAAACAGCTTCCGAATACATAAGGTCCGTCTCGGCGATATAAAGATCAAGCTTCGCTATTTTAACCTCGAAACTGTTGTGGATGGCAAGTTTTATGCATTCATCGAGGGAAAGCCTTTTTTCGCCGCCCGCTTGTCCCGAGTGAAGTTGAGGGGCCTCTCGTGATTCCTGGCCCGTGGCTCGCAACCCCTGACTCGTAGACAGAGGAACGCTGTCCCCGTTCTCAGCTTCCGCTATCGGAGGAAAAAGAAGGAAAGCCCCTAAAAGATAAAGTAATGACACAAAATAAATAATCGGCCGTTTGTGTTTCATTTTCTCTTCCTTAAATCCTCATATACCTTTCTCAATAATCTCAGATATTTCCTTTTTTCCGGCATTGTAAGAACGGAAAAAATATCGGCCGACATTTTTTTGCGTTCTTCGTTTACCTGCCGGGCCGTCTTTTCCCCTTTCTTCAGAAGGCTAATGTAGATAACTCTCCTGTCTTTACGCGAACGCTCTCTCTTTACCAGCTTGAGCTTTATCATCTTGTCAACGATAGCCGTCACCGCGCTCATGGTCAGATGTAGTGTTTTTGACAGGTCTCCCATACGGCTGGCCCCTCTTTCCCTCAAAAAATCAAGAATGACCACCTGCGGCAGAGACAGCTTTCCTTTGGAAAAAATAGTCATCTGCCTCTTTGTGACCTCCCTCAGAATAAGGGGAAGCATTGTTGCGGTCTCTTTGCCGAAATCAAAATTTCCTCGCGCCTTCATGGCAACTCCTTTAGTTTGCTAATATTCTATAAATAAGATATTTCAAAAGTTTAACTATTTTTCAATTTAAGTATACCCTGAAAAGGAAAGGTTGTCAATAATATTTGGTCTGTTTTGAGCAGGGACGAAAAGTAGTGGCAGTGACCTGTTTTTAATTAGCAAATTTCACGGTAATGAGAAAACTTACGGGCCCGGCGCCCATCTCTTCCGGCAGCGGCGGAAAAGGCTGTGCCAGCCTTAGCCCCGTTACAGCCTTCTGCTCCAACCAGGGGTTGGCCAACCCCTGGTTGGAGCCATTTACACTGTCAATTTTCCGGAGCCGGCCGCGGGGGTCTAATGTGAACTTGAGCGTCACTGCCCCCCTTTTCCCGCCTTTTCCAAAGGCAGAGTGAGTTCTGGCGCGGATCTTTTCGCGGATCAAATTGTAGTATTTAAGCAGGGCTTCCTGTCTTTCGCTATCGGAAAATTTGACGCTTGTCTCCAGCCTCGCAGCTCCCTCTAAACTCGCTTCGGTTACCTGTACAGCAGCCACCCGGACGGATGCTGTCTTCTCGTAAGATGCAGCCTCCGAACCTTCCGTTTCAGGGGCCGCGCCATCCACAATAACCTGCTCCCCATCCGTCAGATGCGGCTGTTCGATCAGGATATAGTTCAGATCGACAGTTCTGACGTGCGCGGCCTCGGACGGCAGAGAGAAAAAAGAATGCGGTATCACCACCGCTGCATGCAGCACGAGCGATATTCCGAAAGCTGTCCTGGATACGGGATCGGTAAACATGATCAACAGTATTATAGATTAAAACGCTTCAGCTGTATACGTCAAGGTTAAAATCTATCCTGACCCCGGGGGCATGTCCCCGATAAAAGGTTAAAATTTGCATCCTACTCCGAACTCGAAAGTTCTTTCCGGGGCCGGGTAGAATGCCGCGTTGCCCAGCCAATCCTTGGCCGCGCTTGAGAAATATTCTTCGTTGAAAATGTTCTTGATGCCGCCGAAAAGCCGGTAATTTTCGGTTTCATACGACACGTTAAAATCAAACGTGACATGCGGTTTAAGCCTCGCGACTTCATTGACCTGATCGCTTGTTATGCGTCTGGCTCCGACATGATTTAAAATAAATTTTGCGTCAAGCCCATCTATCGGTTTTATATCGATCCCCGCGGAAATCTTATTCTGCGGGACCATGGGTATGTGTTTCCCGGCGTATTTGCCTCCCACAAAAAAGGCCTTCTGGAAGGTATAAGTGAAAAACGCGTCTATTTTCTCAAAGATATCCGCCTTTGTCTCAAACTCAAACCCGTGATGGACAGTATGGTGATAGTTCTCATTCTGGAACGTTATTGGGTCATAGTATATTTCGTTTTTGTTGTCGATGAGATAATATGACGCGTTTACGTTCAAAAAACCGAACGAATTATCCTTGATGCCTATTTCGTAATTATTGCCCACCTGATGTTTCAGATCCGCGTTAAGCACAGAGGGAAAAACAGTTACAGCCCCTGTCCACCAGTTCAAATACTCATATGCCGATTGAAAAAACTCATCAGTAGCCGGGTATCTGTATGAACGGGCAAAATTCGCGTATATTTGCGATCTCTCATTGTATTTATATCCCAACCCCGCGTCAAACGCCACTTCTTCGGGACTTTGAGTATCATATGAAGCCGCGGGCTGGAACTGGTCAAAAATGAACTCTGCCCATTCACCCCGTATGCCTCCATTTATGATAAACCGCTTATTCACAAGCATATTATTCGACGCGTATATCCCGAATGTCTCTTTTATTATATCCAGCTGTGATTTTCTGAAAGTCCTGTCGCCGCTTAAGACCTGGTCTTTGGCATAAAAATAATCCGTTCCGAAGACAAGCTTGTTCTCCAGGGTATCTTCAAAGAACGTGGAATTGATCTCGCATTTCGGCCTGAAGTCTAAAGAGACAATGTGATGATTCGTCTCGTATTCACCGAAACCGACGCTCAGGGCATTCGTTCTTCTGGACCTGTATGACACAAAAGAGGACAACACCCCCTCATGATCTCCTAATTCCCTGAAAACCCTGGGATCTACCGTGAAGTAATAATCCTCAGTTTTTCCCTTGCTGTTCGGAAAACGCGAACCTTCCCTGCCGTCGTTCCGAATATTCTCCGGATATAATGCCCCCGGCTGGCCATACCAGTCCCTGTGATAATTGGAAGAAAAATGAATGTCCAGAATATCACCGGGTTTTACGGTGAAACTGGTAAATATATCATTCGCTTCATAAGCGTTGTTGAGCCTGTATCCTTCTGAATCCTGATACGCGTAGCTGAAGAAGTAATCCAGAAAATCATGCCCGCCGCCGGCTGAAAAATATTCCTTATTGTACTGGTAACTTCCAAGTTCCTGGACATACTCAATGTGGTCTCCGGTTCCCCCTCTTTTGGTAATGATATTAATAACGCCGCCCGTGGCATTATCCCCGTATAAAACGGAATTCGCGCCTCTCATGATCTCGATCCTCTCTATGGAATTCAGGTCGATCTGGGACAGGTCCGCGCCCGACATGTCTATCTGGTTGCTTCTTCTCCCGTCTATCAAAACAAGATAATTCAATAAGCCTGTTTCACCGAACCCCCTCATGTCAAGGCCGTTATCTTTTGCGTTTCCAAAATACCCGCTCATCACAACGCCTGCTTTTTGTGAGATCATCTGCTGTACCCGCCGGGGATTTGTCTGTTTTATGTCCTCAGCATCTATAACGCTGATGTTCTTGTTTATATTGAAAATATATTCGTGTGTCCTCCCCGGTGTTATCACTATCTCGCCCAGATCTATTATCGGAGATAACATTACTTCCGCGGGGGCGGCGACCAGATCAACAAGACCTTCCCCATGTATCGGAGCAAATATTGTCCGAAGCGGTTTTTTGACCATATCGAGTAAACTGTCCTTTTGCTCACCGCTCTCTTCCGCATTTGCACCGCCAATCCCGAATAACAAGAAACCCAAAACAATCATAACTATTCTCTTTCTCATCCCTTCTCTCCTTTGTCATTTAACCCTTTTCCGATGCGGGACCGGAATCTGGTTCCGATCCCGCATCGGATCAGAAAAACAAAACCCCCGGCGCCAATGCTGACGCCAGGGGTTCACCGTTTTCTTCACCCTGCTATATAGCCCCTTATCAGCCTCCGCGGGCCTCATGGACTTTCTGAACATACAGGCAGGTCTTCTGACTCCCGGGGTCTTCCTACTCATCCCGGCCTTCCCGCCCAGGGACAGTGGCTTTTCAGGGATTTTCGTCGCCGGTTACAGCGGCGGGACCGTGTCCGACTTTCACGGACTTCCCTTTTAAAACTTCGCGATTACCTGTATGAAAATATCGCCGCTCGTGGCTCGTGACTCGCGTCCCGGCCACTATTAACTGAAACTAATGACTGTTCACCAGTAGTACATTACGGAATCTTGTTCTTACCGCCAGTTTTCGGGCAAGCTCGTAAGCGCCGAAAAGCGCGAATACGAACAGAATGTTGCCGATCAGGGTGCTCCTCAAAAACGGCAACGCCCTGACGTAACATGCAACAAAACCTCCGCCGGTATGGGGATACCATGCCAGCCAGACACCGAAATTGGATATTACGAAAAACACCAGCGACGAAAAAACGGCAGCAGTAAATATCCCCGCCGGCGTCCTGCGCTCCCTGAGCCGCATACCCATATAACCGATGACAATAAACGCCCCCCATGTATAGAGGACCACGTCATGCAGGCCTATTATCAGATCGCTGATGACCATGATCACAAGAGGCACCCACGGCACGACCCTTTTGTTCAGATAGGCTCCGGAGAAAAGAGCTATAGCGGCTACCGGCGCCACATTGGGCGCATGCGGCAGAAGCCTCATCATAAAACCGGCAATGATCAAAAGATACGCAATCATATCTCTCCTTTTTATTTCCAGGACATATGCTAATATAACAGAAACCGGATGTCAAGCTTTTCGTCTTTTACGAACGCGCGGCCGCCAGTATCTCTTTTCCTACCAGGCTGAGTCCCATAACCACCAGCCCGGCAACGGCGACCCCCACTATGATCGCGATAAACGCGTACCGGAATCTTATCTTAAAAAGGGTGGCCGCGACGCACCCTGTCCATGCGCCCGTAACCGGCAGAGGGATAGCGACGAACAGGATAAGGCCCAGGGCTTCGAACTTTTCTATCAGAGCGGCCTTTTTTCTGGTCCTTTCAAACAGCCAGTCAAAAAATTTCCTGAATATCCGGATATGCCGCAGGCCGTTCGATACCGGCTGCAGCAGGAACAAAAGCGGCAGAACAGGGATCAGATTCCCGATAAAGGACAATGAATACGCCTTTAAAGGCGGAAAACCGATCGCAAGGGCCAGCGGGATCGCCCCTCTGAGTTCAGAGACCGGCAGCGCCGCTAATATTATTACTGCCGCCTCTTTATTGAATCCTACAAGCGAATTCGTGATCTGCTCTATCATGTTTCGTCGCTCGTGTCTCGTTGTTCGTAAACGCGCCTGTTCCTCGACTATTCGGACCAGCCGTATTTTCCTATCAAAGGCACAAAGATACATCCGCAAATATCCCGCTGGATGAAATCATCGCCTTTTTTCTCTATTGATACGAGCATCTGCCCATACATTGTCCCGACAGGGATCACCAGGTGCCCACCCTCGGCAAGTTGCTCTTTCAAAACCCCGGGCACGGACGGAGCGGCCGCTGTGACGACTATCCCGTCAAACGGGGCCTCCTCTTCCCAGCCCTCTGTCCCGTCACCGCATCTGAAGTCGATGTTTTTACACCCTTCCTCCGACAGGATCTTTTTCGCGCGTTCAAGCAGGGGCGCTTCCCTTTCTACGGTACAGACACGACGGCAGACCTCCGCCAGGATGGCGGCCTGGTAGCCGCTTCCGGTGCCCACTTCAAGGACATTACTGCCGCTTTTAAGGCGCAGGCTTTCCGTCATAAGCGCCACCATATACGGCTGTGAAATAGTCTGCCCGTGGCCTATCGGCAGGGGATAATCCTGATAAGCGTCTGTTTCGAACGAAGAAGGCACAAAATGGTGCCTCCACACCTTCCTGAAGGCTTTCAGGACCTCAGGATCGCTGATCCCGCGGCGGATCAGATGTTCGTCCACCATCCGCTTTTTCTGATCTGCGTAATCCATCCAGATTAAAACAGTATTTTAAAATAAGCGCGCAGAATCTGATCGTATCGCGCATCGGCTTGATCATGGAAGTTTCTCCGCCGTATATCGTCTGTATCGGAACGGATATGATCTTCATGCTGCTCGCGGCAGCCCGGATAAGCATTTCTGATTCTATATCGAACTTTTTCGACGTCAGTTTCATCCTTTTCAAAGCGCTTACCCTGATAAGCCTGTACCCGCACTGAGTGTCCGGTATATGCAGGGCGCATATCCCCGATATCACCCGGGACATGAACCTGTTCGTCCAGTACCGCAAAAACGGCATTGTCTCTGTCCTGAGCATGCGGTTACCGATCACAATGTCCGTTTCCTCCGCCTGCGTCGCGTCCATGAGTACCGGGATGTCCTCCGGGTGATGCTGGCCGTCACCGTCCATCATTATGATCCATTCAAAATCGTTTTTTTCCAGAACATGCCTTATCCCATCCCTGACGGAAAATCCCTTGCCGAGGTTCCGGCTGTGACCTATCACCATGGCGCCGTTATCGAGCGCCGCCTGTTCTGTATTGTCAGTTGACCCGTCATCAATGACAAGGACCCTCATCCCTGTCTTCGTTATGCCCAGGACAACGTCCCCTATTGTCCTGGATTCATTGTAAGCCGGGATGAGAACTATTGTGTTATCTCTTCCTGATCCCATAACTTTCTGAAGGCGTACCACTGATCCGGATTTTCCCGGATATATTTCTCAAAAATCGCCAGGTACTCTCCCATAAGCGCACGTATGTCTTCGTTGTGATCCCCTGTTGATTTAAATCTTATCGGCTTCTCGAAACAGAACTTGTATGTATCATCTTTTTTGCGGACCAAGGCGCAGAAGACTATGGGAGCTCCGGTCTTGAGGGAGATGACAGCCGGTCCCTTGGGCATTAACGCCTTCTTCCCGAAAAAATCCACATATATTCCGCTTGAGGTATAATCTTTATCACCGACGATAGCAAGGACCTCGTTGCGTTTCAAGAGCTCAAAACATTCCTTTATCCGGCCTCCGATCGGGATGGATCTGAGGCCGTTGATGGCTCTCTGCCGTATAAAAAACCCATTTACGCGTTTGCTCGTGTGTTCCAGTACTATAGCGCTTATCGGATATTTAAGCCCCCCCACGATCGCTCCTCCCAGTTCCCAGTTGCCAAGATGAAGAGACAGGAGGATAAGCCCTTTGCCTTCCGACAGGCACTCGTCCATATACTTACGGCCTTCCAACTCTATGTTCCCGGATATATTTCTTTCGGTAAATCTGGGAAATTTAAAAAAATCCGCGAGATACTTCGCGAAATTTTTGAACACCGCCGCCGTATGCTTATCAACAACAGTCTCATCGACGTCTTCACCCAGGACCACTTTAAGGTTCGCCCTCAACCCCTCCCTGTCTTTTTCGGCAAACTTGGCATACAGGCGGCCGATCCGCTCCGCAGCGGCATAGCATACCCTGATGGGCATGATCTTCGCGAGAAAAAAACCCGCCATATAAAGCAAATAGAGCACTCTTACTCCTTGTTTACTCGGATATACACAAATTTATTCAATAAACGCAAGTTTTGCGATGTCCAAAGCGCTGTCCGGTCTGGACAACTTTTCGCTATTCTTCCTTAGGCGGTCCAGCTCGTTCTTCGAGTCAAAAAGCCCGTTTATGATCCCGCGGATATGGCTGTCATCCCTGATCTCAATAGCCGCGCCTTTTTCCACCAGATAATCAGTATTCATGCGCTCATGCCCGGGTATGGGATCCACGACCAGTATCGGCAAATTTTTGGTCAGCGCCTCAGCTATCGTCATACCTCCCGCTTTAGTGATAATGATATCCGATATCTCCATCAATTCGTCAATGTTCTCGACATACGACAGGATACGGACATTGTCCCGCCCTTTTTTGCGTTCCAGCCTTTTCAGCCGGGTGTACAACTTCTTATTCGACCCCGTGACGACCAGCAGTTGATAGTTGTGCCCGGCTTCACCCAAAAGGGACCTGACGGCCTCCTCCACTGCTCCCAGCCCCTGATTCCCTCCCATGATCAGGATCGTTGGGACTTCCTTCCGAAAACCCAAGTCCCTTCTTACGCGGCTTCTGTCACGCCCCCGGCGGAACTTCGGATCTACCGGGATCCCGTATACCTTTATCTTTTCAGATGGGACCCCTTTCCGCTCCAGCACCCGGGCAGTCTCCTCGGAAGGAACTACATAAAAATCCACCTCGTCAAACAGCCAGTAAGAATGCGGCGCGTGATCGGTTAAAACGCCGATCAGCAGGATATTTCTCCCCGCTGACTTTTTATAATCCGCCACCATCCCGCAGGGGAAAGCCTGGGTGCAGAAAACGACGTCCGGAGAATAGCCTTCGAGAAGCTTTTTTACTTTCGACGTATTGAACTTGTGAAGAGCCTCCCTGGCTTTCGAGGTCTTCTTCATCACGTCCGGATTATCGTAAATATGCCCCCATATCTCCGGTTTCTTCTTGATGACCTCCAGATAGGCTTTGTTGATGAGCTTTTCGAGTATGGGATTGGTATAGCTGAAGGCGTTGATCTTCTCTACCTCGACATCTCCGGCAACCTCCCGCAATCCTTTCTCTATGGCACGGGCGGCCTGGAAATGCCCGGAATATCTCGATATATAAAAAATCAGTACTTTTTTGCTCATACCTCCATCTCTATGACCCTCTTTATCCTGTCCGCGGCCTCGACCAGCCTGTCTTCCTTTTCGACCAGCGCGAACCGGACAAAACCTTCCCCGTACTCTCCAAAACCCGTGCCGGGAGCCAGCACCACACCGGCCTCTCTGATAAGCAGGGACACAAATTCCATGGAAGTCAGCGCACTGTACTTGTCCGGTATTCTTGCCCATAGATAAAAGGTGGCCCTGGGCTTTGGCACGTTCCATCCTATTTTTGCGAGCGAATCGACCATGACATCCCGTCTTCTCCTGTAGATCTCCACCTGCCTGCGCACACAGCCCTGCGGGCCGGTCAGTGCCTTTATCGCGGCATACTGGATGGGCTTGAATAACCCGAAATCAATATAACCTTTGGTCTTCGCCAGGGACCTTAATATCCTGGCGTTTCCCACCGCGAACCCTATACGCCATCCGGCCATATTATAGGACTTGCTTAAAGTGTGAAATTCCACGCTTACCTCCCGCGAACCGGGGGTCTGCAAAACACTCGGGGCTTTGTAACCATCGAAAACGATATCGGAATAAGCCAGGTCGTGCACCAGTATGATCCTGTGCTTCCTGGCGAACGAAACAGCTTTGCTGAAAAACCCCTTTGTGGCCACCGCGGCAGTAGGATTGTTAGGGTAACTGAGAAAGATCATCTTTGTCTTTTTAAGTATATTCCGCGGGATAGAATCAAGATCAGGCAGGAAATGATTTTTCTCGTCTATTGAAAGATTGTGGAGGATCCCCCCGGCGATAAGAACGCCGTTAAAGTGGACAGGGTAAGCGGGGTTGGGTACCAGCGCGATATCATCACTGTTAAGGAATGCCAGTGAAATATGCGCGATCCCCTCCTTGGAACCTATAAGGGGCAGGACTTCCGAATCCGGCTCGAGGTCGACCCCGAATTTTGTCCTGTACCACTTGGAGATCGCCCGCCGCAGGCCGCATTCCACGCTGTCAATGGACCGGGAATACCGGTAGTTCTCCGGATCCCTCGCCCTTTTGCAAAGCTCATCAACAACATGTTTTGGGGTAGGCTGGTCCGGGTTCCCCATCCCAAGATCGATGATGTCAAGCCCGCGGTCCTGGGCATCCTTCTTCAGATCATCTATAATCGTGAAAAGATACATCGGCAATCTTTTCATTCTGTTCGCTTCGTCCATCTTTAACTCCTGTCCTCCTGTATTTCGGCCATGTCTTCGCCTGTTTTAACTTTTTCACCCTTTTTTTTGAATATTTTCACCAGTATTCCGTCGCACGGCACCGGGATATCGAACGTAGCCTTGTCAGTCGTGACTTCAACAAGATCCTTCCCTTTGATCACGCGATCGGTTTCCCCGGCATGCCAGAGTGTTATGACCGCGTCTTCGGCGCCTTCCGACAGATCAGGCAATCTTAACTGCATTATCGTCAATCCCCCGCTTTGAGGCCGGTTCAGCGTACTCGTCCCGGAAATCCTTTTCAAACTGGCCGGCGAAGACCTTCCTGGCCGTGTTCATATCTATCTCACGCCCCGCCCATTCCTTCGCGGAGGTGACCCGGATATCCCTTTCTCCGCAGGGATGCATATAAGAGAACGGCGTGATGTCGTTGTTTATGTTAACAGCAACCCCGTGAAAAGTGACCCACCGTTTTACGGCTATACCGATGAAAGCTATCTTTTTTCCCCGGATCCACACGCCGCGCTTTTCTCTGACACGGCCTGCCGGGACACCGAGGCGGTTCAACCCTCTTGATACTGTTTTTTCCAGAAAATCTATGTAAAACGCGATATCCCGCTTCTTTTCCCCGAGGTCCACTATGGGGTATAATACCAGCTGTCCGGGGGAATGGTACGTTATCTTGCCTCCCCGGCCGGACGGAACAACCGGGATACCTGTTCTTTCGAAATAATCCCCGTCAATAATACTGTTTCTTTCGGCCAACCGGCCCAACGTCACTACAGGATCATGCTCGACCATGATAAGCGTGTCCGGGGCCTTTTTTTCTATCCGCCTGCGCAAGAGCCTGTCCTGAAAATGAAGCGCGTCTTCGTATCCAACTATGCCTAGATCACATATTTTCACTGTATCTTTCCTAAAGAACATCCTCAAAGCCGCTGTATTCCTTGAAATAGCCCACAACACCGCCCTTCTCGAGAAATTTCTTCATGATAGCCGATATGGGCTTTATCCCTATGTTTACTCCTTTGGAGATATTCCGGATAATGTTCTTCTGCAGGTCCAATTCGAGCTCGTCCATGTCATCGATATAATTTGTTTCGCATTCCACAAGACATAATCCCACGTTAAACGAATTGCGGTAGAATATTCTGGCATAGCTTCTTGCTATGACAGCGCGCAGCCCGCTTGCTTTAAGCGCTACCGGAGCCTGCTCGCGCGATGACCCGCATCCGAAATTTTCCCCCGCCACAAGAAAGTCGCCCGTCTCTATTTTCTCATGAAACCCTTTTTCGATATCGTCGAAAATATACTTTGCCAGTTCTTCCTCGTCCTGTATCTTGAATTTATATCTCCCGGAGATTATATAATCCGTATTTATATTATCCTTTATCTTCAAACGATGCGCGAAATTCGCCACTTCATCATCCTCCTCTTATAGTCTGCGCCTGTGCGCCCGCGGATCGGCTATTTTTCCTTCCAGTGCGGTAGCCGCCGCCGTTGCCGGGCTCCCAAGATATATGTCCGCGTTTGGATTGCCCATGCGGCCCCTGAAATTCCTGTTTGCCGTGGAAAAGGCGGTTTCCCCGTCGGCAAGGACCCCCTGATGTGTCCCGACACATGGCCCGCATCCGGGATTATTGACAACCGCGCCCGCTTTAACGAACGTCTCCACATACCCTTTCTTTAAAGCGTCAAGGTATATCCCGCGCGAGGCGGGGGTAACGATAAGTTTAAGCCCGCGGGTTATTTTTCTGCCCTTTAATATCTTCGCCGCGGTCTCAAGGTCCTCCATCCTGCCGTTGGTACACGTGCCGATATAAACTTCATCAACCGGCGTTCCTTCAACTTCTTCCACGCCGCACACGTTATCAACGGTGTGCGGCCGCGCCACCTGAGGCGCCAGATCCGAAAAGTCGTACTTACGCGTTTCAATATACCGGGCATCCTCATCCGCCTCGACCGGACGGGGCGCCCTGACGGAATGTTTCTTCACCCATTCTATCGTCTTCCTGTCCGCCCGCATAAGCCCGCACTTGGCGCCCATCTCCACAGCCATGTTGGAAATCGTAAAACGCGCGTCAACACTCAGCGCGTCGATGACCTCTCCATAGAACTCAACTGCCCGGTATGTCGCGCCGGAGGCGCCTATGTCCCCGACGAGATAAAGGATAACGTCCTTTGAGAATACACCTTTGGGGAGTTGTCCGTCCATGATGACCTTCACCGTTTCCGGCACCCTGAACCAATTCTTCCCGCTGGCCAGGACAATGGCCAGATCGGTCGAACCCACCCCGGTAGAAAGGGCGTTTATCGCGCCGTAAGTGCAGGTATGGGAATCGGCTCCCAGGACCAGATCCCCGCAGGCCACAAAACCGGCCTCCGGGATCACCTGATGGCATACCCCGGATCCGATGTCAAAAACCTTCACTCCCTGCTCCCCGGCAAACCCTCTGATCTTATCATGTATAGCGGAAACCCCGATGTTGGGACTGGGCGCCGAGTGGTCTATGACCATACAGAACCTGTCTTTCTCGAATACGCTGCCCACTCCCAGCTTTCGGAAGCTGTCTATTATCATCCCGCTTGTGCCGTCCTGCCCAAAGCAGAAATCCACGTTGGCGATAACGATCTCTCCGGCTCTCACTCTTCTACCGCAATGTTCCGATAATATCTTTTCCGCAATAGTCTGTCTCATAAGCTCCTGACCCAGTCTTTGATCCTTCTTATCCCTTCCTCAATTGTTTCCATATCCGCGGCGAAACTTATGCGTATGGATCGATCGTCCCCGAAAGGCCCACCCGGTATTACGGCCACTTTTTTTTCATCCAGAAGCCTTCGCGAAAAGACCAAAGAATCGATCCCGCACCCTGATATATCGCAAAAAAGATAGAACGCCCCTGACGGTTCAAAAGGCCGCAGTCTCTCCTCCCCGGACAAACGGCTCATCAGGACATCCCTCCGGCGCTGGAATTCCTCCCGATTGCGTTCTATCTCACTTTCCAGACCGGCTGAAAGGGCGCATTCGGCCGCTGCCTGGCTGACAGAACAGGGATTTGACGTCGAGTGGCTCTGAAGCGCCGAAACCAGGCTTACTATCTTTTTACCCGCGGCTATGTATCCTATCCTCCATCCGGTCATTGAATGGCTTTTGGAAACGCCGTTCACTACAACCGTTGCGGCGCGTGCTTCATCGGATACAGCCGCTATTGAAAAATGCCTTTTCCCGTCAAAGATGATCTTCTCGTATATCTCATCGCTGATGATCGTTATACCTCCGGCAAGACAGGTTTCGGCTATTTCGCTTAATTCCTCTTCGTCATAGACCACCCCCGCAGGGTTCGACGGGCTGTTGATGATCAAAGCCCGGGTATTTCCGGTCAAAGCGCCCCGGATATCCTCCGCCGTGACCTTAAACCCGTTATCCCCGCGCAACGGCAGTATCTTCGGTGTGGCGCCGGCCAGTTTCACCATCTCCGGATAACTCAACCAGTACGGCGGGATTATCAGGACTTCGTCGCCGGGATCGCATATGACCTGCAGGACGTTATACAGCGAATGTTTAGCGCCGTTCGAGACCGCTATTTCAGCAGTATCATAATCTAACATGTTATCCCGGCTCAGCTTACGGCAAATAGCCTCTTTAAGCGTCTCTGTCCCGCTCGCGGAGGTATATTTGGTGTATCCTTCACGGATGGCCTTTATCCCGGCTTTTTTTACGGCCTCAGGGGTGTCAAAATCCGGCTCCCCGGCCGCCAATATAACGACGTCCTCGCCGGTCGAAAGCAGTTTTTTTGCCTTCGACGTTATGCCCATAGTCGCTGAAGGCTGCACCGCCATGATCCTTTGTGAAAATCTCATTTATCCCCTTCTCAGAATGCATATAACCGCCAAAAGTGGATTGTATTAAAATAGCATAACGCACTTGATATTACAAGAAGTAAAAACGGGGTAAAACGGGGCGTCAGCACCCGCCGCAGCGGGCTCTCAACAACAAGCGGTATCTTATCCCAATAATTTTGTCCCTATCATTCCTACAAGAAACCCAAGAATCGCTCCAAGGGCAGGTTCCCAGTGGTTTTTCATTTTTGATAACGGCGCGATATCCTGAAATATTAAATATAAGATGCCTCCCCCGGAAAATAACATGATCCCCGCCGTAACCCCGGTTTGATCGGTTAAAAGATACCTTCCTGTTAAGGCGGAAAAAACACCCAGAAAACTAAGAACAAAAAATATCAGTAAAATATCTTTTGGAGGATGATCCTTCGTACGTAGATCAAAATATGCGTTAAAGGATTCCGGCAGGTTCTGAAACCCTATAAAAAAAGCCAGAAGGATCCCTAATCGGTGATTATGCGCGAAAACAGCCCCTAAAGCAACAGCTTCCGGAATGAAATCCATAAGCATTGCCATGGTCTGGGCTAAAACGCCTCCTTTCTTTTCAATAAATTTATCCAGAAAGAAAAAGGTGAAAGCGCCGGCTAAAAAAATAGACGTAAATTGCTGAATGGTGAATATTTCGATGCTTTTAGGGGTAAGCACCAACGCGACAGCCGCGATAAGGATCCCGCCGCCAAAAGCCACGGACCAATGGAGGATATACGATTCTATTATTTTTTTGCAATACTTCTCAAACACTCTCGCCGACAGCCCGCCCAGAAATATCGTAATTCCGGCAAACAGCGAGTAAATTATGATCTCAATTATTTTATTCATTTTTTCACCAACATTCGGCTTAATAATAAATTTTTCTGCCTTTTTTTTGACTTAATCTCATTCTGGTACCACCTGAAGGCCGTATTATTCTCCCTTCATCATCGCCGCGATATCATCCTGCACGGTTCCAATGGGCTTGATATCGAATTTCTCCACCAGGACCCTGGCCACATTGGGGGACAAAAATGCCGGCAGCGTAGGACCAAGCCGGATACCCTTTACGCCGAGAAACAACAGCGCCAGGAGCACGGCTACTGCCTTCTGTTCGTACCAAGCGATGTCGTAGGAGATCGGCAGGGCGTTGATATCTTCCAGGCCGAACACCTCTTTGAGTTTCAGGGCGATCACGACCAGGGAATAAGAGTCGTTGCACTGACCGGCATCCAGCACGCGGGGAATGCCGCCGATGTCTCCAAGGGCCAGTTTGTTGTATCGGTATTTGGCGCATCCGGCAGTGAGAATGACCGTGTCCCTTGGCAGGCTTTCGGCCACTTCGGTATAGTAGCTGCGCTCCTTTTGACGGCCGTCGCAGCCGGCCATGACCACGAATCGCCTGATGGCCCCGGATTTTACGGCCGCCACCACCTTGTCGGCAAGGGCCAACACCTGATTGTGGGCGAACCCGCCGACGATGGTGCCGGTTCCGATCTCGGTGGGCGGCGGACAGGTCCTGGCTTTGGCAATCAGGACGGAGAAGTCCTTTGCGCCGGCGGCGGGTCGGTCGGCAATATGCACAGCACCGTCATAGCCAACGACGCCGGTGGTAAAGAGCCGGTCAAGATAGGTATCCTTTTCTTTCAGGGGCACGAGGCAGTTGGTGGTCATCAGGATCGGCCCGTTAAAAGATTCGAACTCCTTGTTCTGATGCCACCAGGAGCCGCCGTAGTTGCCCACAAAATGCTCGTACTTTTTAAAGGCCGGATAGTAGTTGGCCGGCAGCATCTCACCGTGGGTGTAGACATCGACCCCTGTCCCCTCGGTCTGTTTGAGCAGTTCTTCCATATCTTTTAAATCGTGGCCGGAGATCAAAATCCCTGGATTTTTGCCCACGCCGATGTTCACTTCGGTGATTTCCGGGTTTCCGTAGGCCGTGGTATTGGCCTGGTCCAGAAGGGCCATGGTGGACACCGCCGTCTCTCCGGCTTTCAGCACCAGGGCGACCATCTCGTCCTCCGACAGGGTTTTAGTGGTGGAGGCCAGGGCTTCCATCATAAAATCGTTGATCTCATCTTTTCGAAATCCGAGGATGGCGGCGTGGTCGGCATAGGCGGCTATCCCTTTCAGGCCGATGGTCAACAGCTCCCGCAGGGAGCGCACATCCTCATTTTCGGTGACCAGCACGCCCACGGTCTTGGCCTTTTCGGCGAAAACGGCTGCATCGCCGACAGTCCAGGTGGCTGCCTCGGGCAGCGATCCGTCGAAATCACGGCCGTTTTTCTCCCTGTAGGCAGCCAGGAACGTGGACCTGACCTGATCCCGCCGCTTGAGGCCTTCCTGGATCATCGTCGTGAAACGCGCATCGTCCCAGTTGGCATTGGTAATGGTGGCAAACAGGCCCTGGGCGATAAATCCGTCGTTGCCGCGGTCCGCGGCGCCCAGTTCCTTGAGCTTTTCACCGTAGACTGAAATTCCCTTGAGTACAAAGATTAACAGGTCTTGAAGGTTGGCGGTTTCCTCCGGCTTGCCGCAAACGCCTTTGACGGTGCAGCCGGTGTTTCTGGCGGTTTCCTGACACTGAAAACAGAACATGGCGAATCCTCCTTTTAACTCCGTGTTAAGCCGTATAACGCCAAAACAGCACTTTGTCAGATCTCTTTCTATCTCTTAAAATGTCTCAAACCTCGCACGGCGGCGGCATCATCTGAAACAGTGTCTTGCCACCCCGATCTGGTCTTTTTCTTTGAATCAAACCTTTGTATATATGGCTTGATATCAAGTAAAGGTGTACCATCCAATATATCCATATCTTTGACATGAAGGATATTATCTTTAATTCTTACCAGTCGAACAAGACTCATTCCTAATTTATTGGGACGATGCGGAGCGCGTGTAGCGAAAATACCGTGTTCCTGGTCTGAGAGATACGGCTTCAGGCGTAAACGAATTTTCCGGGATCGATGGAAGTAATAGAACAGATAAATATGGGAAAATCCCTGCAGATCGTTCAATCCGTCAGCATACTCGACATCTAATACAACTGTACCCTCGATACCTTTGCAGAAGACAGGTTGTATCGGAATTTTGGAAATTTCTTTATGCGGGGAATGAATAACGCCTATCGATCGGAAAACAAATTTGTCATCACTCATGAGATAACCTCAAATAATTAATTTGAATTTAACACTCGAATTCACCGGCTGGAAAGCGCAGCTTTACAGTCCGGTGGAACGAGTTGTTATACCTTTTTTTTTACTGCTTCGGTAAAATCTTATTTGTATATTTTCTATTGTAGCAAGACCTTCTTCTATAATGCTATCTATTGAGGATATAAAATTTTGGATTTTTTCTTTGGTGTCAACTATTTCAATCAGGATAGGTAAATCTTGCGACAAACGTAATATTTTCGCAGTATGCATTCGGCTGTCGGCACCAAACCCTTCCAGTCCTCTTAATACAGTAGCACCCGCCATGCCATCGGAACGAGCCTTGCGTACAATCCATTCGTAAAGAGGCATATTTTTATAACGATCGCTTTCACCTATAAATATCCGTAATGATTGCCCTTCTTTTGGAAGCATAAAAATTCCTCCTTAACGCATTGAAAGAGAATATCCAAAATATACAAAAAATAACCCTAATGTAAAATGCATCCCTATATTTATTAAAGCAGCGATCAGTGCTCGATCACGCAGTAAGATAACAGTTTCGTATCCGAAAGTAGAGAATGTCGTAAACCCACCAAGTATCCCAATAAACAGGAAAAGACGTGTTTTGGAAGAAAACATGTCCAGATTATCTGAACATCCCCCCAGAAAACCAATGATGAAACACCCAAGCAAGTTAACAATGAGAGTTCCGTAAGGAAAATTATAATTTTTAAATATATTTTGAATTATTCCACCGCCTAAATATCGGGAGATTGCGCCAATAAACCCTCCGAAGCCAACTGTAAGAATGTTTATGATATTATTCATAATATTTTTCCATATAACGAG
>QNCM01000022.1 GCA_003644505.1 Candidatus Makaraimicrobium thalassicum | reverse complement strand
TTCCCTCCAGCGGGGAATCGGACTCAAAAAGGGCCCCGAAAATCCGCCTTCGGCGGATACCAAGCTTTCGGGCCCCTTTAATGTCCTGTACGGAATAAGCCTGACAGCCTGACCAGTCACCGGTAGCCCTTCTTCTATAACAATACTTGAAATAATAGTTCATCCAAGATAAGAAATATTCACTTGAATAGTCGCATCGAGCGGCCCTGGTAAGAATGCTTCAAAAGAGCCACTCGCCGTGTTGAGTCATATTTTTCGGCTAAACTGTTACCTTTTTCTTTACCTCTATACCCCTTTGGCATATAATATTGGTTTATTATATTTATATTCCCGGCGTGCAACAGGTTGCACCCCGGGAGTGTAAATTCCCGTGACAAGGAGGTGGGGCATGGCCAGGGATCCGGCGGTAGCGGGACAGTTTTATCCGGCTGACAAGAGGGCTCTTCTCAGAGAGCTGGAGGCCCTGATCCCGGATCGCCCAGATAAGATCGATGCCATAGGCGCTGTTGTGCCGCATGCGGGATATGTCTATTCCGGCTCCGTAGCCGGCGAGGTTTATGCGGAGTTGATGCCTAAAAGCACTTACATAATATTAAGCCCCAACCATACCGGGTATGGGGCCCGGTTTGCCGCGTACCGGGAGCCATGGCGCATGCCTCTCGGGCCGGTCGATGTGGATAAGTATCTGCTGGCGGCTATCATGCGTAACACCGGCCTTATCAAGGAAGACCCGGCAGCACACGTTGCCGAACATTCCATAGAGGTCCAGTTGCCGTTTATCCAGAAAACGGCAAAGGCGGCGAATATAGTTCCCATAACCGTGCGATACGGGAATTTGCCGGAATTGCGGGAGGTGGCCGATGCCATTGTCTCCGCGGTCAGGGAGGCGGACAGAGAAGCCGTTATCATAGCCTCGAGTGACATGACGCATTATGAACCCCGTGAAGTCGCGAAAAAGAAAGATCAGATGGCTATACAGGCGGTCCTTGACCTTGACGCCGAAGGGCTTCTGAATGTTGTGGAGGAAAATAATATATCCATGTGCGGGTACATACCTGCTGTTATAATGCTCATGTGCGCGAACAAGATGGATGCAAAAGAGGGTAAACTGGTAAAATATTCCGACAGCGGCGATGTGACAGGGGATACTGCCGGGGTCGTGGGGTATGCGGGGATAATAGTCTATTGACATGGGATTGTTCAGGAAGCGAAAAATAATTCTGGCATTAGGCGGCGGCGGCGCCAGGGGGCTGTGCGGTATTGGTGTGCTTAAGATACTGGAGAGGCATTTCGGCCGTGGCAAGCTGCCGTTTGACATGGTCATCGGCACCAGCATCGGAAGCCTGATCGGAGCCGCTTACTGTCTTGGAAAATCGCTTGAAGAATTGGAGCAGAGAGCACTTCGGTTCAGCTGGCCGAATATCGTGGACCTGGGATTTGATTCTACGGGCATTGTCAGGGGGAATAAGTTTGAGAATATCATTTTAGAAACGATCGGGGATAAAACCTTCAGTGACATGCGGACGCCCTTTGCCTTGACCACTACTGACATAGATACCGGGGAAGAATTGATCCATACCTCCGGGGACCTGGTCAAGCTGATCCGGGCCAGTTGTTCCTGGCCGGGGATATTTGCAGCGGTGGAGGTCGACGGAAGGTTACTCGTAGACGGCGGCGTGCGCAACAGTATCCCGACCAAGGCCGCGAAAGGATTCGGGGCCACGTTTATCCTTGCGGTCAATCCCGGGTTCGGAGTCAAAAGCCAGTGGGCGAATAATTTCATTAAAGCCTTGATCCAGTCGGTGCAGATCATGGGGGAAGAGCTTAATGCCTATCAGTCTGATGCCGCGGATGTGGTGATAAAACCGGAGCTTAAAGACATGGACCAGTTTGATTTCAGCAAAGCGGAGGCGATCATAAAGGAAGGTGAACTGGCCGCGGAAGAGAAAATAAAAAGTTTGAAGAAAAAATTGAGATTTTCCTGGTAGGGCATCGCAACGGCGGGCGACGGATGATGAATATGAAAGATAAAATTTCCGTTTTTTTACGTATTATAATAAGCTTCGGACTGCTGGGGCTTTTGTTCTGGTTCATGAGGAACGAGGTCCGTGGCATCTGGTCAATAATATTGGCAAGCAAGGTCTGGCTTATCGCCGCCGCTGGCGGGTTTATTCTGGTCAACGTGGCCATGCTTGCCTGCCGTTTGAAGATCATTTTTCTCGGAGAAAATCTGAAGATCAATTTAGGGGAGTCCCTTCAACTGACGTTCATAGGTTATTTTTTCAATAATTTTATGCCCACTGCCGTCGGCGGGGATATTGTCAAAGCGCATTACGCCGCCTACGGCGGGAGGAAAAGAGTGCAGTCATATGCGAGCGTGTTTATGGACCGTTTTATAGGGCTTTACGCGTTTTTGGTAATCGCCGCCATAGCGCTTGTTATTGATCAGGGAAGGTTTCAGATTGAGGCGGTCAGATCTATGGTGTTTTTTCTTCTGTTCCTGGGCGTTGCCGGATTCATGGTCGCGACCAATAAGACGGTCGCCCGTTTCATGGAGCGTTTTTTCACGCGGCTGAAGATGTTCCGTTTCGGCGAACATCTTAATGCCGCGTATAATATAGTACATGACTACAGAAACAGACGGGGTGTGATCGTGCAAGCATTCCTGGTATCCATATTCGCGCAATGCCTGTATTTTACCGCTATATACCTGTTTTTTCTTTCACTGGGGCTGAGGGTAAGTCTCGGGAACATATTTTTGATAATGCCGGTGGTAACGTTTATCAGCATGATCCCCTCGGTGGGAGGACTTGGCGTCAGGGAAGGGGCTATCATCACGTTTTTTACGCCCCTGGCAGGAAAGGAAACAGCGTTCGCGGTAAGCCTGCTTTTACTGGCCGCGCTTATTTTTATAAGCATCATCGGAGGCGTCGTTTATTTCTGGTGGGGGTTGTCGGGACATGGACGAAAGAACAAGTTATCATGATCGACAAAGAACTCCTGAAAATACTGGCATGCCCTCTGTGCAGATCGGATGTGAAACTGGAAGATGACAGGGTCATATGCATCGCCTGCGGCAGAAGATATCCGATAAGGGACGGTATTCCTGTTATGCTGGTCAGTGAGGCAGAGCTTCCGGAAGAAGGGGAGAGCTGATATCGTTGAATTAGCTCCGCACAAACTCGCACTTATAAAGGGGGAAACATGACCAAGATACTCGTGATCCACGGGCCGAATCTGGATCTTTTAGGCAAGAGGGAGACGGATATTTACGGGAATGAGACTATAGACACCATCGATGCCGCGATCAGCAAAGTTGCGGAGACTGAAGCGGTAGATGTCGAGTTCTATCAATCTAACCACGAGGGGGATATTGTCGACAAGATAAATCAGACGGACGCGGAAGGGATCCTGATAAATCCGGCCGCGTATACCCATACAAGCGTGGCGATACATGATGCCCTTAGGGCGAAAGATCTGCCGGCAGTCGAAGTTCACCTCTCGAACATTTACGCCCGGGAAGAGTTCCGGCACAAGTCCCTTATCGCACCGGTCGTCACGGGGCAGATAAGCGGTTTTGGCAGGAACAGTTATGTCCTCGGGATCAAAGCCCTGCTGGAGACGATAAATGCCCGGTGAGATGGCCCGTAAAGAAAACGCTGTAAAGAGGATAAGAACAAAAATATCCCGTAGCGGTATAGATGCCCTCCTGGTCAGCGATCAATATAATATCAGATATCTAACCGGGTTTTATTCTCCGGGTGTGATGCTGCTTGTCACAGAGAGGGATTACCCTCTTTTTTTTGTGGATTCGATGAACAGGACGCTCGCCGAAAAGCTGCTCGTGGGCGCGAAACTGCATATTATCCCGGCGAAAGGGTCGATCGCGGAGGCCCTTGCCGTCAGCATCGGGAACAAAAAAATAAAAAAAATAGGTTTTAACAGCGAAAATTTTTCCGTATCGCTTTACGGCAGGTTGTCGAAGTTCATGCCGAAAGTGAAGTTCGTACCGGGAATCGGGCCGGAAATCGCGAAGGTCCCGGTATCCTCGATCCTGAAAAAAATAAGAAAGATAAAGACCGGGGAGGAGGCCAGGATCCTGCGCGAGGCCGCAAAGGAGACGGTCCGCATCTGGCGGGAAGTCAGAAAAGATATAGAGACAGGGATGAGCGAGAAGGAGATCGCCGTCCTGGTTGACATATGCATCCGCCGCCGGGGCCATGTAAATTCTTTTCCCACGATCGCCGCGATCGGGGAAAATACCGCGTATCCGCATGCTGTCCCTGCTGCAAGACGCCTGAAAAGGGGTGAACACGTGCTGGTAGATTTTGGGATACGGTTCAGAGGCTATTGTTCTGACTTGACAAGGACATGTGACAACGGTAGAATAGACCGACAAATCAGGGACTTTCGGAAGATCGTCCGGGAGGCTCAGGATTTTGCTATAAGAGAGATCAAGCCGGGGGTGAAGATCGGTTCAGTGGTTACGCAAACCGAACACATCCTTAATAGTAATATTAAAGGAGATTTTGTCCTCCACGGCCTGGGGCACGGTATCGGGATGGATGTTCACGAGGAACCTTTTCTCCACAAAAGGAGTCATGAAAGTTTGAGGGAAGGGATGGTCATTACAGTCGAGCCTGGACTTTATAAACCGGGCGTGGGCGGAGTCCGGGAAGAGGACATGGTTTTAGTCACTGCCGAAGGATGTGAGGTGTTGACAAGATGATAAAAGCAGGGCAGTTAAGGCAGGGCGGGATCATAACTTATAACGGCCAGTTTCACGAAGTCCTGGAGGCCCGCCACCATAAGCCGGGAAAAGGCGGGGCTTTTATCCGTGCGAAGCTGAGGAACCTTTCCAGCGGGGCTATAATCTCCGAGACCCTGAGGCCGGAAGATACGGTTGAAGAGGCTTATACGGAACAGAAACAGATGCAGTATCTCTATAAAGATGGCCTGGGATATTGTTTCATGGATGAATCGACTTATGAGCAGATCCATATCCCTGAAGGAAAGATCGGGGATAAGGTCGATTATCTGAAAGAGAACATGACGGTCACGGCCAGGCTTTGTGATGGAAATATCCTGGCAGTAGAGCCGCCCGTACACGTCATTCTTGAGGTGGTCGAGACCGAACCGGGGCACAAGGGCGATACCGTCAGCGGAGCGACGAAGCCGGCGACGCTTGAAACCGGGAAAGTCATAAAAGTCCCTCTATTCGTGGAAAAGCGGCAGCTTGTCAAAGTGGATACACGCACTGGAGAGTACGTAGAACGCGCGTAATTTGCGGGAAGAAGGGGAGCTGTATGAACATTATGAATATCAAAAAAATAAAAGAACTTGTCGATCTGATGAACGACAACGATCTGACCGAGGTCGAGGTCGAGCAGGAAGGCATGAAGATCAAACTCATAAAAAAAATACATAGGGCCGTTGAGCAGATAATTACCCCTGTGGTAGAGAGAAAAGAACCGGCGCCGTTCCAGGAAGCGGCCGCAAAGCCCGGCGAACAGCAGAAGAATATCAGGGAAGTTAAGGCCCCGATGGTAGGGACATTTTACAGGGCTCCGGCACCTGACGCGGATCCTTATGTGGAGGTCGGGGATATCGTTAAAGAGGGAGACGTGCTTTGCGTTGTCGAGGCGATGAAATTGATGAACGAGGTTAAGGCGGAATTTGGGGGTAAGATATTGGAAATATCCGCCGGCAACGCGGAACCTGTTGAATTTGGCCAGGCCCTGTTCCTGGTAGACACGGATTGGCGCGGATAGAAGATATGTTTTCCAGGATTTTAATAGCTAACAGGGGAGAGATCGCTCTTCGGATTATCCGGGCCTGCAGGGAATTGGGGATAAAGAGCGTAGCGGTTTATTCAGAGGCCGACGCGAACTCTATTCATGTCAGGCTGGCTGATGAGGCTGTATGCATAGGCAGGGCCATGCCGGCGAGCAGCTATCTTAATATCCCCGCCATAATAAGCGCAGCCGAGATCACCGATGTCGAAGCCATCCACCCGGGTTACGGGTTCCTCGCCGAAAACGCCCATTTCGCGGAGATCTGCGAATCATGCCAGATAAAATTCATCGGCCCGATGCCCGAAAATATGAGGTTGATGGGCAACAAGATGGCCGCCAAAGAGACAATGAAGAAAGCCGGTATCCCCGTTATCCCGGGCTCGGACAGTGTACTCAAGACCAAGGAGGATGCGCTGAAAGAGTCCAAAAAGATAGGATACCCCGTTATTATCAAGGCATCGGCAGGCGGCGGAGGCAGGGGAATACGAATCTGCCATAATGATGTCAGGCTCATCGGCGCTTTTCTGACGGCCCGGAGTGAGGCGGAAGCGGCTTTTGGCAACCCTGATGTATATGTAGAGAAATATATCGAAGCGCCGCGCCACATTGAATTCCAGATCCTCGCGGATGAAAAAGGAAATGTCGTCCATTTCGGTGAAAGGGACTGCACCATTCAGCGCCGTCACCAGAAATTGATCGAAGAGGCCCCCTCGGTTTTTTTAAATGAAAAAGTACGTAAAAAGATGGGTGAATTCGCTGTCAGGGGCGCCAGGGCAGTGGACTACAGGGGAGCGGGGACCATTGAGTTCCTCCTTGACGGCGACGATTTTTATTTTATGGAGATGAACACCCGCATCCAGGTAGAACATCCAGTCACCGAAATGGTCACCGGGATCGATCTCATCAAGGAGCAGATAAAGGCGGCTGCAGGCCAGAAACTCTCGTTCGGGCAGGAAGACATAAAGATCAAAGGTTGCGCCATGGAATGCCGCATAAACGCCGAGGATCCGGAACAGGATTTTTGTCCTTCGCCCGGGAGGATAGAGGCATTGAATATACCGGGAGGCCCGGGGATAAGGGTCGATAGCCATGTTTACGCCGGCTATGTGATCCCGCCTTTTTATGATTCGATGATAGCCAAACTTATCGCGTACGGCCGGGACCGCGACGAGACCATAAAGATCATGCGGAGGGCCCTTGACGAATTCCTGATAGAGCCGATCAAGACCACGGTTGATTTTCACAAGAAGGTTCTCATCAATCCGGATTTTCAAAAGGGAAATTTTTCGACCCATTTTGTGGAGAAGTTTTTCCCGCAGAGAAAAAAAGAAGGGAGATAGCAATACATTTAAAGGAGGAGATGATGAATTTTTTTAAAAGGCTGGGTATGGTATTGTATATGCTGTTGATGCTGGGAGCCGGGGGGCTGTTCCTGGTGATCTCCCTCAACATGTTCCCGCCGGAACAGTGGGCGGAGATGCTCAATGTTATGAGCGGGGCCGTTGCCTGCCGGATCGCCATTGGAGCTGCCGGAGGCCTTTTTGTGATAATCGGCATAGCCGCGCCTTACAGACTGGAGAAGAAGCTCAAAAAGAGCAGGATCGTCGCTTTTCAGAACCCTGACGGGGAGGTCACTGTCTCTCTTTCCGCCATTGAGGATTATATCCGTAAGACCGCGAAGGATATCCCCGGCATAAAGGATGTCCGTTCGCGCGTCGACATTAACAGAAGGGGCATAGATATCAGAACGGATGTCGCGATATCCTCGGGCGCGAACATACCCGAAGTAACGGAGAGGATCCAGACAGAAGTGAAGAACAGGGTGCACGGAATGCTTGGCGTGGAAAAACAGATCAACATGAAGATGCATATCAAAAAGATCAGCACGAGGGGCGCGGGGCCCGGGAAAGGCGCCGTCAGGGAGGATAGCCCGGATATGATGGAGGTCCCCTACAGGGAAATTTAATGGATGCCAGGGAAACGGTAAAGAGCATTTTTGAGGAGAGTCTTCGTTTCAAGAACCGGTTTTTTTCCGATGATGTAAATGTGTCGGCGATCGCCGGGGCAGCATCGGCCCTGGTGGAATGTTACCGCCGCGGCGGCAAGGTTATTGTGTTCGGGAACGGCGGGAGCGCGGCGGACAGCCAGCACCTGGCGGCTGAACTTGTCGTGAGATTCGAGAAGGAGAGAAAAAGCTTTCCGTGTGTCGCTCTGACCACGGATACGTCGGTTCTGACGGCGGCATCCAATGATTATGGTTTCAACAGAAGCTTCAGCCGGCAGGTAGAGGCGCTGGCAGGTCCGTCCGACTTGGTAATCGCCATATCTACAAGCGGCAACTCGGAGAACGTTCTTGAGGCCGTGAGGGTGGCACGCGCAAAAAAAGTGCCGGTTATCGCTTTGACCGGAAGAGACGGGGGAAAGCTGGTTGATGAGTCGGATATTTCGGTCGTGGTAAAGGGTGAAAATACCGCGCGTATACAGGAAGTCCATGTAACCGTGCTCCATATCATATGTAAGCTGGTCGAAGATGCTTTTTGACATGATAACAGAAAAGATAAAGACACAGGCGGAACTGGCGGATATAGTCAAGAAGGAGAGGATCTTCGGAAAGATAATAGGCTTTACGAACGGTTGTTTTGACATTCTGCATCTGGGGCACGTAAGATATTTGAATGACGCAAAAAAAGAGTGTGATCTTCTTATTACGGCCGTAAACAGCGATAAGTCGGTAAGGAGGCTTAAGGGAAAACAGCGTCCTGTTAACGCCCAGCGCGCCCGGCTGGAAGTCCTTGCGGCTGTTGAGTGCGTCGATTTTTTGACCCTCTTTGATGATGACACACCTGAGGCGCTGATCAAGGATCTCGGCCCCGATATACTTTTCAAAGGCGGGGACTGGAACGAAAAAGATGTGGTGGGATCCGGCCATGTTAAAGCCCGTGGAGGGAAAGTGCGGGTCCTCCCGTACGTGGCCGGATATTCCACGACTGACCTTATAAAACGCATAAAAACGGTATCTGAGGTCTGATACCGGGAGTTTGCCCATGGACAAAGGTGTTTACAGGATCATAGACGCGAACCTCAACCGGGTAATGGAAGGAATACGCGTATGCGAGGATATTATCAGGTTTTCCTCGAACAATGAGCATTTGACGGGAAAATTAAAGACTTTGCGGCATGAAGTATTCAATGCGATAAAAGACCTTCGGAAAGAACATCTCGAGGAACTTGTTTCTTCCAGGGACTTGAACGACGTGGGGATGAGGTCCTCCGAGTCCGAAAAAAGCAGGGATAACCTGGTGGACCTGTTTTTAGCGAATACACAGAGGGGAAAGGAATCGCTGAGGGTCCTGGAAGAGGTATTGAAACTCTTTGACCGGCAGTTGTCCCAGAAATTCAAAAAGTTCCGGTTTAAGCTCTATGAGATCGAAAAAGCAGCTGTTAAAGAGCTGGAAAGTATATGCGGTTCTTGATGATAGTTTGTTCCCGGACAGGCGGAAACTTTTAAGAAAATTTTACGATCTGCTTGAAAGTCCGGTGGACGTTGTGCAGTTTCGCTTCAAGGATTTCGCGGACCTCCCTTTTTACCGGGCGGTGTTCGACATGGTCGCTGCCGCGAAAAGAAAGAACATCCCCCTGATCATAAATGACAGGCCGGAGATCGCGCTCTCACTGGGGGCGGATGGGGTCCATCTCGGGAAGGGCGACATCCTTGTATCGGCTGCCCGGAAGATGCTCGGCCCGGGCGCGATAATCGGGCGCACGATAAGGGGTGCGGTGGATATCGGGTCCATAAACAGGAAAGAAGTGGATTATGTCGCCGTTGGTCCGGTTTTCCGTACGCCTTTAAAACCGGGATTAAAAGCGGTTTCCCGTTCGAGGCTCCGGGAATTGAGCAGGAGCGTCCGGATGCCGCTGGTCGCCATAGGCGGGATAAATAAGGACAACGTGCGGGAGGTCGTCAGGGAGGGTATCAGGACGGTCGCTTTTGCGCGTTACGGCATCACGGAAACCTATACACGGAAAAAGATCGAAGAACTGAGAAAGGCTATGGGGCTGACCCCGGGATTACTGAGATGATAAAAATTCAAGAGACACTTTTGAAAAGGATCGCAAGGGTCGAGGACGCCGGCATCATGGACATAAAAAAGGGCGTCCGCGCGGGATGGATAGTCGTGCCAAAAAACCGGAAGCACAGGATCGCAAAACCCTGCGCTATCGGAAAAGGCATGACCACCAAGGTCAACGCGAACCTGGGATTGTCTCCAGGGCATTCCAGTATCGACCAGGAGATAAAAAAAATGGAGGTCGCTGTTGCGGCAGGAGCCGATACCATAATGGACCTGTCCACCGGTCCGCTTCTGGAAAAGCTTCGCGAAAGAATACTTTCCGCGTGTCCCGTTCCCCTTGGAACCGTTCCGGTCTATGAGCTCGCGAGCATGAGGAAGAAGAAGTTTCTTTCCATGAACGAGGACGAGTTTGTTTCGACGATCCGGAAACAGGCCGAGGAAGGGGTGGATTTTTTTACGATACATTCCGGGATTACATTGGAGGCCACGCGTACCGTGGCGAAGGATTCCCGTATCCTGAATATTGTCAGCCGGGGCGGCGCGCTTCTGGCGTCATGGATGATAGCTAACCGGCGTGAAAACCCGTTTTTTTCCCGTTTTGACGAGATTCTGGATATAGCGAAACAATATGATATAGTGTTGAGTCTCGGCGATAGTCTGAGGCCGGGAGCCATTTCAGACGCTACTGACCGGCTCCAGATACAGGAGCTTCTCGTTCTCGGTGATCTTCAGCAAAGGGCTCTTTCCAGGGGCGTTCAGGTGATGATCGAGGGGCCGGGGCACGTGCCGCTCGATCAGGTCGAGGCTAACGTGAGGCTTCAGAAGTCCGTATGTCATGGTTCGCCGTTCTATGTCCTGGGGCCTCTGGTGACGGATGCCGCGCCGGGCTATGATCACATAGTCGGGGCTATCGGAGGTGCCGTTGCCGCCTGGCACGGCGCGGATTTTTTGTGCTATGTTACCCCTGCCGAACACCTCCGGCTGCCGGGGATCGATGATGTGCGTCAGGGTGTCGTGGCCTCGAAGATCGCGGCGCACGCGGCAGATATCGTGAAGAATATCCCGTCGGCTGTCAGGCGGGACAGGGAGATATCAAAAGCCCGCGCCAGGCGGGATTGGAAAAAACAATTCAAGCTGGCGCTTGATCCGGAGCTTCCAATGAAGGTCAGGGAGAAGTCCCGGCCCAAAGAACCGGATGTCTGCACCATGTGCTCGGAGTATTGTTCCATTAAGATAGTGGAGGAAAGCATCGGGAAAGATAAGGAGAACAGAAAATAGCGGGGGGCATATGCGGTTAACGATTATCGGATCAGTGGCGCTGGATAGCGTGGAGACACCTTTCGGAAAACGGAAAGAGGTCCTCGGCGGATCCGCGACTTATGCTTCCCTGAGCGCGTCTTTTTTCTCGCCGGTAAATCTGATAAGTGTCGTTGGGACTGATTTTCCCGCAAAATATTTTACGATGTTTTCAAAAAGGGACGTCGATGTCAAGGGACTGGAGAGGAAGAAGGGAAAAACATTTCGATGGAAAGCGCGGTATCGCTACGATCTCAGTTACGCGGAAACGATCAGCACTCATCTGAACGTATTTACCGGGTTCAGGCCGCAGATCCCTTCCAACGTAAGTTCAAAGGACAATCTGCTCCTGGCTAATATTGACCCGGAACTCCAGGACTGGATCTTCGAGAGAATAAGACCTACGGGCCTTGTAGCATGCGATACTATGAACCTCTGGATCGAAAACAAGAAGAAGGCTTTGCTGAAACTTCTTAAAAAAGTGGATTTATTCCTGCTGAATGATGCCGAAGCCCGGCAGCTGTCGGGAGAAACAAATCTTTTAGAAGCCGCCAGATATATATCCGATAAGGGCGCGAAGATGATAGTCATTAAAAAGGGGGAGCATGGCGTGTTGTTCTTCTCGGGAGGGTTGCGTTCCATAGTCCCGGCTTATCTGCTGGAGACGATCTCGGACCCGACAGGGGCGGGGGATACGTTCGCCGGAGGCATGACAGGGTATCTTTCGAAGAGTCCAAAGATTACGGATAAGGTCTTGAAAAAGGCACTGGTCTATGGCAGCATACTGGCGTCCTTTGCAGTCGAGAAGTTCAGCGTGAACGGTTTGCTGAAAACGACCCATGCGGATGTAAATAACAGGTACGAACACTTCGAGAGACTCATAAGGTTTTGAGCGAGCGTGGTTCAATGGTAGAACTCCAGCTTCCCAAGCTGGTGACGGGGGTTCGATTCCCCTCGCTCGCTCCACTATTCAAAGCCCGGCTGTTATCTTCAGCCGGACCTGCAATAACCCGATCTAATTATCCTGATGCAAGGCTGTCTGGCTTATTCCTGCATCAAGATAGCTTAATGGAGGACTATTATCCGAGTCATCATTGGGAAGCGCTTTGTTCTTACCGGAGAATGTCAACTAAAATTATTAATTCATCCTGTCGAGCATGTTATTTTATAGAGGCATTTTTATTGACTTGACTGTTGAAATATTATAGTATGTTTTTTCAGTCTCGCTGAACTTCTGAAAAATCTTGTTTTTTGTGAATTACAGAACTCTTTTGTCATGTTCCTCACGGTGACGTTCGCAGTATGGTTTACTTTGCATTTTAACCTTTGCATTTTAACGTAATGTTCATTGAACCAGTCTTCGGTAAAAAATTTTTCGGGCGTGAAGAAGTCCTGGGGACCCTCCAGAAAAGAGTTACGGCTTTAAGGGGCGGGTACAGGCAGAATCTGGCCCTTACGGGGCCGATGCTCGCGGGAAAATCCTCCATCCTCAGACACTTTTTAAAGAACATAAAAGACCCCGGGGTCATCCCTCTGTACATTGAAATGGACAGAGGGGATTTCCGGATGTTCTGCATGCGTTTTATGGCGACCCTTCTTTACGGGTTTCTGAAATCCACAGGCCGGACACCGCCGGCGCCTTTAAGGCGCCTCCGGAAGGAACGGCGGGCTCCAGGGCGAGAGCCGGTCCCTGGCACGGGCAAGGGGGCCGGGATAGGTTCCGGCGGGGCAAAAGACAGAAGCGATTTTGAAGCGCTGAAAAAAGCATGCCGTGGAACGATTCCCGAGACAGTGCGTTGTATAGACAGGGTCTGCCGGGATCTCGGGCGGAAAAAAGAGAATGCCGCCTATGGAAGACTCCTTGATCTTACCGCGACGTTCAAGACAGAAACAGGGAAGGCTTGTATAGTCATCCTGGATGAGTTCCATAACCTTTCGAATTTTCATTTAAAAAGACCTTTTCAGACATTCGGGAAGTTTATAATGGTGCAGAAGAACACGATGTATATAGTATCGAGTTCCCAGAAAACCCTGCTGAAAGAAATACTGTCCAGAAAATTGTCACTGCTGTTCGGTAATTTCGAAGTTATTGAGATAGACGGGTTCGACAGCCAGACGGCACGGTCATTTATTTCCGATAAGATCGAAAATATCGATTCTTCCTGTGAGGATATCAAAAATTATCTTATTCAGGTCACGGAGGGAAACCCGTTCTACCTTGAGGTTCTGGCAAATAGATTTTCGGAACTGGTAAGAAGAAAAGACAGCAGGTACGGCGTCAAGGAATGCCTTCTGGACGCTTTTTCGCAACTCCTGTATGAGTCGGAGGGAGTGCTTAACCAGTATTTTATCAACAGGGTCAATTTTTTCCTTGAAAGAAGAGCAAGGAAAAAATTTATTTCTATTCTCGTTTCCCTGGCGCGCGGCAACAGTACCATCAGAGCCATACAGAATGACATGGGCAGGGTCGATAAGGATCTGAGCCGCAAATTGGAGAAGCTTCAGGAAATGGACCTTGTTTACAACAGCGGGGGATTCTACAAGATCTCGGAGAAACTTTTCGAGTACTGGCTAAAGTACGTCTACAGCCTGAAGACATACTCAATGATAGATGACATGGACATAAAGTATTTGGAATTCAAACATTCCATGGATGAGGATTATAAGAGCTATTGCGAATTCAGTGCCAAAAGTGCGGTGACCGTGATCTGTGATCTTTTCAAGAGTTTCAGGAACGAGAAGATCCGCGTAAATATGAATTTCCGAAAGATGCCGCGTTTTGACGCCGTAGAGAGCCGCGCTTTGTCTAAAAATGTTTTCCAGATTACCGGCAGGATAAAGAACAAACAATGGATATGTCACGTCAAACAGGGCGACATAGCCGATGAGTGCGATATCAGCAATCTATGGAACATTAAAACAGGGGATGAAAGGTCGAAGATCGCGAGAAAGATATTTATCCCCCTTAAGGGTGTAGAGCAGAACTCGTTCCTTCTGGCAAAGGAACAGAATATATGGGTCTGGGACGCACAACAGCTTAACAAAATTCTTCGTTTATTCCAAAAATTCGAGCTGGTACCATGAGAATAGGTGTCATTGCTGACACACATATTCCCGTTTCCGCCGAAAGACTCCCACGGAAGGTTTGTGATTATTTCAAGGAATGCGATTTGATAATCCATGCCGGTGATGTGGTGGAGATGTCGGTGATCAGGGAGCTTAAAAGGCTGACAGAGACAAAAGCCGTCTGGGGGAATATGGACAGCCCTGAACTAAAGCAGTGTCTGCCGGAAAAGATCATCATGGAGGCGGCAGGCAAAAAAATTGGCGTTGTGCATGGCAAAGGTCCGGGCTTCAAGGTCCTGAAGGTGGTAAGCGGGATTTTCAGAGAAAAGCTCGACATTATTATTTTCGGACATTCCCATACTCCATTCAATGAGAAAATAGATGGCACTCTTTTCTTCAATCCGGGCAGCGCGACCGACAGGGCATTTTCGTCATACTGTTCTTTCGGCGTCATTGAGATCGATGGCGATGATGTCCGGGCTGAGATCATCAAGATCGAGGAGCACGAATCGTGATCTGGTGTGAGTTTTTGATCTGCGCGGCGCTATTAACATATTTTGCCTATAATCTGTGCAAGGAAGGTGTTGTTATTTCCGGCAAGACGCGTATGGAGGAGGGCATAATCGGAATGTTTTTCCTCGCCGTAGCAACATCTTTCCCGGAGATCGTTACGGGCGCGACAGCAGTGTTCTCCTTCGGAAGGATCGGGTTGGGATACGGAGATATCGCAGGTTCGGTGATGGTCAATTTCATGATCCTGCTGATTCTGGATTATTATGTGGGAAGGGGAAGGATCCTTCTAAGAGTTTCCCGTTTGAACCGTCTGACAGGTTTTTTTGTTTTGATAGTTATTTCGATAGTGTTAAGTGTCGCGGTTTTACGTTCACAGGTGGCGGCGTTTCCTGCGATCAATGGGGTAGGAGTGGAGAGTGTCCTGATAGCCGGTGTATATTTTATCTATCTGGGGATCATACGCAAAACGGGTTCCAGCGACCACAGCGGCATTTACAGTTCCGGGGACGAACCTTTTTGGGAGGTGTGGGCCAAATTCACGCTGCTGCTTCTTATTGTCATGTTTCTCGGCATGTGGATGGCAAAAATCGGCGATAAGATCGTCTCAGTGACGGGATTTTCTCAGACTTTCACAGGCACGCTCCTTCTGGGGCTGGCTACATCCCTTCCTGAGATAATCGTTTCCTTTGCCGCGCTCCGGGCGGGGTCTGTGGATATGGCAGTGGGGAACATACTCGGAAGCAACCTGTTTGACGTCTGCATAATACCTTTTCTGGATGTTTTAAGTAAGAGACCGATTCTTGGCATGCTGACCCCCGGCCAAATGACGGCAACTGTGCTGGTCCTGTTGCTTTCCGTTGTCGCTGTCCTGGGATTGTTCCTGAAACGGGATACTACGCGGAGGATCGGCTGGGATACCGGTTTGATTTTTGCTATGGGTTTCGCCGGCTTTGTGTTATTATATTTTGTCAGGTAACTGCGGTCCGGGAACGCTATGAGCGGTCGAATGCTTACAAGAGAAAAGATCGAACAGAGGGAATACGATTGGCTGGCCCCGTACGCCATGAAGAGCGCTGAAACAGCGGGCCGTCGGCATGCGGAGAAAGAGCATCCTTACCGCACTGTCTACCAGAGAGATAAGGATAGAATTATCTATTCTACCGCCTTTCGCAGACTTGAATACAAGACCCAGGTATTTGTCAATCATGAAGGGGATTATTACCGGACCAGGCTTACGCATACGCTTGAGGTGGCCCAGATTGCCAGGACGATTGCCAGATCTCTGGGGCTTAACGAGGATCTTGTCGAGGCGATCGCGTTGGCACACGATCTTGGCCACACCCCGTTCGGTCATTCAGGTGAAGACGCGCTGGCAGAATTGATGAAGGATCAGGGCGGGTTCGACCACAACACGCACGGCTTGCGGGTGGTGGACATCCTGGAGAAAAGGTATCCTGACTTCTGCGGGTTGAACCTGACCCAGGAAGTTCGGAGGGGTATCATCCGCCATTCAACTCCATTTGATCAAAAGAGAATGGGCAGTATCGATATCCCCGGTCCATTACTTCTGGAAATACAGGTTGTCGATATATCTGACGAGATAGCATATGATAATCACGATCTGGATGACGGTTTAAAAAGCGGGCTCCTGGATAAGAAAGATCTGAACGGGGTCCCGATATGGGATGAGGTAGCAGGTAATATCAAGGACCGTTTCGCGGGCCTTGACGAAGAAACCGGGAGGTTTCAGATGGTGCGTCAGTTGATAAACCTCCAGGTGTCCGATGTCGTCAGCAGCACTCTGGATCGGATCAGAGCACTTGGCATAAAGAGCGTGGCCGATCTGGAAAAGCAAGATGGGAAGGCGGTTGATTTCAGCGAAGACATGAACGCGAAGCGGGTTCCCCTCAGAGAGGCCCTGAAGAAGAGGCTTTACAAGCATTACCGCGTCGTCTGTATGACGAATAAGGCCTCTCGCTTTTTAAAGAGCCTTTTCCATGTTTACTGCGACAACCCGGAACAGCTCCCACCCCAGGCCCTGGAGAAAATAGAGGAGCGGGGCAAATACCGTGTTATCTGCGATTATATAGCAGGGATGACGGACCGCTACGCGCTTGATCAGTATAAAAAATTTTTTGAACCTTACGAAAGAGTCTGATAAAGAGATACTGAATATGAAGAGGCTGTTTTCAAAACTTAAAGAAAACTGGGATCTGCGGCAGGAGATATCAGCCTTCAGTAAATACCTGAAAGAGCCTGTCTGGGTGATGCTGCCCCGGATCCCCCTTGAATACGGGGAACTCAAAAAGACCGAAGCGGCAAGGTGCGTTAAGAAGGCAGTCGGTACGCAGAGCCGGTTCAAGAAGGAACTTATAAAAATACTCCGGGCCCTGAAAAAATCCTGGAAGAACAGGACCGTGGAGCCATTCCAGTATGGGGAGTGCATGCACGGTTTATGTTACCCGCTGATGTCTGACGACGACATTTTCGGGGTTATTATCCTATGCGGCTTGAAAAAGGCCATGTCCTCTGATCTTAAGAAGATATTCATCGCGTTCACCGACACTGTGATCCGGGAGAGCCGGAGAGAGGTCGAACTGGAGGATATAAACAAGACCATAAGACCCAGGGCCATAGCTCTTTCCACCGTTCATACGGTCCACCGGCTGATGACGTCCACACTTGATCTTGATGAGCTTCTTCCGCGGATCGCCCGTCTTTCGCTCCAGGTGATACGGGCAAACCGCTGTTCTATAAAACTCGTCGATAAAAAACGCAGGATACTACTGCCCAAAACGACAATTGACCTCAGGCGCAAGAAAACCAAGCTGAAAAAAGTCCAGTTCGGCAAGTATGCGCCGGGCAGGGCGGCAAAGAAAGAAACGCCGATTTGCGGGAGCAATTACCTGGCCGTTCCCATGATAGATGAGGATGTGATAGGTGTCATAACGCTTTATGACAAGCTTGACGGAAAGGAGTTCACGCAGTTTGATGAGGAGATAATGAAGACGCTCTCTGAACAGGCGGCTGTTGCCGTCAGGAACGCTCAACTCTTCAAGGAGCAGGAAGAGCTGACCTTGAGTAGCATTAAGTGCATCGCGCAGCTTTTAAAGCACAGACCCCACGGGGTGTCCAAGGCAGAGGCATCATTCCTGAAACTGATCAGTATAATCGGCCCGAAATTCAATATGAACGAGAGCGAGATAAAGATGCTTCAGTATGCGGCAATGCTGCACGATGCCGGCCATATAAGCATTCCGGAAAAGGTCTTGATGAAAAAGGGGGGACTGACCGGACGTGAATACGATATAGTGAAGATGCATCCGATGAAAGGGGCGGCCATACTGTCAAAGTTCAAGCCGCTGAAGCCTATAGTCCCGATAATCCTGTATCATCACGAGAATTTTGACGGCACGGGGTACCCCAAGGGATTGAAAGGCAAAGAGATACCGCTGGCGGCCCGTATACTGGCAGTGGTCGGGGCTTTCGAGGCGATGGTCACTCAAAAACCTTACCGCAAGGCGCTTTCGATCAAGACGGCAATAGAAGAAGTGCGGAAAAACGTAAAGGCACAGTTCGATCCGCGTATTGCCGAAGCCTTCTGCGAGGCTGTTCAGAGAAAAGACGTACGAAAACTCCTGGAGAAGGAACTGGGGAGCGCATGAAAGATAAACTGCAAAAGATACTGAAGGATACCCTGACCAGAGATATCCTGACTTTTTTTTATCAGAATCAGGCGAGTATTGACAGCGCCAGTGGCATATCAGCCTGGGTGCATTATGACCGGGAAGAGGTACAGACTGCGCTGGATGAGCTGGTCAGGTTTGATGTCCTGAAAAAGGACAGCACGGGATCGGCAAAAGGCTACTCCTACACTCGCGATGCGAAGATCATGAAGATTGTCAACGAGCTGATGAGTGATGCTTAATATTGAGGGTTCGAACCATTCAGGATATCTCCGCTTTTTGGTCTTTTTTCTTCTTGTCGTTGTTGCGTGCTTTTCTGTATATTATTGTATTGACCGGATAGCGGCGTTTTCGGTCAATAGTTTTACGGATTACAGACTATCCTACGACAGGTGGGGCAGTAACGGTCTTGATGGGGCCGAGATCCGGGGGTTACGTTTCGGGCTGGAAAATAAGCGGTTTGTCATTAATGCCGAAAAGGCGCGTTTTGATCTCAGGACGCGCCAGTCATTGAGACAGAGACAGTTTATTGTGGATTGTGAGATAGAAGGGGTAACGTTTGCCGTTGGAGATGAAAGCAAGCCGAGTATTCCTTTTTCCGGTAATATCCTGACATTCCCTTTCCGCCCGGACCAAAAGTACGAACAAATAATTTTCACGGTATTTTTGGATACAAATACCGTGAAAATAATGGATTTCAAGGCATATTCCAGGGATATACGGATGGAGGGAGACTACATTCTTCTCAGGGATAAAGATGATCTTTCCCTCGACCTGAAGATATCGTTTTCTCCGGAGATAGCAGTTACATTTGAGGACAGCATAAGAGAAAATATCTTATCCCGAGATGAAGACGGTTGGTACAGCACGATCATCGATTATAAGGGAAACGCAGTATTCCTCCAGACGCTTTACATAACTTCTTATAAAACAAGGAGATATGATGTAAATATGGGTATCGGTTGAATGATACCCATATTTGTATTGTAAACATTTATGATACAAAGAGTTAGATAAAGCGTCTGTTATCGGGTGCTTGATATTTTGTGATAATATGCTAGAATATAGCACAAATGGCCGATAATAATTTTCAGGATGATTTTTTCGGGAATCATGGATTCCGCAGAAAAAGCAGTGAAAAACTGCGCCTTTTAAGCAGGTATTCCGAACAGAGATTTCTGCCTTTTGTAAAGATACCCGTCGAATATAGCGTTATTATAGCCATTGCCGTATTATTTCTGATAATTGTTTCGTATGCCGTCGGCGTGGAAAGAGGGAAAAGGCTCTCAGGTGTAGAGTCCGGAAGTCTGCGGGAAGAGACCGTGCAGCCCCATGAGGCTATAAACAGGAGCCGGGAGCCCGCGGATTTTCCTGAACCGGAGCGAAGGAGGCAGGCTGGCGACATTGTCCAACTGCCTTTAGAGTCTCATGGAGTTGGATCGAAGGCGTCATATCCGGAGATAGGCGATGATGAGTCGGCTAAGCGACATGAAGGAAAGATTTCGGCGGAGTCGAGTTATATACTGCAGCTGGCGTCCTTCAAAGATGAGACTTCCGCGGAAAAAGAGATAAACAGGTTGAAGCGCAAAGGTATTGAGGCTTGTTTGGCAAAGAAGGGTATATGGTGGGAGGTGTACACTTCGGGGTACAGGACCATTAGTGAAGCGAGAAGGGCAAGGCGGGGGCTTCTTACGGATTATGAGGATTGTTATATAAAACAAATTAGATAGTGACAATGAACGCAATACGAAGAAACGGAAAGGGAAAGAAATGACACAGCATCCAAGTTTGAAAGGAAGCCAGGAAGGCGGAAAGTTCCGTTCGGTTTTAAAAAGGTACGAGAAGATAAGGGAACTGGTTGGGAAGGCAAAATGGGACGAAGAAAAAGATTCTGTCTACCATTTGCCGAAAGTCAAGCGTATTAGATTCAAGATCAAGAAGGCAAAGGAGCCAGCAGAAGAGAAAGAGGGCGCTGCCCTGACTGAAGAAGCTGTTGCTGCCGCGCCAAAGGAAAAGGCAGCGCCGAAATCGGCAAAAGAAGCGACAAAGCCGAAAAGTAAAAAAGCCTGACAGGGCCCGGACAGGAGAAAAAATGGTATCTTTTGAGGATTTTAAGAGGTTAGATCTTAGGATCGCCGAGATCATCGACGTTAAGGAACACCCCAATGCGGACAAATTGTATGTTATTCAGATCAAGACCGGCGATCAAACCAAGCAGATTATCGCCGGGATACGAGCGCAGTATTCCGTCCGGGATCTAACCGGAAAAAAGGTAGTGATTGTCAATAATCTGGAACCGGTCACGATCAGAGGCGAAGAATCCCATGGTATGCTGCTTGCTGCCTGTGAAGAGGGCGGACCCATTATCCTTGTCCCGGAAAGGGAGGTTCCCGCAGGAACGCGGATTCAATAGCATGGAGCAAAAAGGTATCAGTGCTGAAATGATGGCTGAGATCGACAGGAAGGCGCAGGAAGATTACGGCATTCCCCAGATCGTCCTGATGGAAAATGCCGGTCGCTCTGTTGCCGAGGTCATTCTTTGCGAACTCGGCTCTCTTGAGAATGAGAGGATCGTGATCTTTTGCGGCAAGGGGAACAACGGAGGGGACGGTTTTGTCCTCGGGCGGTATCTTGCCAACAAATCCCCGGAGCATTTGACCGTATATGTTACAGATATAGAGAACATCAGGCCGGGCGCAGCGTATGATAATTTCGAGATTATCCGGAAGAAGGGGCTCGAGATACTGCCAATGAGGGATTTCCTGCCGTTGGAGGAAGCAACCGGGGATTTTACAGTAGCTGTGGACTCGATCTTTGGCACGGGATTCAGGGGGGAACTGCCGGAGGAATGTGCAACTCTCGGGAGGATACTGAATTCATCCGGCATCAAACTTTATGCGGTCGACGTCCCCTCCGGACTGGACGCAACGACCGGCGCGGTGTCCAGAGATTGTTTCAAAGCTTATAAGACCATTACTTTCGGCCTGCCCAAACAGGGTTTTTTTGTCAAAGATGGACCGGATGTCTGCGGCGAGGTAATAATAAAAGATATCGGCTTTCCTTCAGCTCTTCTCAAGCCTTATATGTAAGAAGCCGGCCGCAGGGGTGGCTTCCTTCCGCAATCAGAACGAATCGCAAAAGCTCAAAAAGGGTTACTATAGAATCCGCTTACGACTGGTCAGGCTGTTTTCCCCACTCCTACCAGGGGACGTAAAATTTTCTCCAGCGGAAAATTTTACTCCGCGATTGCCTGGCAACCCTTGCCATTTTTTCAAAATGTCAAGGGACCAAGCTTGCCCGGCCATCAAGGCCCCTGTACGGAGTGGGCCAAACAGCCTGACCCGCTACAGGTATCCCTTCTTTTATAACAATACTTTAAATAATAGTTCATCCAGAATAAGAGATATTCACTTGAATAGTCGCATCGAGTGGCTGTTATGGTTTCAATTGACGAGCTGACTTTGTGAAAGAGAGGTTTGGATTATTCCGTACAGGACCTTCAATGGCCGAGCAAGCTTGGTATCCCGGTTGACTTATAAACAGGCGTAGGCCGGGGCTCCTTCTTATAGCCTCCTGGGCTCGTACGGTGTCCGCCGATGCCTGATAATATAAAATAGAAGGAAGCGGCGGATTTGCAAGGCCGTTTCGGAGTCCGATGTGCCGCTGGAGCACATCGGACGTTCCTGGTAGGGATAGATAATCCAAACCTCTCTCGCAGTGTGCAAGGCTGAACTGTTACAAAAAGTGCGCAAAATTATCCCCTTTTTTGCCTTTTATGACTTTATGTGCTATATTTTACGCTATCATGAAGAAGGTAAGGCTAAACCTGGAAAAGAGAAGCTACGATATCCTGATAGGTAAGGATGTGGTAGAGATGTTGCCTTACGTGGTCAAATCACTGGGTATTACCGGTCCCGTCGTAGTCATAACGGACAAGATGGTCATGTCAAAGACTGCCCGTTTTACGGCTCCGGTTCTCAGACAATTGCCCAACGGGATTTTCCGGGTCGTTGTCCCCGGCACGGAGAAGTCCAAATCTTTGAAAGTTTTCCGGGAGACGGTTCACAAAATAAGTAAGCGGACGAAGATGCATCGTCCGGTGATCATAGCCCTGGGAGGGGGAGTCGTCGGGGATCTCGCGGGTTTTGTAGCTGCCACCTACAGGAGAGGGGTGCCGCTAATACAGGTTCCTACGACTTTACTGGCACAGGTAGACTCCTCTGTGGGCGGTAAGGCCGGGATCGATCTTCCAGAGGCTAAAAATCTGATAGGTGCGTTCTACCAGCCTAAATACGTGCTGATGGACCCGGATTTTCTCCGGACCCTCCCGTACCGCCAGATACGGAACGGCATGGCCGAGGTGATCAAATATGCGGTTATCAGGAGCCGGTCCCTTTTCGGGTTTCTGGAGAATAACATGGATGATATCCTGTCATTGAAAACCAAACCGCTGGAAAGGGTTATATATGAATGCGTGGCTATCAAGGCGCGGATAGTCGAGAGAGATGAACTGGACTGCAGGGATATCAGGATAGCTCTTAATTTCGGGCACACCCTCGGACATGCGATAGAGGCCGCTTCCGGTTATTCCAGACGCTACAATCACGGGGAATCCATAGCTGTGGGGATGATCCTGGCGGGGGAGATCGCCATGCGGCTCGATATGCTGAAGCAAGAGGATTTCAAGAGGATAAAAAATCTTATCAGAAAAGCCGGGCTCCCGGTTCGGGTCCGGGGCATATCCACAAAAGAGATCATGAATTCTTATGGATACGATAAGAAATTCGTGGTTGGGTCTAACCGCTTTGTCCTGCCGCGGAAGATAGGTCTGGTGGAAGTTGTCGAAGACATCCCGGGGTTGCTGGTAAGGACTGTTTTAAGGGAACATGTCAGGTAAAAATCTTACGGCTGTAAGTATTGCTTCAACCCGGACAACACAGATTATCGATATCACTAAGGATGTTGCGGACTCTGTGAAGAGAACCGCAATTTCCAATGGTATCTGTTTTGTGTACGTGCCGCATACCACTGCTGCTGTTACCATAAATGAAAACGCTGACCCTGATGTGAAATCCGATATCATTATGGGGCTCGAGAATATAGTGCCTGATGATCCGGGTTATGCCCATGCCGAAGGAAATTCACCGGCACATATTAAATCCTCGATTATCGGCAGTTCCGTGAACATCCTTATAGAGGACGGACAGCTTGTTCTCGGGACCTGGCAGGGAATATACTTCTGTGAATTCGACGGTCCCAGATCCCGAAAGGTGTATGTCAGGGTGATGGCAGGGTGAGATGAATAAACATTCGGTCGAACTCAGGGTAAGATACCAAGAAACCGATCAGATGGGAGTTGTGTATTACGCTAATTATCTGGTCTGGTTCGAGATCGCAAGAACGGAGTTTTTCCGGGCAAGGGGAGTCGAATACAGAAAGATCGAGGAACAGGATAAAATCTATATCCCGGTTGTCGAGGCACAATGCCGTTACAGATCCCCGCTGAGATATGATGACCTGGTGACCATTACCACGGAATTGACGAATGTGACCGCTACACGCATAACTTTTGGTTATGAAGTCAAAAAAAACGGCAAGATAACAGCGACAGGAAGCACACGTCACGCCTTTGTTGATAAAAAGGGAACACCCATCCCAATCCCCGCAAAGGTCAAAAAAGCCTTCAGAACAGACGCTTTACACAAGTATTTATAAACAAAAGTGATATAACATAAATATGGGCATTGTTTGGGTAAGACCCATATTTATATTGTAACTACTTATGATGCAAAGAGTTGAATAAAGCGTCTGTTAGCGGATTTTTAAGTCAAACTCTTCGTTGCCTGAGGCGATCTTTACCCTGTCAGGTAAGATGTTAAGGATGGAAAAACCGGCGATGGCCTCCCCTTCGGCGACCATCCTGCCGTTAATTACGGCTTGAGGGGAAACAGGAGAATACATGATGCCGTTCAGGACGGGAAGGTTTTCCGAAAAATCCCCCGCGGTTTTTTCGGGTGTATCTTTTTCAGCGGATGTTTCGCCGGGGATATCCTCTGTCTCTTTTTGGATATCTGTTTTTATGTCCTCCTGCCTGGCTGAATCGAATATCGTTCTTTCGGTACCGGAAGACACCGGCAGGGGAGGGGCTGAAGAACGGTTGATATACAGCAAAATGGCCGTTAAACTTCCGAGTATTGTGCTGAGAAGGATGCATACGGAGAGGAATCTGTGCGGGGCGGCCGCACTTCGTCCTTTCCCGTTACCGATCAATTCAATCCTGCTTGGTTTTGGAGGACGCCGCCGGGATTTGCCCTTCACGGAGACGGAAGGCGAAAGATGAACCCTGGTTGCGGATAGCCCCATTCGAGTGTCCTGTGCTTTTTTTAACGCCTTGGTTATTATGCTCATATCATACATCATGTACAGTGGTAAAATGCAATTGTCCTTCGATTTCTTCTATGCTTTTCTGGACGATATCGCGCCCGATAAAACGTGTCCCCCGGACAAAACCGAGGAGAAGAGATTTATCGCAGGTGATGTTGATAAGACGGGGAATGCCTTTGGAATAGGGATAAATATGGTCGATGGCTTCGGGAGTAAACGTGATGTTTTCACTGGGGGCGGCTATATGCAGGCGGTGTTCGATATATCCCCGCACTTCGTCTCTTTTAAGGGCCTCTACATGAAACCGGACGCTTATACGCTGTCGCAGCTGCAGGAGCTTCGGAGAATTCAGCTTTTCACGGAGCTGAGGCTGTCCGACAAGTATTATCTGCAAAAGTTTTTCCTTTTCGGTCTCAAGGTTGGACAACATCCGGATTGTTTCGAGAGTGGATGAACGCAGATTCTGCGCTTCATCGATTATCAACACACTATTATTTCTGTGTGAAAGCTGTTCCAGCAGGAAATCATTCAGTTGACGGAGAAAGGCCACTTTGCAGCGGCGCTGGGGAACAATACCAAAATCATCCAGTATTGCTTCCAGAAGCTGATTTTCCGGGAGGTCGGAGTTGAAAATAAGGGAGGTTTTTGTTCTGTCATCAAGCCGATCCAGTAAAGACTTGCAGAGTGTGGTTTTGCCGGCACCGATCTCCCCGGTGATCTCTATGAATCCTTTTCTCTGGTCAATGCCAAACAGCAGATGATTGAGCGCCTCTTTATGGGTATGGCTGAGATAGAGAAAATTTGGGTCACTGGTTACGTTGAAAGGATTCTCTCTCAGTCCATAAAAATCCAGGTACATGATGGATATCAACCTCCTTAGTAGTAAGTATACGGTTAAAAAGTGTTATGTAAAGTTCAATCCTGATTTTTGGGAAGCCGTGTCCCGTATAATGGGTCACGGGCGGCCCCTCGAGTTTGATCGGGACGGGCCCGTCACGAAATAAGGCTTGAATTTAAAAACCCGTTAAGGTATAGTTATGATACGATGACATGGGAAGGTATAGATCAGAGAAAATTTCCGAGAGCCAGGCATAAATGCCTGATACGGGTTTTAAAAGACGGCCGGAAAAAGGCAATAGGCGCTTTTACTGAGAATCTCGGGGCCGGGGGCATCTGTGTTGTGCTGGAAAAGGGATTCGGGCTTTTTGAGAACGTATCGCTGCAGATTTTTCTCCGGGAGGATGAAAAACCGATTTTTTGCAATGGCACGGTTGTTTGGGTCGTGAGGCGGCATCCTACGAATCAATCGGAAACGGTTAAATACGACACGGGCATTGAGTTCTGGAATATGTCAGAAGAGGACAAAGGACGTATCTCCCGGCTTGTGCAGGATATATTAAATTCCGATACTTGACATCGGAAAACTCGCATGATATACTTCTCTGTGAAGTTTTAATTTTGTTATTTTTTAAGTAGAAGGAGGTGAAAAGAGATCATGCAGAAAACAGTGAAAATTTTGTTTGTGTTTTGTGTTGTCATAGCTATGGTAGGTATGGCTACCCAATGTTACGCCCAGGATCCAGCCAAGAAACTCGGGAGAGGTCTTGCTAATATTCTGACCGGTTGGGTAGAGCTTCCTAAGAATATCTATGAAACGAGTGTTGAAGAGAACGTGCTTTCCGGCCTTACGATGGGGCTGGCAAAAGGCGTTGGGATGACAATAGTCAGAACGGGTGCTGGTATTTATGAAGCGGTGACATTTCCGTTCCCGATACCGGAAGATTACGTGCCCGTCCTGGAGCCTGAATTCGTGTTCAGCGAGTAATTTTACAACAATGATCTGCTTGTTAAAATAGAAAGGGAGCGATTTTATATCGTTCCCTTTCTATTTTTCGGTTTCCATCATCACTCTGATATCAATCCGAGTACTAACGGTTCAATTATATTATTCGTGGAACATCGAAATATTGATTGTCTATAATTTACAGAGGGGTGGCAATGGGAGAGAAAAGGAAATACGTGCGTTTTGACGTGCTTATGGATGCGATATGCCGAATAGGCAGCTCATTCAAAAAATTAAAGGTCAATAATTTCAGCAAAGAGGGAATAGGGATATTAAGCAGGGAATTGTTCAGTAAGGGTGAAGACCTCAAGATAGAGATGATGATCCCGGGGGATGATGTTCCTGTCCTGTTCGAAGGCGAGATCGTCTGGATGAATGAATTGGCTTCTGATAGTGCGGACTGCCAGGGCGGGATTAAGTTTAAAAAGATCAGCAGCGGTGAGAGGGGCAGGATACTTGAATATATCTATCGGAACTGGATAAAGGCCCCTAAGGCTGAAGTGAAGTAACCGGGAATGGAGGGAAGATGAGTCAGAGTGAGGAGCAGAAGGAGAAACAGGTAAAGGACGATAAGAACAAAGAAGACACCCGAAGCAAAAAGTCCGTTAAGGAAGAGGTGGCGGAGGAAGCTGTTCCGGCTGAAGGCGCTGAAAAGGCTGAAAAAAAGACACCGGCTGCGGAAGAAAAAGCCCCCGAGGCTGCGGAAGAAAAAGCCCCCGAGGCAGCGGAAGAAAAAGCCCCCGAGGCCGCAGAAGAAAAAGCCCCCGAGCCCACCGAAGAAAAAGCCCCCGGCGCAGCGGA
>QNCM01000021.1 GCA_003644505.1 Candidatus Makaraimicrobium thalassicum | reverse complement strand
GCCGATGAGTATGATCCGTCCAGTGTCTTTTTCACCGATGGCGATTCAGACAGGCCGGGATTGGCCGATGAAAACGGGAATTTCCTTACCGGCGATAAACTCGGTTTATTGACCGCTAAACTGCTCAGATCCGGTATGGATGATTCGGAACGTTTGATCGTTGCCGTGCCCGTGAGCACGAACGACGGGGTAGTGGCGGCTTTACGGGCGACTCCGGGCATAGACGTGATCCTGACAAAGATAGGCTCGCCTTATGTGGTCAAAGCCATGGATGACGCGCGCGCGGTATATCCGGATGCGAAATTTCTGGGCTGGGAAGCGAACGGCGGGTTTCTCCTCGGTTCTGATTTCCGGATTCCCGGCGGCGGCATCCTGACCAAACTCGCCACCAGGGACGCTGTCCTGCCTCTGCTTGCGGAGAAGCTTCTGGCCAGGACTAAAGGACTGAAATTGTCCGAACTCATTGATCAGGAGATCCCGCATCGGTACAACGCCGCGGGTGTTTACGCCACTTTTGAAGTTGACTTTGGCATAAGAAGGGATGAGGCGCTTAGCTTGATGCAGGAGATGAAAAAGCAGTTGTTACCTGATCTAAGAGATAATAAATTCGTTAGTTATGACAAAGAGGGTAAAACGGTTCTCGAAGACAAGGTCGTTTCCGTTAATTTCGCGACAGGACAAGCGGAAGTACGTATAGAAAGAGAGATCAAGGGCAAGAAGGTCCTTACATTTGAAGTTGAAAAGAAGGCGATCAGTGAGTTGTACAGGCCGGACAGCCCGGACATTAAGGAATGGCACCGTGTTAAAAGCGCTGTTGAAGGGATATTTACACCGGAGAGAGGGTTCCCCGCAGTGCTTTCCATAAATATACTGGACGGAACGAGTATAACTTTTGCGGACATAGAGAAAATAGCGGGCAAAAGAGAAATAGGTATAGAGGATACAAAGGTTTCACATATCCGTCCGTCAGGGAACGAGCCTGTGTTCAGGAATTATGCCATGGCGGAAACGCAGGAAGCCGCTGACGGCATCAGGGATACCGGTGTGGGAGAGATTATCCCGGTGCTGGCCAGGGAAGTCTGGCTCGGTATGACAAAGTCTGCCGGCACCCGGGCCGTCAGGACAGGAGAGGAGCCTGCTAAAAGTGACAGGCCGGCTATTATAAAAGAAAAGTTCGAAAAGAGTGACTTTTTCAAGTCGCTGTCCGAGTCCGAAAAACCGGAGTATATCCGCTCGATTACCGAACTGGACAGGGTGATCCAGGAGGGAGAGCGTATCACTACCAGGTTGTTTTTCAAGCTCGGTATAGAAGGCTATACATGGGGAAAAAGGCTTCCGGATTCGCCCATACTTGAGCTTATGGATAAAATGACTGTCCAGGAAAAGGTGGATACGATTTATGATAATCTGACAGGAGAACAGCTTGAAAAGCTGGATACTATTTTTAATAAATTGACAGAAGAAGAGCTTGAGAAGCTAAAAAAGAGTTATCCCGGACCCGGAGAGCCTTCAACAGTCTGGTTAAAGAAGCGGATTATCGAAGAAGATGTCGTGGCTGAAAGATGGTTCGGAGCGGGCATGATCGATATGGGCGCGGGGCTTGTCAGCCTGCCGCAGGAGGTATTGGAATACTGGCCCGAAGAAATATACGGAGCAAAACATGTTGCTCAATACGGCGCCAGGAACCTGATAACATCCAAGCATTTAACGTCGAAATTGCCGCTGTCGGTCCAGATACACACCTTTGCCGAGATGATAACTCCCAGGGTAAAGGGCACGGCGTATATCGGAGTTAACCAGGATATCACAGCCGAAGAGTTTGAAAAGGCGTGCAGACAAGGCAGGATACTTGATGTGCTGAACGAAGTCGAACTGGAGCCGGGCAGATCATATATAGTTCCCGCGTACACGCCGCACGCTTACGGGGAAGTGGACGTGGATGAAATAAAAGCGGTTACAGCGGAAGAGGACGCGAAAGGGACCATATCTTTCTTTGACCGTTTAAAATTCCTGGGCATGAAAGATAGATGGCAGGAATGGGGCATTAGTTCACTGGAAATGACGCGGGAGCAGCTGGCCGCGCTCAACCCGGAACGGCTCAAAAAAGACATTCTTACCATGAAACCTGAACAGCTTGAGAGCACGCGAAAATGGCTGAAAACGGCTGAAGAACAGGGCGCGTTACGGAAGATAGATATGAGCCGGCTGGAAGTTGCGCCTGTTCTGGTCAGCGCGCCGGAGACCCGGGATCAGGCCCGGTTTGACATAGTGGGTTCCGTTGAAGGAAGATTTTTATCCGGGGAATATACGATACAGGACAAGCAGTCGATCGTTTCTCCCGGTCTTCTTGGCGGAAGACAGCATATGCTGGTTGTTTATGAGGGAAAAGTGCGGTTGACAACTTCAAAAGGCAAAGTCTTTGACCTTGAACGCGGAGCGGAGATGTTCATGTACAGGAATATGGGAGAATCATATACTGTCGAGGCGTTGGAAGGCCCGGCGGTTGTTTCCGCGAAAGTGATGCCGCTTGCGGAGGTGTACGATTTAAGCGAACCCCTGAGGGTCGGAGAAGAGATCGCCGGCACCGGCAGGCACACTTTTGCCGAAAAAATGTCTTTTGTGGGATATCCCGGTGTAACAGACACCTTTGACCGTCTGTCCATAATAGATCAAATGACGACTCCGCCGGTGATAGCCGGACGGGAACACGTTCTTACGGTTCTGGAAGGCTCGATAATGTTCAGGGAAAGCGACGGCACGCCGGTAATGGCGCTGAATAAAGGAGATAAGTTCCCGATCAAAGAAGGCTACCCGGAGTATATCATTGACAACGTCGGCATCGGGGAGGCGGTTGTCCGTGTGGATTACGCGAAGACACAGGAAGAAAAGGCGGTTTACGCGACATATGACATGGTCAGAAAGCATATCGCGGAGATCGAGGCCGCACAGGTTGACCTGATCCTGCCGGAGGAGATGTTCGTTCCGGGCGGAAAAAATGCACCTGGGTCCGCCCTGTGGGAACAGGAACAGTTGAGGAAGTATGTGAACAATAAGATAAGGATAACGACATACAGCGCGCATATGGGGCTTAAAGAAGCCGCTAAAAGATCGATCAATGAAGGCGCTGTAGCTGTTCTGGCCGCGACCAAGTCCAATATCGAGACTGCCGACAGGAGTGATCCTGAGGTGCGTGATTTTCTGTTCGGGAAGAAAGGCAAGGTCAGGGTGCTTGCTATCCCGGATATCGACAAAGAGGAAGAACTGGAGGACAGGGGATGGTATTTTAACAGGGAAGTTGAGGGAACGGCGCTTCTTCTGGCAGCTGTCACTCCCGACCAGATAGCGAGGGAAGGTGAAGAGAACGCTGCGGACGACCTTCAGAAACTGATGTCGCAGCTGACCCACAGGGACATCCCGAGACAGTTCCTGTACTATATGCTTTCATACGATGAGATGGGGGACGCGCTGAGCAGACTTCCCGCCAGTTTGCAGAAGGATGCTTTTGGCTGGCTGAGTTTTCTGGTAAAGAATCTCCTCCTGACCATGCCGATCAAGCCTTATACGGATGAGGCCCTGCAGCAGCTTGAGAACCGGCGGAAGGTCATGTGGTCCGTCTAATACGCGGCACAGATCCGCTCACGAAAAAAGCAAAAAGGGCAGGCCGAACAGCCTGCTCTTTTTAGTATATACGCCATTTTTGTACGCCATTTCCGATGCGGGATTGGAAATGGCAGAGGTAACGGCAGATGCCATATAAAAGTTTTGCAATGTCTTTATAATATGATAAGTTGACAGAAGAGGGGAATTTTTGTAAAATATCTTCACTGGCTTTCCCGGAGAAGAAGTAGCCGGGATTTAAACCCCGGCTACTTCCGGGGAACCATTCAATTAACCAGGGGTTGTTGATGCAAAATGAATCGTTTTTCCAGAAACTCAACAAACAGAAGGTATCATACCTTTTCATAGCCCTGCCTGCCGCATTATTCTTTATATTTCAGCTTGCGCCGGTCTTCATATCCTTTTTCTGGTCTTTTACACGCTACGATGTTGTCCACTCCCCGCGATTTGTGGGGCTGGCTAACTATAAGAACATACTTTTCAACGATCCCCTTTTCTGGAAAGCGGTCGGTAATACTATTATATACGTGATAGGGGTGGTTCCCATAGGCATTTGCCTTTCGCTTATCCTTGCCGTGGCCATAGACCAGAAGATAAAATTCAAGAATTTTTTTAAGTCGATATTTTTCCTGCCCACTGTTACCGCGATAGTCGCCGTATCGGTCATATGGAAATGGCTGTATGCGGGGGAGAAATACGGATTGTTGAATTACCTGATAATGAAACTTGGATTTCAGCCGATTGACTGGCTGGCAAGCCCTGCGTGGACCCTGCCTTCCATAATGATAATGTCCATATGGGCCGGGGTGGGCTATAATATGATCCTTTTCCTGGCCGGCCTGCAGACCATCCCGCAGGTGATGTATGAAGTGGCCGATATAGACGGAGCCGGATTCTGGAAGAAATTTTTCCACGTAACACTGCCGCTGCTGCGGCCCACAATTGTCTTTGTGATCATAATGAGTTTTGTTTTCAGCTTTCAGGTATTCGAGCAGGTATATATCATGACAGGCGGACAGGGCGCTATAGGAGGGGTGTTGAACAGCGGTCTTACGATCGTAGCGTACCTCTATGACAAGGGGTTTCAGAAGTTCCAGATGGGGTATGCTTCGGCATTGGCGTATATTATATTTCTGTGGATATTCGTGCTTACGATGATCAACAAACGGCTGATGAAAAGCAACGTCGAATATTAAGGTTTACCCCAGTTCCACTCCGGGAGTAGCCACTCCGGGAGTGGCTACTCCCGGAGTGGAACTGGTATATATGAGAGGGGAGTTTAGATAAGATATGGCTGACCGTAATCCAGGTATCAGGAAAGATCCACTGACAGTTAGGACATTTATATATATTTTTCTTATCGCCGGCGCTGTCATCATGGCTCTGCCTTATGTGTGGATGCTCGTCACCTCGATCAAGCCGCTGGAAGAGATACAGGCCTATCCGCCGAGTCTTATCGTCAAGAACCCCACGCTGGAACCTTATATGGACCTTTTCCGCATGGTCCCCATGCTCCGGTATCTGTTCAACAGCCTTTTTGTCGCGGGATCCATCACCCTGTTCAATATCTTCGCCACGTCTCTGGCAGGCTATGCCTTTGCCAAGCATGATTTCTGGGGAAGGGATAAGATATTTTTCATATTTCTCGCGTCGCTGATGATACCGTGGCAGGTCAATATCATCCCGGGGTTCGTTATCGTCAAGAACCTGGGATGGCTGAACACGTATAGAGGCCTTATTATTCCCTCTATGGCGTGGTGCGCTTTCGGTATATTCCTTAACCGGCAGTTTATTTACAGTATTCCGGACGACCTTATCGACGCCGCCAGGATAGACGGATGCAGCGAGTTTATGATATACCGCAAGGTGATATTGCCGCTGATAAAACCGGTTCTCGCGACCCTGGCGATATTCACTTTTCTGCAGCAATGGAACAACTTTGTATGGCCGCTGGTGATCATCCACACGAGCAATATGCGGACGATCCCGCTGGCGCTTGCCGTGCTTACGGGTCAGTTCGGAGCGAACTTTGGCATGGTCATGGCCGGAGCGGTGATCGCGACATTGCCGATGCTTGTCGTGTACCTGCTCTTCCAGAAATACATAATAAAAGGTATCGCGATGACGAGACTGAAAGGATAAAGTGAAAAAAGCAGTTTATTTATGCGCGCTATTGATATTTATTGCAGGGGTGATTCTCCTGGCCGTCCGCTTAAGGAAAGGAACAGCTTTGCTCGAGAGAGTGGAAACCGCCTCCGGTGAGCCCCTGGTCTATCTTCCTGTTAGCGGGGCCAGGGCATCAAGTTTTGACAAAACCCCTGACTGGGCACCGAAGCCTGACCCCATGGCGTCTGTTGACGGAGATATGCTTACGCGCTGGTCAAGTGATTACGCCCCGGGGCATCAGTGGATCTATTTTGATCTCGGAAGAAAGAGTGTTGTGAGCACTGTCATTGTCAGGTGGGAGAGGGCTTATGCCACGGATTACAGGATACTGGCCTCGAATGACGCTGATACCTGGGAAGAGGTTTACCGCCAGAGGAAGAGCCGCGGCGGGGCTGTTAAGGCGGAATTCACTCCGGTTAAATGCCGTTACGTAAAGGTCCTGGGGGTAGAAAGGGTCAATAAGGACTGGGGGATCTCCGTGTGGGAAGTCGAGATATACGGGCCGGCGGGGCATAACCCGCGTTCGACCGTGCTCAAGGAGGCTTATCTTGCCAGGGAAGAAAATAAGAAGAAAAAGGAGGAGTTTGAGGAGCGCCTAAGTAAGATAGCCGCTCCGGTGCCCCCCATAAGTGAAAAGGAATTCCAGAAAGGGGTCGTGTACACTTCATGGATGGCTGACGAACTGTCTCTTCCGGCATCTGATCTTTCCCTCGCGTATATTAAGGAGACAGGCTTTGATGCGGTAGCCATTATGGTCCCGGCTTATCAGGAAGAGGTTGATTCCGACGTGATTTTTACCAGTGACGAACCCGACGGTGATACGCCTACCATGGCGGCGCTCAGGCACGCTGTCCAGACCTGCCACAGACTTGGAATGCGTGTCCAGATCAAACCTCATGTCGATCCGCGGACGGATGAGGCGCGTATCAATATAATACCTTCCGAAAAATGGTTTGACAGTTACGAGGAGTTCATACTCAGATATGCCCGTTTCGCCCAGGAGAATAATGTGGAACTTTTCTCCATAGGCACGGAACTTGAGGCGACTACCTTTGGAGCATGGATCCACAGGTGGGACCGGGTCATAGATAAGGTCCGGGCGGTCTACAAGGGTCTTCTGACTTATTCCGCGAACTGGACGGAATACAAGGGAGTCCCGTTCTGGGGAAAGATGGATTTTATAGGCATTGACGCCTACTTTCCGTTGACGGAGAAAGATGTTCCCTCCATGGAAGAGCTGACAGATGCTTGGAGGGCAAGAGCTGATGAAATAGAGAAATGGCTTGGGGAAAGAGGGCTGACCGGTAAAGGCGTTCTTCTCACCGAGATAGGATATCCCTCCGCTGATGGGGCGAACCGTCAACCATGGGCAGCTGTCTCAAACGTCGAGGACCAGCAGGAACAGGCCGATTGTCTGCAGGCTATGTTTGAGGTATTGACCGGGCGTCCGTGGTTCAAGGGGTATTATATCTGGCAATATTTTCCGCAGGAGAGGTGGAGCCCGCTCGGGTTTACTGTAAAGGGTAAAAAGGCCGAAGAAGTTATCAAGGGATGGTTAAAGGAAACAGAATAATAAAGAAAAGGAGGTCTTGACATGAAGAAAGTTTTATTGGCGTTCGCTGTAGTTGGTCTGGTCTTGGCGGGAACGGTTACATATGCCGAAGAAGCGACCGTTCTTTTCGGTTTTGAAAAGGGCACCCAGGGATGGGAGATCCCGGACTGGGCGTATGAGAAACCGGATTATGTGCAGAAGGGGATCGAGGTTTCTGACAAGTATGCCAGCGAAGGTAACAGCAGCCTGGAAATGGATGTGGAGTTCCCCGGCAAGACATGGACCGGGGCTATAATCGAGGTTATGCAGTTCTTTGACTGGACCGATTACGGCAGGATAGCATGCGATGTCTACCTTCCGGAAGACGCTCCGGAAGGGTTGAAGGTCATAATGGTATTGACGGTCGGTGACGACTGGAAATGGGTCGAGATGAGCAGGTCCTATGCCCTGAATCCCGGCGAGTGGGTGACCCTGGCGGGTGATTTAAAAGCGGGCAGCGTTGATTGGAGAAGAATGCAGATAGATGATGGGTTCCGGCGGGATATCAGGAAGATCGATATAAGGATCGAATCGAATAATAAGCCCGCGTACACCGGTTCTATCTATATTGATAATATAAGAGTCATAAAATAAGAAGGGAAAGGGAGAGAAAGAATGGAACATCTTCGCAGGAGCGTTCTATGCCTGTTTGTGGCAGGTCTTTGTGTTATGACACTTGGTCTTAATGGTTGTGGAAGAAAAGAGAAGGCCCCCGCGGAAAGAACTGCCGCGGTTCCGGGGGAGAAGAGAGCAGAGCCGGTGAAGGAAGAAATACCTATGCCGTCTACCGCGCCTATAACCGAAGAGAGGGTCTATTACGATTTTGAGACCGACCTGAACGGATGGGAGATCCCCATTTGGGCCCAGGGCAAGAAGGACTATGTGGCCGGCTCTGCCGCGGTTTCCGCGGAAGCCGCTTCACACGGAAATACCAGCATGAAGATCATGGCGGATTTTCCCGGCGGCTTCTGGACGGCAGCGCTGGTCGAGATACAGCAATATCTGAACATGAGCCCTTACCGTGTTATAAGCGTGGATATTTATCTTCCGGAAGGCGCGCCTGAAGGGCTTAAAGCGAAAATGGTATTGACCGTGGGGAACAACTGGAAGTTCGTGGAGATGAGTCGTAGCGTGCCTCTTGCCGCCGGTAAATGGGTCACGCTCACCGCTAACATAGAACCCGGCAGTTATGACTGGAAAAGGGTTGTCCCGGATGAGGAGTTTGCCGGGGATATCAGGAAGATAGCGATAAGGGTAGAATCTAATCGGCAGCCCAAGTATGCCGGCCCCATATATATTGATAACATCAGGGCCGGCAGGTAGAGGCTCCTATGGCTCCTGGTCTACACATTTACACTTTTTGTAAATGTAGTCCGCGGAGCCACAAAAAATGTAAATGTGTAGACCAGGAGCCTATATAAGTTAAGCCGACGAAAGGAAATATCATGGAGAGAAGGACAGATACTAGAATCAGGATAAAAAGGGGCCTCCCGTGGAAACTGATCCCGATCGTGCTGGTGGTACTGGTTGCCGCGGCGGTTATCGGGATAAGGGTTTTTAAACAACAGAGCGCTGTCATGGAGTTCCAGAAAGGCGTAGGATATGTCACATGGTCGGAAGACGGGTATTCTAGCGCTGATTCCGACGAATCCCTGGGGCGGGTCAGAGAACTGGGGACCGAATGGATATGCATACTGGTAACATGGTATCAGACAACGCCCTGGTCAGGGGATATACAGAGGACGGCTAAAACACCCTCTGATGAGGCAGTTACACGTGCCGTGAGAAGAGCGCATGAGCTTGGGATGAAAGTTATGTTTAAGCTGCAGCTTGATCTTCTGGACAAATCCGACGGAAGCTGGAGAGGCGAGATCGCATCCACGGAAGAGGCTGAATGGGACGAATGGTTCCGCGGATACAAGGATTATATGATGCATTATGTTGATATAGCCAACAAAGAGAAGGTGGCGATGATATGCCTCGGGACGGAATTGTCCGCCTCCGCGACAGTGAAAGGGTATCTCTGGAGGGACCTCATAAAAAAAGTCAGGAGCAGATATCCCGGGCTGCTGACCTACGCGGCGCACTGGGACAGGTACCAGGACATACGTTTCTGGGACCTGCTGGACTATGTGGGCATTAACCCCTATTTCCCTCTGACGGAGAAGATGGTGCCTACATACGATGAGTTGAAACAGGGGTGGAGTGAATGGGTCCCCGGGATAGAGGACTTTCAGCGGAGGGTCAGGAAACCCATCATATTTCCAGAGGTCGGCTGCAGTTCGGCGGAAGGGGCGGCCATCCGCCCGTGGGAACATGTTCCGAGGACCGAAGTGAACCTCAAACTGCAGGCGGATTATTACAGGGCTATTCTGGATACGTTCTGGGACAAAGAATGGTTTTACGGACTTTACTGGTGGTACTGGGGAACTAACGTAAATATGGGCGGGAAATTCAACCGCGGATTCACTCCACAAAACAAGCCCGCGGAGCAGGTCATAAAAAAATGGTATGCCAGGCCGGTCAGGAAGTAGTCCCTGCCATGAGGAACTTTATCGTAAAAGAGAACAGGCTGTCAGAAAAAGAGCGGAGGAATCTCGGTATACTCGACGCCATACGCAGGGGCGGGGAGATATCCCGTGCGGATATTTCAAGAATAGCCGACCTTAATATCGTTACGGTGTCCAATTACGTCAGCAAATACATCAAGGATAAGATCGTGTTTGAAACGGGATTGGATATTTCCACGGGAGGAAGAAGGCCTGAACTCTTGAAATTGAACCGTCAGTACGGCTATAGTATAGGGATAGATCTCGGGTCCCCGCATCTTACGGCCGACGCGGCGATCGTTGGAGTTATAATGGATCTGTCCGGGAAGATACTGGCGAAAGAGAAAGTTAAAAAGGAAAAGGAATCTTTCGATAAGCTGACGGGAAAGGTCCTGGACATGACGGATGTTCTTGTGAAGAAGTCCGGACTCCGGGGTTCGGATATAAAAGGCGCGGGTGTGGGTATATGGGGCGTGATCGACAGGTACCGGGCCATGGTGAGGTACGCCATCGAGAACGAGCAGATCGTCAGTTACACGAACCTTCTGGATCAGCTGGAGGCCAGGTTCGGTGCTCCGGCCCTCATTGAACATGATGCCACGCTGGCGGCTTTCGGGGAGAGATGGTCAGGCATCGGCGCGGGCAGTACCGCGGAGAACCTTATCTTTTTATGCGCCGATTCGAGCTGCGGTCTTATTGTAAAAGGCGAGCTTTATTACGGCGCCAGCAAGAGCGCCGGTGAGCTGAACCTGAACCCGCCGTATCCCGGCGAGGAGTCGGCCCCCGACAATTGCTGGGCAAGTTATGATTATGGTTGCTGCCTCCGTTCCAGGGGAATCGACCTGGGGATACCGTCCCGGGTAAGAACCTATCTTGAGGAACACCCGGGAGAGAAGTCGCTTATACTGGAAGCGGCCGGGGGAATGCCCGGGAACATCGACCTTAACTGCGTTATCGAAGCTGCCGAAAAAGGGGATGAGCTTGCGAAAAAGGCCATTGAAGACACGGGGGCGTATCTTGGCGTTAAGATCGCTTTTCTGATCAATCTTTTTAATCCCGAGGTCGTTATCGTGGGCAGGGGTGTAGAAAAAGTGGGGGATATGTTTTTTTCCGCGGTAAGAAGGTCCGTAAGAAAATGGGCCTATGAGGAATCGGTGAAGGTCGTGAAAATACTCCCCACCAGCCTCGGGGAAGACGTTGTCGCCGCAGGCGCGGCCGCGCTGGTAATACAGAACCTTTTTGCGAAGGTATAGGGCCAAAAGAGGAAGCTTCGTGCTTATAGCCAGGAAACTATTTACGGCGGTGCTGGTTGTTATTTTCATGTTTTCGTCTACAGGCTGCGGAAGCGGAAAAAAAGAAAAGAACATGATCGTAATGTGGCTTGTCGGTTCCGAAGCGCAGGCCAGGACCATAATGGAATTAGGCGGGGACTTTACGAAGGAGACCGGTATTGAGGTATTGTGCCAGGCTATTTCATGGGGAGACGCGCACAGTAAATATCTGACATCCATTGCCGGTGAGGTGGCCCCTGACATAGGGACAATGGGCCTTACCTGGGGTATGGAATTCGGAGAACTTGGCGCCATGCTCGATCTGCGGGAGGAATTTCCCGAAGATGTCGCCGAACTGGAGAAGAAGATATTTCCCGGTATACTAGAGTCAACGCGGTTCGGAAACAAGGTGTTCGGTATCCCGTTCGACCTTTCGGAGCATATCCTGTATTACAGGACGGACATTGTTCCATCCCCCCCGGGAACCTGGCAGGAGCTTTTAGATGTGCTGCAGGACCTCAGGACGCGGGATAAAGGGATGATCATCGACTGGGGTTCGCTTGATTGGATCGGATATTCTCCGTTTTTATGGCAGGCAGGGGGGGATTATTATAACGACGATTATACCAGAGTCGTGCTTGATTCACCTGAAGCCGTGCAGGCCCTGAATTTTTTCGCCCGGCTTTATAAAGGAGGTGTCCCAAAAACCCGGGTTCCTCTGGAGCAGGGCATGAGGACCGGGGACTATCCCCTCGCGATATCCGGCAATTGGAAGATAATCAGCCTGACCGCAGGCGCTCCGGAGATAAAAGGCAAGTGGTCCATAGCTATGCTTCCCGCGGGCCCGTCAGGCAGAAGGACCGCCCTCATCGGCGGGAGGGTACTGGGCATATTTTCCGGTTCCAGAATGCGGAAGGAGGCCTTGGAATTCATAAAATTCCTGTTCCGTCCTGAAAATCAGATAAAGGTTTTTGAGGATTCGCTGGGGACGGAAGATTCTTATTTGCCGTCAAACATGGAATCCTGGGAGGATCTGCCCATGGATAAGGATTTTAAGCGGGTCCTGCAGCAGCAGGCCGGAGACGCTAAAGGCCCTCCTCCGGTCCTGGCATGGGATTCCAGCGCCAAGTTCGTGAACCACGCCATCCAGATGGTCGTGTTAAAAGAAGCTGACGCGGCCGAGCAGTTAAAAGAAGCAGCCCTGAAAATGCAGAAAGAAATGAAGGAATAACCGCGGACTGTGATTTTGGAGTATGGGCATAATTCCCGGGATATTAAAGGAAGCATATTTTTTACTTAATAAGATGTCCCCTTTTTTGCTGTTTGGATTTTTGTTTGCCGGGGTCCTTCACATTTTCCTGAAGACCAATACGGTAAGCAGGCATCTTGGAAAAAGCGGTTTTCTCCCGGTCGTAAAGGCCTCCCTGTTCGGTATCCCGCTCCCTCTTTGTTCCTGTTCGGTCATCCCGGCTGCCATGTCCCTGCGGAAAGAAGGGGCAAGCAGGGGAGCTGTGCTGTCTTTCCTTATTTCTACCCCCACGACAGGGGTGGATTCCATCTTCGCGACTTATTCTCTCCTGGGCGGCCTTTTTACCGTGTACAGGATAATCGCTTCGTTCGTGACGGGTGTCCTGTCAGGTATTCTGGCCAATTTTCTGATAAAGGAACAGGTATCACTGCCGGAAGGTGAGGCAGAGAGATGCAAGCTCTGCTCCTCCGGGGAAAAACACGTTCACAGCATTCCGTATAAGATAAAAGGGGTGTTCAGTTATGCGTTCGGGGATCTGTTGAAAGACAGCGGGATGGCGCTGCTCGCGGGTATCGTGATCGGCGGGGCAATATCCTATTTTCTGCCGGAAAGTTTTATCGAAACGTATTTGAGTTCCGGGATAAAAGCGATGTTCGCCATGCTTCTGGTAGGCATACCGATGTATGTGTGTGCGACGGCCTCCATACCGATAGCTGCCGCGCTTATACTTAAGGGGATGAACCCCGGGGCTGCTTTTGTTTTCCTTATGGCGGGCCCCGCGACCAATATTGTCACCATGATGGTCGTTGCGAAGAACATAGGCCGGAAATCTCTTGCTATATATCTGGGTTCAATAATTTTCAGCAGTATCGTCCTCGGTTTGCTCCTGGACAGGATCTATATGTATTTTTACCGGGAAGATGCTATCCGTCTGATGATACATTACCGCGCGCCGCTGCCCTGCTGGGTGGGGACAGGCGCAAGTGTGATCCTTTTGGCCCTCATTGCGTTCAATAATGTATTTTTCCCTTGTATTGTCAGTGAAACTTGATAAAATATCCTTTATTCCGGTTTACTGTTCGGCGGAGTGGAGTGCTTTAACAATAAAATAAAAGAAAGGGCGGAGGATAATGTATAGTTACAGAGATTTGGGGCTTGTGAACACTAAAGGCATGTACGCAAAAGCCGTGGACGGAAAATACGGGATCCCCGGTTACAATTTCAACAATATGGAACAGTTGCAGGCCATTATCACGGCCTGCATAGAAACAAATTCCCCGGTTGTCCTGCAGGTCTCTTCAGGCGCGCGGAAATACGCGAATCAGATACTTCTGAGGCATATGGCGGCCGGTGCCATGGATATTATCAAAGACGCCGGGTCCAGTATCCCGGTTGCCCTGCATCTGGACCACGGGGATTCGTATGAACTGTGTGTTTCCTGCGTAGAAACCGGGTTTTCGTCTGTGATGATCGACGGTTCGGCCCTCTCCTTTGAAGAGAACATAGCCCTTACCAGAAAGGTCGTTGATTATGCCCATCAGCATGATATCACCGTGGAAGGAGAACTGGGGGTCCTGGCAGGTATCGAGGATGAAGTGAGCCATGAGAAGACCAATTATACCAGGCCCGAGGAAGTGGAAAAATTTGTCTCGGAAACAGGAGTGGACAGCCTTGCGATCTCTATCGGGACTTCTCACGGCGCTTATAAGTTTAAACTGGGACCGGGCGAAGCGGTTCCGCCTTTAAAGTTCGATATCCTTGAGCAAGTGGAGAAGAGACTGCCCGGGTTCCCGATCGTTCTCCACGGATCCAGCTCGGTAATGCCCGAGTATGTCGATACCATCAATAAATACGGCGGTAATCTTGAAAATGCCGTAGGCGTTCCCGAAGACCAGCTTCGCAGAGCTGCGCAGTCAGCGGTATGTAAGATCAATATAGACAGCGACGGTCGGCTTGCCATGACCGCGAAAATACGCGAAGTCCTTGCGACAAAGCCCAAGGAATTCGACCCGAGAAAGTATCTTGGGCCGGCCCGGGAAGAGCTTATCAGGATGTACAAGCACAAGAACGAGAACGTGCTTGGCAGCGCGGGGAAAGCGTAAGTAGTTGAGGATTAGCGGGAGAGCGGGTCAATCGGCGAAGCGGCAACCTGTTTAACTCAGCAGCCCGGTTAACCCGGTAAACCGATAAGGGAGTCGATAATAGTGAGAGAGCTGGTTGCCCACGGAATAAAGATATCGCCCGCGTTTTACATGCCGGTTTTTTATCTCATATGGGTCAGCGTGTTCCTTCTTTTGAAAAAGGTATTTTTCAGTAAGCTAAGGAAGATCGCGCAAAGGACCGTGGTGAGGTTCGACGATGTTCTTGTCAACGCCCTTGATCTGCCGCTCCTGCTTCTGATCTTCGTGAGCGGCGCCTTTGTTTTGAATACCCTTTTTGAACTGAAGACCGACAGCGAGCTCCTCAGGTTTGTGGATATCGCGTTCAGATCTACGGCTGTTATCGCGGTTGTCATATTTTTTGACCGCCTGTTCAAAGGCCTTATTGACACTTATTCGCATAAGGTGCGCGCCCTGAGAGACTCTGGCGGCGTGGTCCATGTAGTGGTTCGCGCGGTCGTGATCGGTCTTGGTATCCTGATACTTCTGGACAGTTTTGGTATTTCCATAACCCCGATCCTGGCGTCGCTCGGCATAGGTTCCCTGGCAGTGGCTCTCGCCCTGCAGCCTACTCTTGAGAATTTTTTCTCCGGCATCCAGATCGTTATAGACAAGCCTATTACCGTGGGGCACTTTATACGCCTGGAATCCGGGGAAGAGGGCTATGTCGAAAAGATCGGATGGCGTTCCACCTGGATCCGCCAGCTCCCCAACAACGTTGTCGTTATCCCAAATAAGGTTCTCGTGGGTTCCCGTGTCTTGAACTATCATTATCCACAGAAGGAGATGTCCGTGCTGATCCAGGTGGGAGTCCATTATGATTCCGACCTTGAGCAGGTTGAAAAGGTTACCATTGAAGTGGCTGAGGAAGTTCTTAAGAGCGTCGAAGGCGGGGTTCCGGAGTTTAAACCGTTCATACGTTATCACACGTTCAACGATTCCAGCATAGATTTCACGGTCATACTGCGTGCGAAAGAGTTCGTAGACGGATACCGCGTTAAGCACGAGTTCATAAAACGCCTTCAGAAACGTTACAGGGCGGAAGGCATTGTTATACCTTTCCCGATCCAGACCCTTGATTGGAATAACGGCTCTTCACCGCTGAAGATTATCAAATTATAACAGCTCCTGGTCTACACATTTACAATTTTTTGTAAATGTGTAGACCAGGAGCTGCCAGGGTTGGAGCTGCCAGGGTTCGGTAGTATTCTGCTTCTTTTGTTTTTTTTCGCTTTTCAGCTCCCGCGGCAAAGATCGCGCATTTCTTTTTGAATTCTTCCAGTGTTATTTTATGGTCCTTTGCGTTCAGCAGGCCGGAGCAAAGCATTTTTCTCAGCGCTTTTATCCTGAACCTGTCGAGCCCCCAGATGCTTGAAGAGAGCTGGTCTGATCTGCCTCCGTCTTTTATTGTTAGAGCCTCGGGTATGAGCTTTACTTCATATCTGGATGCCGCCCGCAGCCAGAAATCATAATCCTCGCACGCTTCCAGGGTCTCATCGAATGTCCCTACGGTGTCAAAGACATCCTTTTTGATCACTGCGGTAGAGATACTTATACAGCAAAGGGGAAGCGTGTTTCTATACACGCGGCCGGACGGTTTTTTATGTTTTTTTTTGTGGTTCAAAAGTTTTCCTCTGCGGTACCATATTTCCTCGGTATGGAATATGCTGATACCCTGGAAGTTTTTTATATATTCCGCTGTTTTTTCCAGTTTTTCAGGGTTCCAGCGGTCGTCAGAGTCCAGAAAAGCTATGAAATCTCCTCTCGTGAGTTCAAGCCCTCTGTTCCGTGCGTGTGAGACACCATGATTTGATTGATGAAAATAAACTATTCTTTTATCTTCGCAGGATGACATGAGTTCTTTTGTCCCGTCAGTGGAACCGTCATCGACCACGATCAGTTCAAGATTACGGAAAGTCTGCGCCAGGACGGAATTTACGGCTGTTTCAAGAAAAGCCCTTCTGTTAAAAGTTGGTATTATAACGGAAAAGAATATTTGAGCCTTCATAATTTTAATTATATAATAAAACCAAACGCAATACCAGTTCCACTCCGGGAGTGGCCACTCCCGGAGTGGAACTGGTGGAATTGGGACTGAAAATATGACAGGGGGGGATTAGGGTATGAGTGACAGGAGATTTCTGGTATCCGTGATCGGCGGGCATGAATGTGAGGGGTCTGTGGCGGAACTGGCGGAGAAAATAGGCGGGATCATAGCTCAGGAAGGTGCTGCCCTGGTGTGCGGAGGCCTGGGAGGAATAATGGAAGCCGTCTCAAGGGGCGCGAGGGCCGCGGGCGGGCTTGTTGTGGGTATAATTCCGGGGGAGGACAAGCAGGACGCGAACACGTCCGTTGATATCGTTATCACGACCGGTATGGGCTATTCGAGGAATACTCTGGTTGCCGGCACCGCGGATGTGGTGGTTGCGCTGCCGGGCAAATACGGCACGCTTTCAGAGATAGGATTTGCGCTCAATGCCGGGAAACCCGTTTATGGGTTTGATGCCTGGGATATCCCGGGGGTAGAGAAACTTGAGTCTCCGGAGGAGTTGAGGGGGATACTCAGGGAACGCATGAACAGGCGCTGACGCGCAGGCTTTCCATCAGAGCCCGGGCCTTATCCAGTGTTTCCCTGTATTCCGCTTCAGGGTCGGAGTCGGCGACAATGCCGCTTCCGACCTGGAAATAAACGTCTTTTCCTTTCATGATCATGGTGCGGATCGCAATATTCAAGTCCATCGTGTTATGAAAACTGATATAGCCGACCGATCCGGTATAAACGTTCCTTCTGGTCGGTTCCAGTTCATCGATTATCTCCATGGCGCGTATTTTAGGGCAGCCTGATATTGATCCGCCTGGAAAAGCGGCTTTGATTATATCGACCGGGCTTATGCCTCCGGAAACCCTGCTCTTTACGATGGATATGGTCTGGAACACTGTCGGATAGGTTTCTATCCTCCTGTGTTCGGCGACTTCAATTGAACCCGGCACCCCGATTTTACCGAGGTCGTTTCTTTCCAGATCCACGATCATGGCCAGCTCGGCTTCGTCCTTACGGCTTTTCTCCAGCCGTTCTTTGAGGACTATGTCATCGCCGGCGTCTTTCCCCCGGGGGCGGGTGCCTTTCATGGGTCTTGTCTCGACGGTATTATCCGCAAGCCTGAGGAATAATTCAGGGGATGAAGAGATGACCCTGGATCTCTCAAAATTCAGGTAGGCGCTGAACGGAGACGGATTTATTTTGTTCAGTCTCAGGTACAGATCATAGGGATGGAATGGCCACTCGGTTTTAAATCTCTGGGACAGACATGTCTGGTAGATGTCGCCGCCGCGGATATAATCTATGACTTTTCGCACGGATCTTATATAGCCTGTTTTTGAGAAATTTGACTCAAAAACAGGTTCGTGAAGAACAGACTCCGGCGCCGGTCGGATCGTTCCAGACGCCGCTTTAACGGCCTCTTTTATTTCTTTCATCAGTTCATTTGTTTTTTTGTGCCCGCCGGGATCGATGTCTACGATGCTTATGTATAACCGGCGGGGTTCAAGCCTGTCGTGGATAAGCAGTGCCCTGTAGAAAACAAAATATATATCAGGCAGATCCAGATCGTCTTTTGCTCTCTGCGGCAGGCGTTCCAGGATGTCCTTAAGGTCGTAAGAGAGGTATCCGATACCGCCTGCCACAAAAGGCAGGGGGGTGTTATTGTCGGTCCTGTATGTCCGGATAAGGGATTCGAGGCATTTGAACGGATCGCTTTTAATGGAGAGCCGGCGGCCGTCTGATCTGATCTGAAGGTTATTATCTTTTCCGCTTAAGACAAGGAAAGGCTCTATCCCGATGAACGAATATCTCCCTGCGTCGGTTTCCAGAGAACTGTTCAGAAAAGACGTATCAGGGATGCGCGCGAAATGAGCGAACAGATCTTCCAGCGGGCAGTTGCACTCGATCTTTTCGATCACAGGCGATCGATGTATTTTGGGAAGATTTTTTTCCATTTTACAGCTCTATGAAGTTTTTAATTATCTTCCGCCCGTTTTCCGTGAGGAACGATTCAGGATGGAACTGCAGACCCGTTATCGGCAGGTCCCGGTGCTCGATGCCCATTATAATGTTGTCTCCGGTCCGGGCGGTGACTTCCAGACAGGGAGGTATATCTACTGTTTTGAGGGAATGATACCGCGCCGCCGGAAAGGGGCTGGGGATATCCTTGAATATTCCCCCGCCGTTATGATAAACAGCAGAGGTCTTTCCATGCACGATTTTCGATACCCGGGAGATCCTGCCGCCGAAGGCCGCTGCGATGCACTGATGGCCCAGACAGATCCCGAGTATCGGGATGCCGGAGCCGAACCTTTTTATGATCTCGTTTGAGACGCCGGCGTCATCCGGCGTTTTCGGGCCCGGGGATATGATGATCTTATCCGGCTTCAGGGACGCAGTCTCCTGTATGCTGATCCTGTCGTTCCTTTTTACCACGAGCTGCACGCCCTGTTCGGCGAATATCTGGTACAGGTTATATGTGAAGGAGTCGTAGTTGTCGATCAAAAGGTACATATTATTCCCCGCCCATTTGTTTGAGCGTTTCAACGATTTCGCCGGTAATATAGTCAGGAGTCGACGCGCCGGCCATTATGCCCACTTTCCCGGCATTTTTGAACCATGCCGCTTTCAGGTCTCTCGCGCATTCTATCCAGTAAGTCTTTTTATTTATGTTCCTGGAGATCTGATAGAGCCTCTTTGTATTGGCGCTGGTTCTTGACCCGATGATCAGGACAAGATCGTTCTTTTCAGGAAGGGATTTGATCTCCTGCTGTTTTACGGCGGTGGTTCGGCACCTCGTATTATAAAGCTTTACCCGGGGTATGATCTTCTCCAGACGTTCCATTATCATGTTTATATTGTCCGTTGTCTGGGTTGACTGGGTTATTACCGCTGCTTTTTTTACGCGGGCCAGTTTTTTTAAGGGGATATCACGCGGAGATTCTATGGTTATTGGTTTCTTTTTCAACTGACCGGCGATGCCTTTAACCTCGTCATGGTTATTGTCCCCGATTATTATTATGCTGCTATTTTTCTCCAGCCTTCTGGCGATCTTGTATATGTCTTTGACTTTCGGGCAGGTCGCGTCCACGATCCTGTATCCGCGTGCTTTCGCGTTATCGAATACCGCCTTTGGCGCGCCGTGCGCTCTTATGACGAGTATGGCGTTCCCGGCGGACCGCTTTATCCGGCTGATCTTCCTAATGCCTTTTTTTTCCAGTTCGCTGACGACAAAACTGTTATGAACTATGTCGCCCAGGACATAGACAGCCCTTTTCCCGCCGGCCAGGTTCTTGCTTATGTCTATCGCCCGTCTCACCCCGAAACAGAACCCTGAACTTTTTGCTATGTTTATTTTCATGTGTACCTGTTCCGATGCGGGATCGTCCGATACCGCATCGGAAGTTCGTAAGTTTTACGTCAATGTTTCCGTTTTTGAACGAAAATCCTCTATGAATTGATTTAGAGCGGTTTTATGCTTTTTTCTCATCCGCAGGCCGGAACAGATCGAGTCCGCTTCCAGAAGAAGTGACGCAGCCTTCTTCTGGCAGTACCTGTCAGCGCCGGCGCGCTTTATCAATTTCCGGAATTCCAGCAGGTCCCGGTAAGTCTTTCCGCGTTTTTCCAGGAGATGCTTGAGAAGCTTTTTATCTTTTTTCGCAAGGGTTTTGTATGTTTTCCACACAAGGAGCGTTTTTTTGGACTCATTAAGGTCAGAAAGCACGGGTTTCCCGATTTTTTCGCTGGAGGAGAACGTATCAAGCAGGTCGTCCTGTATCTGGAAGGCCTGCCCCAGGATAATGCCCAGCCTGGACAGCTTTTGCGTTTCTTCTTTGTCCGCTCCGGCCAGGACAGCGCCTATAAGCAGCGGGCCTTCGAAGGTATATTTTGCCGTCTTCAGGGTATAGGTGAGGAAGACCTCTTTTTTCGTGATTTTTTCGATCTTTTTTACATTGTTCACTACATCGATGAATTCACCAATGCCCGTGGCAGCCGCTGTTCTGATAAATATCTTAAGGGCCTGTTCCTTTCGGGATGGGTCTTCGCTGAACGAGAGCAGGGCGTCTATTGCCATGGTGAATATTATATCTCCGGCGACAATGCCCAGATTGGAACCGAGTTCGTCTTTCCCGGACACGCCGAGTTTCATGTTAAACAGCCTGTGCAGTGCCGGCTTCCCGCGGCGCAGGGCGGATTTGTCAATGACGTCGTCATGAGCAAGCAGAAAATCATGCAGCAGTTCCAGCGAAAGGGAACACCGAAGGAGTTTCTCGTAAGAGAACCCCTTTTTTTTCGTGTATCCCTGGTAGCTTATGAGGAACAGTATGGGGCGTATCCTTTTTCCGCTCCGATGCAGAAAATCCCGGATCCCGCCGTAAAGGAGCCCGGAGGCCGCCTGTAGACCCAGTTCAGCCGATATGTCCCATAGAAACGATTTCAGGCTGTTATCTATATCTTTCTTCAGTTTTTTCAGCATGCCCAATACTTTAACACAACTGCAATTCCACGGCAATATATATATTGGGGACATGCCCCCGCACAAATTTAAACAAGAATACCCATAATTAGGTTGTAAGTACATTGATCCAAAGCTGTTACGTAAAGCGTCTGATTTATTGGTTGCAAAGGGCTTTTATTAATGTATAATAGAGCCTTGCTTCATGAGTTACGAAAAAAGGAGAGAGAAGGATGAAACCTCGAAAGAATTACCGCTGCCGTCCCAAGAAAAGCGGGGCCGCGAAAAGGCAGAAAGTTTTATCCCAGATAAGAAGACTGGTGGCAGCCGGGCACGATAAAGAGCGTCTTGACAGGATGACGACCGTTGAGATCAGGGATCTTTTGAAAAAGGCAGGAAAGAAGAAAGCCTCAAAAGCAAAGCCGAAAAAGGCCGGTAAGACGGTAAAGGCAAAGGTTAAAAAGTAAGGGGAGAAGCGCTTTTTCCCTTACTTCCCGTCATAATACCTGTTAACCATGTTGTCATAGAAAGACATGCTTGTTTCGGCGAGTTTCGTCCAGCTGAATTCCCTCCGGGCGATCTTTAATCCTCTTTTCGCGATCCTTCTGCGCAGGACATGATCCCGGTTGAGTGTCTGAAAAGCCCGGCTCAGGTCTTTCTTGTTGGATGGGTTGACGATCAGGCAGTTATGTCCGGTCTTGAGATATTTTCTGATACCCGCCCGGTTACTTACTATTAAAGCGGTTCCGCAGGCCATTGCCTCTGCCGCTGTCATGCCGAATGGTTCGAATTTCGACGGGAGGACGAAAAACCTGGCTTTCCGGTAATAAGAGGGCATAAGTTTGTCTTTTATATGCCTTGTGAAGAAGACCCTGTTTTTGATCTGGGTTTTGATTATTATTTTTTCCAGGCGTTTTCTCAGTTTTTTCTCTTCGGGTTCCGGTTTTGTGGAGCCTCCGCCTATAATAAGGAAGAGGTCCTTGGCTTTTGTAACCACTTCAGCAAAAGCCCGCAGAAGGTAATCCAGCCCCTTGTTGGTGGCGAACCTGCCGACCCAGAAGATGTAATTCTGCGGCACGTCGATCTTTTTTTCTTTTTTTCCTTTTTTAAGTGGATGGAACACGTCCGTGTTCACGCCGGCCGGCAGCACCACATGTTTTCTGGACGTATAATTATAAAACTTTTTAGAGAGTTTTACCATATCCGAGCTTGTCATGACCAGCGCCCGGACTTTTTTGAAGATCATCTTTTCATACTGGATTCTCTGTTTAAAGCCGTAAAGTTTTTCCATCTTAACGGGATCCCCGCCCATCTGTTCCCTTTTCCACGCTCCGAGGGAATGGAATGTATGGACGAAGAAGTAATCCAGGCGTTCGGAGAGTTTCATGGCCACGTATCCGGCATCCCAGTAATGCGAATGAAGTATATCGTACTTTAAACCTTTGTTTTTGATGAACCTTTCCATCCTATTGATGAATGTATCCAGGTGGGGGAAGAGTTTTTCTTTCGGGATGAACCTGTTCCCGCCGCAGGGGATCCTTATGATCCGCACGTTTTTGCTTACCTGCTCAATAGCTTTTCTGTGCTGGAACCGGCGCGTGTATATGTCGACCTTTACACCTTTTTTCGCCAGAGCCGTGGCAAGTTCAAGGACATAGGTCACCTGTCCGCCCGTGTCCGTTTTCCCCAGGATGGGTTTGGGATCTACGTATCCGTGGGCCGTGAGCATACAGATCCTTTTGATTTTCTTCCTTATTTTAGGTCTGTGCTTTATGATCAGCGAATAATCCTCCCGAGCGACTATATCCGCCAGTTTCGCGTGTCTGGAAATGATACCATGTTCAATGGTGAGGATCTTTTCGTCGAATTTGTCGATTTTTTCTCTTTTCCTGACCTGTCTTGTGCCGAGGGTGTGCTTATACGTATGCCGGAGAAAGATCTTTTTGTCGATATTTTTAAGTAGAGCGGTATATGTCCCCTCTATGATCATAACCCTGGCTGTTTTGCATCTTATGGTCTCTTCCCTGATCTTGTCTTCATCAAAATGAACAAGGGGCTTCCGGAGTTTGACGGTTTTGGGATCTTTAAAGCGGGTTATGTGCTTGTTCATGAGGGCAAGTTTCACCTCGGAGGTGCCGACAAGAGTGAGGTCCTTGCGGCGCATCCTGTAATTGGTTTTTGGGGGATGACGGAAATAGTCATCCTGGTGGAGGGTGACGCTTCTGATCTTGTTTTCTTTCAGGATCTTCGTTATTTCATGGGCGATCTCCGTTTTTCCCGAGCCGGATTCGCCTGAGATAGAGATAACATACCTGGAATCGGAAGAGAGTATCTCCGGGGTCAGGATTTTGCCGAGCTCCTGTGCCGCTTTTACATGGCCTTTTCTTATTACCAGCTTATCTCCGCGCATAGTACCTCTCTGAATTTATACAGCAGGGATTTCCTTTTCCAGAAGTAGCCGGGGGTTGACCCCCGGCTACTTCCGTGGAACAAATTGACATGCAAAAGGTAGTGTCAGAAATTTTGTATTTTAAAGAGACAATTTTCATTGCTATGTGCTATATCTTACGTATAATATATATAAATGCAAGGTGTTTTTTATTTTTCAAACGGGCCCCGAAGCCTGAAGATGGGGATTACATGTTTATTCGCGGGAGGTTTTCATGAAAATAGCCATGTTTGGATCCTGGAACACCGATTCCGGGGCGTCGATACACGCTGAACTTATAGGCAGGGCCTGGGTCGAAAAGGGCATAGACCTGAAGGTTTTCACGTTTTACCGGCACAGTTTTCACGGCACAGCGCTGACGAAGAAGCCGGAAGAAGAGGAAAAGTATGTAACGAGATGTTTCGAGGTATTCAAGGGGACGGATCCGAAGATGGATGCCGCGCCCATACTGGCGGCGGATTATGATATTTTTGTGGTCCAGGACCTTGGCATGCTTCCCATACAGCGCCTTCTGTCGATTTTTCCAGAAATAAAAAAGAAAGCGAAAACCGTCAACGTCATTCATGACGGCAAGCGCTCCGATATACCCGGGTTTTTCGATTTTGACTGGGACCAGGTTGTCTGCTTTGACAAGAGGTATTATGATTTTCTGAAGGAAGCCTATCCAAAGGACAAAATAAGCATCATACCATACCCGGCGTTCCCGTTAAGATTGGGGGACAAAGTTAAAGCGAGGGAAGAACTGGGGCTGCCCGGGGATAAAAAGATAGTCCTTCTTTTCGGTCCGGCCGCGGAATACGCGCTGGATACCGTTTCTGTGCTGGATAAGCTGGCTGATAAGCACGATATTATAATGCTTATTGTTGCGAAAGTCGAACCTGTGCTGAAACAATTCGGGCGCGTGCAGCACGCCGTGAAATTCGATATGAGGATCGTGGAGGAAGCGCCTGATATGGACCGTTTATATGAATATCTTCACGCCGCGGACTGCATGATCTATAACAAGCCTTCGAGGCCCTGGCCGGTTGTGAGCAGCACTGCATTTCAGTGCATGGGGTCGGGCTGCCCGATCCTCGCGCAGGTGTCTAATTTTACTTATTCGTTTGACAAGGAGATCCTCAAGTATAGTAATCATCAGGAACTTGAGGAGGACCTTATCGATGTGTTCGAACAGGGCAGTAAATACCGCGATCAGCAGAAAGCGATCGTAAGCTACCTCGGGGATAAAGCAGCCGATGCTACGGCTGAAAAGTTTCTCAGGCTTTTTGAGAATTTGTTAAAAGAATAACGGAGAGGAGCGTAAAATGGTCTTAAAGAGGTATAAAGGCAATCCGATCCTGGCTCCCAGGAAGGAAAATCCATGGGAATCGGTCATGGTGTATAACTGCGCCGCTATTTATGAAGACGGGAAAGTGCATATTCTTTACAGGGCCCAGGGATCGAAGACAGGCGTTTCAAGGCTGGGTTATGCCTCCAGCAGAGACGGTTTTCATATCGATGAAAGGCTTGATGAACCTGTATTCGGCCCGGATCCGGCCAGCGACCTGGAAAGTTTAGGCATAGAGGACCCGCGGTTGACGAGGATAGGGGATACCATTTATATGAACTATTCGGCTTACGGTACCAGTATGGGGATGGTGTTCCCGCTTACGCGCGTCCAGATCGGCATCACATCCATTTCTGTGGACGACTTTCTGGAAAAAAAATGGAACTGGGGAGACAGGTATTATCCATTCTATATGGTGGATGATAAGAACTCGTTCTTTTTTCCTGAAAAGGTGAACGGCAGATACGTGTTCGTTCACAGGATCCCGCCCCATATGTGGATAGCGTATTCGGATGACCTGAAAACATGGGACAACCAGAAGATACTGATGAGCCCCGAGTTTGACTGGGAATACTTCAAGATCGGCGGCGGTGCGCCTCCCATAAAAACGGAGAAAGGCTGGATATTGATCTATCACGGGGTTGACAGGTCCATGCATTATCGTCTGGGGGTCGCGCTTCTGGACCTGGAGGATCCCGGCAGGGTCATCAGAAGATACGATAAGCCCTTCCTGGAGGCTGAAGCCGATTATGAGATCAGCGGGGTTGTCCCGAACGTAACCTTTAGCTGTGGAGCCGTTGTTATAGACGATACCCTGTTCGTGTATTACGGAGGAGCCGATACCGTCATCTGTGTGGCAACAGCCAAGGTCAAGGAAGTCCTGCATCTTCTTAAAGCGTAACATAGCTGGGCCCTGTCCGGGGAAATAATCAAACTATGAACAACAATCAGTCAGGGAAAGCGGCTGACATAGAGAGTCTGAAGAATGCTTTCATGCACAACCGGAGATATTCTCTCGCAAAGGATTCTTACACCGCTACCGATTACGATAATTACCAGTCCATGGCCATGGCGATCCGCGATCGCCTGATCGAGAAATGGATACTCACGCAGCAGAGATACCACGACGAGAACTGTAAAAGGGTATATTACTTTTCTCTGGAATTCCTTACCGGCCGTCTCCTGGCCAATAACATGCTTAATCTCGGACTGCTGGAAGAAGGCAGTAAGGCGATGGAGGATCTGGGGTTCAACCTGGCGGATCTCTGCGAGCAGGAGGTCGATCCGGGACTTGGTAACGGAGGGCTGGGCCGGCTCGCTGCCTGTTTCCTGGATTCCATGGCTACGCTCGGTATCCCCGCCACCGGATACGGCATCAGGTATGATTACGGCATATTCAACCAGAAGATCGTCAGCGGCTCTCAGGTAGAGCTTCCGGATGAATGGCTGAGCCTCGGGAATCCCTGGGAGTTCGAGAGGCCGGAATTCACGTTAAAGGTGCGTTATTACGGCAGGACCGTAAAACGCACGGATAAGGCCGGCAGGTTTCGCGTTGATTGGGTGGATACCAGTGACGTGCTTGCGACGGCGTATGACACGCCTGTCCCCGGCTACGGCAGCGGCGTGGTCAATAACCTGAGGCTCTGGTCAGCCAGGAGCACGGCTGAATTCGACCTCGAATATTTTCACGACGGCGATTATATCCGGGCATGCGAGAACAAGATCATCTCCGAGAATATCTCCCGCGTGCTTTATCCGAACGACAATGCGTACAAGGGGCTTGAACTGCGGCTGAAACAGGAATATTTCTTCACATCGGCTTCGATGCAGGATCTCATCCGCAGGTTCAAGATGAACAATGAGGATTTCCGGGCGTTCCCGGAGAAGATCGCCATTCAGCTGAACGATACGCATCCCGCTATCGCCATTGTCGAGCTGATGCGTATACTGATAGACGAAGAGGAACTGGACTGGGATACGGCCTGGGACATAACGGTCAGAACGTTTGCTTATACGAATCATACGACCATGCCGGAGGCCCTTGAAAGCTGGCCGGTACCGCTGCTCGGGAAACTACTGCCCAGGCATCTGGAACTGATCTATGAGATCAATATGAGGTTCCTGAGGGAAGTCGCCAATCGTTATCCGCATGACCGCGGCAGGCCCTCCCGGATGTCTCTGATAGATGAGGAGGCGGAGAAGAAAGTCAGGATGAGCCATCTCTGTGTAATCGGGAGTCATTCAGTGAACGGGGTTTCCCGTCTTCACACCGAGCTTTTAAAGACGGATCTTTTAAAGGATTTTTTTGAGTTCTACCCCCATAAGTTCAACTCGAAAACGAACGGCATAACGCAGAGACGGTGGCTCGGGAAAGCAAACCCGCGTTTATCGGGACTTATCAGCGGCGCTATAGGGAATGAGTGGCTCCGGGACCTCACGCATCTGAAAAAACTGGTTCCTTTTGCCGGGGATGGTCTGTTCCGGGGAAAATGGAAGGCCGTAAAAAAGGACAATAAGACAGAGTTCGCCGGCTATGTAAAGGATAAGACCGGGATCATTATCGATCCCGGTTCCATTTTTGACGTCCAGGTGAAGAGGATCCATGAATACAAGCGTCAGGTCCTGTTCGTTTTTTACCTTATTGCCCAATACATAAAAATAAAGAACAACAAGAAAAAAGACGTGGTCCCGAGAACGGCCATAATCGCCGGAAAAGCCGCTCCCGGTTATGCCATGGCCAAGCTGGTTATCAAGTTCATAAACAATATAGCCGATGTCATCAACAAAGATCCGGATGTGAAGGACAAACTGAGAGTGGTCTTTCTGGAGAACTATGGCGTTTCGCTGGCTGAAAGGATATTTCCCGCGGGCGACCTGTCGGAACAGATATCCACCGCCGGCAGGGAAGCCTCCGGCACCGGCAACATGAAATTCATGCTTAACGGCGCCGTCACGATCGGGACCTGGGACGGCGCAAACATAGAGATCGCGGAAGAAGTAGGTGATGATAACATCTTTATCTTCGGGCGAAAAGCTCACGAGATCGCCGGGATAAAAGCGGGCGGTTATAACCCGCGGGAGTACGTGCGGCAGGATCCTCTCCTGGAAGAGGCGCTCCGCCTGGTTCAGGAAGATTTTTTCTCACAGCTTGAACCCGGGATATTCGAGCCTCTCTGCGATTCGCTTATCTGGCATGACGAGTTTATGGTCTTTGCCGATTTTGAGGATTATATCTTCACGCAGGAGAAGGTCTCACAGGCCTATCTGGATCATGATGAGTGGACGGGGAAGTCAATAATGAACACCGCCAGGTCTGGGAGGTTTTCCAGCGACAGGACGGTCGGGGAGTACGCGAAAGATATCTGGGGAGTGGGTGTATAGCGGATCATGGAAAGAAGCAGAGGGATAACGGTTTACGGCACGGCGGTCATTATTTTCGGGGTATATAACCTGCTCGGCGTGGGAAGTTACAGGCAATTCTCTTTGATGTTCCGGCCGCTGCCGCCG
>QNCM01000020.1 GCA_003644505.1 Candidatus Makaraimicrobium thalassicum | reverse complement strand
TCTCGTGTCTGATGACCTGAACGGACTATATGAAAAATGCGCCAAGCGGTATCCGAAGGGGGTAGAAAGACTGGTAGAAACATCTTGACTTATTTGATGAGTCTAATATAATAAACAAGTGTCTAATAAATTAGACTAAAGAAATCATGAAAAAGAAAAAAACAAACGGAATATTCAGCGTTACTAACTCCCAGAAGGTATTGGATTTTCTCGCGTCCAATCCCGGTAAGGAGTTCTTTTCCAGCGAGATACAGAAGGCGACTTCGGTAAGCCGGGCAGGGGTGTATTTCGCTCTTAAGGAATTGTCGAAAGAAGGGCTGGTTTCGAAAAGAAAGAAAGGCAGGATAATCTTTTATTCCGTTACTTACAATGATTCGGCCATAAAACAGTTCAAAGTGCTTCAGAGCGTGTTGATGCTTAGGCCGCTTGTATCGAAAATAAAATCACTTTCAAAAAGGATAGTTCTATACGGCAGTACGTCGCGCGGAGAAGATGATCCTTCGAGTGATATCGATTTGTTTATACTTTCAAGAGATCCGGAAGAAACGGAAAGGATCATTTCGTCGCTAAAGACAAAACGTAAATTACAGACGGTTATTAAGACACCGTCCGAGCTTGCCGATTTCAAGAAAGACGAAAAAGTTTATTATAACGAAGTAGAAAGAGGGATAGTTCTCTGGGAGGAGACGGAATGAGTTTAGAATATGACGGATGTTTAAAACTAGGCAAAATAAAACCGTTTTCGAGAGGTAAGACTTTAGCTCCGAAAGAGCTTGAAGCGGCCAAGTCTGATTTAGAAAGAGCCAGAAAGACTTATGAGGAAGGCGATTATAAATGGGCTACGGTTCAGCTTTACTATTCCATGTTTCACAGCGCGAGAGCGCTTCTTTATGTTCGCAATCTCCGCGAGCATAGCCATTACTGCCTTCTTCAGGCGATGAAATCACTGTATGTAGATACTAAGAAGATCCCGGGCCGGTATATCGACGCTTTTCATCAGGCTAAGGATCTGCGAGAGGATGCCGATTACTACAACAGATGGTCAGAGAAAGGCTGTCAGAAACTGCTTAAAGCCGCGGAAGAATTCCTCGAAAAAGCCAAATCCATAGTTAAATAATCTTTTCAAACACAACCTTTTCACGGATAATAGTATCTTGTCAGGGGATTACTACTTGTGCTTCTATGCCAGCTAATCCTACCTGGCGGGGATTGGGATACGGAGCTCATTACAAGCTGGTCTTTCAGGTATCGGTGGTGGTGGAAGTCCTGGTGACTGGTTGGATGGTGCGATTTCAGGTCCTTTTCCCGACATCGGCCGTGCTCAGGGGATTCGTCAAGAGAGATGGGAAGCCGGTCGCGAATGTCAGGGTGGAAGTGGACGGCAGAAAATTTGTTCTTACGGACCGGAACGGAAAGTTCCTGTTTGAAAAAAAAAGTGTCTGAAGGTATTCATGCTCTTAAGGTATTTACAGCAGGCGATGAACTTCTCTGGGAGGATAACAAGGTCTTCGTCGAGATCGAGAAAGGAAAAAAATAATGGAAGTAGGTCCTATCGAGTTAGCCGCGGGATCGGTGGTAATGGCAGAGAGCGCGGAAGATATCGATCACCTGGCGACAAATCCATCTTTCGTGATCGGGCGCAGGCAGCCCGCCTTTCAGGTCAGCCTGATGTACAGGGTGGTAGTGATACCTCCTGATGAGCGGAGACCGGGATTCGAATCGAATACCCGGGGGTTAACGGTCTGGGTGCAGGGCACGGAACAAGTCCTGTCCCAAATTGACAGAGTGACCTATTATCTTCATCCAACTTTCAATCCATCGGTCGTCAGCCGGTACTCCTCCAGTGACAGGTTCGCGTTATCGTTCACAGCGTGGGGTCAGTTCGAAATACGGGCCAAGGTATATTTCAAAGACGGTCAGGTTAAGGACCTGTCGAGGTATCTTTCTTTCTGACAGAGCCCCCGTATCCCTCAAGCGTTTAAACGCTTAAGTAAATTCTTTACAACATAGCGGGGATGATGATAGAATGGGGCATCTCTGGCAGTTAGAAAAAAAAGGAGGCAGCCGATGGGAAAGACCATCCTTATAATTGATGATGATAAAGATCTGTTGAGCCTGCTGAAAAGCAGACTTGATTCAGCGGGGTATAAGACCAGGACACTTGCCGATCCCATGAAAGCGGAAGAGTATATCGACAGATACAACCCCGACCTGCTGATAATCGATATTTTTATGCCGGAGAGGACAGGTTTCAACCTTATCAGGGAATTCAACGAGAAAGGGCTTTATCAGGATGTGCCCAAGATATTCCTGACCTGTCTTGATGATGATATCGAGAAGATAACGGCAAAAGGCTGCGGTGTGGCCCAGTATATCACAAAGCCGTTCCAGCCGGAGGAATTGATACAATGTATAGAGGAGACTCTGAACCCTGCGTGATCGCGTAATGTTATTGAGGAGGATATTATTATGGTGTTTAAGGTAGATGTAAAAGAACAGCAGGAAGGCATCTATATAGTTAAACCGGAAGGACGCCTTGACGCGGACACATATATTTCACTTGAAGAGAAGATAAAGCCTCTTTTTGCCCCGTCAACCAAGGTCCTGGTATTTGACATGAGTGAGCTGGATTACATAAGCAGCAACGGCGTGGGGGTGATATTTCAGGCCAAAAAAGCTATTGAGGAGAACAAGGGAACATTCATCATGACGAACCTTCAGCCGCAGATAAGGAAGATATTCCAGATCGTAAAAGCCCTGCCTGAAAAACCTGTTTTCGAGAATATGGAAGAAGTTGACCGTTATCTGGATCTCATGCAGAAAAAAGAGATCGAAAAGGGGGATGAGCCGTCCGAAATATGATGAGGCTTTTACCGGATGTGAAGCGGTTTTTTGTTGTGATACTTGGACTGGCCGTGATCGGGGCCTTTATCTGTAGTGAGTTCGGAAAGAATGCCGCAGCAAAGGAGAAAATCGTGGTTTTAGAGACAAATCAGGGAATGATAGAGATCGAGCTGATGCCTGAGGTAGCACCGAAAGCATGTGAAAATTTTACGGCTCTCGTCGAGAAAGGGTATTATGACGGAATGATTTTTCACAGGGTTATAAAGAATTTTATGATCCAGGGAGGGGATCCGACAGGGACCGGAAGAGGAGGAGCCTCGGTCTGGGGGAAGCCTTTTGAAGATGAGGTCGACCCGGGCGTCACGTTTGACAGATCAGGACTTCTTGCTATGGCGAACGCCGGGCCCGGCACTAACGGAAGCCAGTTTTTCATTACAACCGCCGCGACTCCCTGGCTTAATACGCGGCATACGATCTTTGGCGAGGTTGTCGCAGGTTATGACGTGGTCCAGAAAATTGAAAGCGTGTCTGTCGATGCATCAGACAGGCCTCTTACCGAACAGAAGATTATAAGGGCATACTTTAAGTAGTATGGCTCTTTGCCTTCCGCTCACACTAACTTTTATTTGACCCAACCCAAGCTTTGTGCTATAATAATTTCATCGCTTAATAGTAAATTACAAAACAGGGAGATATTATGCTTCAGACGAAATTGCCTCTGCATAAAGTGTTGGTCTTTCTGGTAATTTTTACTTTTCTCTTTAACAATACATCCGGCAGTCTGGAATTATACCCCCACAAAATAGTCCCTCCCCTGACATGTCAGGAGGATCCGCCTACCAGGGGATCCTCCCGGTTCAGGGATGAGATCATATCTGATATTAAGTTCATGACAGTTGCCCTTTTTATCGCGGGCCATTTTATTAAAGCTGAAAGCGCGGGAAAGGATTTAAAAATCGCTCTTCGGGAAGACTTTATTCATACCTCGGGATTTTTGGAAGCGCAGAGCATAGATCTGGATAGTGTGTCCGAAGATAGCGGGATAGTTTCCATTTATTTTGACAGAAACGGAGAAAAAGGGGTCGCGAGGATATGCGGAAGAGAGCGGGGAGAGGTACTGGCATTATCCGACCCGCGATGGGAGATCATAAGTCAATATGCGATCCTGATAGAAAATGATAAACGGAGCGATCCCGGCGGTGACCGCGACATGAAGGGTAAAAACGCCCCCAAAAGCGATCATATAATAAGAAGGCTCATCAGGGACGAAAGGATCATTGAGATATCGCTTGATGACGGCCGGCTTAAAGCGCATGGCGTTAAATGGGATAAGGAGTATGTCCCCGGCGAAACTCCGAGAAGGATATATCTGGGGAAAGAGATGGAGATACGCAGGGTCTTTTCGGAATCCGAGGCCCGGAATTTAACAGAGTGGATCCGCGAACACCCAGCCAGGGGTGCGCTGGTCAAGATCAGGATTGTACTTAATGAACCCGCTATCGGATGGAGGGATAGCATAGACAGTTCCAACCTGGCCTATGCGGGGTACAGGGACCGGTGTATTTATATCGGTCATTTCTTTTTAAAATACTTGATGGGAAATGGCGGGGATAGGGAGGCGTTGCGGAAAGAGGTATTAGAGGACGATGAATTGCTGCACTTGATGGATTCCACAAACGTGGACAATCTTCATAGCGGAGAGGCGTATGAGAAAAGATTGAGAAATGCCGGCGGGGCGATCAGTCTTCTTGTTGAGGTGAACAGGGTAAGAAAGAACCCCGCTTATATGTGGGATCCGGAATTCGCGCTGCTGCACGAGAGGGCGGAAAAGATGTTTCGTGACACGGCGCGCATCAATAAAGGGGCTGTCGAGGCATTGTCGCGGGAATATAAAAAATATTTATCAGGCGGGGATGAGCGGATATTGTCAAGAGAGCACATGGGGCTCGAAAAAAACGAGGTTATTGCGTATTATTCGATGGAATACGCGATCACCCACAGGCTTCCTTTTTTTGCCGGGGGACTGGGCGCGCTTGCCGGCGACCAGGTCAGAGCCGCGAGCGATCTGCTGCCTGATGGTACATTTGTCGCGGTCGGCCCGTATTCCAAACTTGGGTATCTGACACAGAGCATCGACTCTGAAACAAACTGGCAATATGAGGAATACAACAGGGTAAGGATCGAGGATTTTGGCCGGATCGTAAAAGATGAGAGAGGGAACGATATCGTTCTTGTTTTGCCCATGCCTGATGGAAAGGCTATATACGCTAAAGCATGGGAAGTCCAAGCGGGCCGTGCCAGGCTTTACTTCCTGACGACTGACATAGAGGAAAATAATGATAATTCTGAATATAAGAGATATCTTGATCTGACCTATGACGCGAACGAGGAGATAAGACTGGTGCAGGAATATGTCGTGGGAGTGGGAGGGCAGCGCCTCTTACAGCGGCTGGGCATGGAACCGAGGGCGCTCCATCTGAACGAGGGGCATGTCGTTTTTGCCTTGCTGGAAAAAGCGCGTCAGCTTTTATCAAAGAGGATAGAGGATCTGAACAGGAGGACGGGATCGGATTACAGTATGGAAATCCTGCGGAACATGCCGATCGAACGCAGGCGGGAATATGGGCTTACCCTTAATCAGGTCCTTGAAGTAGTAAGGAAGATGTCTGGGTTCACCTCTCATACTCCTGTTGCCGCGGGCAACCAGACATTCCAGGATCATATCGCGGAAAAATATCTCGGGCCGTATCTTGATCTATTCGGGGCGCAGTTCAGTGACATTGCTTCCGAACCGCTAGTCCATGATGGGGTGTTTGACATGACGGAATTCGCCCTTACCTACTGTAATTTTTTTAACGGTGTTTCCCGCCGGCATGCTGAAGTATGCAGAGAGATGTATGAGGGGACGAACGGCATTGTCGCGGAAAAGCAGGGCCATGACCGGCCGGAGCCGGTTAATATAACCAATGCCGTGCACAGGGGATTTTATCAGCCGGCAGTGATGCAGAACCTGCTGGAGGATAAGCTCAAGGGGTTAAAGAAAGACGGCCTGGTCAGCGGGGACGTCACCCTGAATAACATATCGCGGGAAGACGCATGGACGCTTGTTAACTTGATTACCGACGCTGAGATGAAAAAAGTGTCGAAGGAAATGGTCAAAAACGGGATTGAAGAATTGAAACGCATACGGTCATTGCGATCGGAATCCGGAGCCAGGATGCTGCCGCTGATTGACGGGGAAGAGATCGAGATCGATCCTGACGCTTTCCTGGTGGTGTTTGGCAGAAGGATGACGGAATATAAAAAGCCGGCCTTTGTTCTAGAGTACGGCGAGAACGGCGATATAGAGGTATGGAGGTCGGTTGTGCGTGAAGCAAGAAAAATGGGAAAGAAAGCGCAGATACTGTTTATGGGCAAGGCACACCGGGATGACGAGGAGGGGAAGAAAATACTCCAGAAAATACTGCATATAGCCAAGACCGACCCCGAGTTAAAGGGGAGCATCCTTTTTGTCGAAGATTATAATACGGAGGTAACGCGGGCTGTCATAAAGATAGCAACAGTGGCGCTTAATAACCCTGAGCCGCCTTTGGAAGCCAGCGGGACAAGCGGCATGAAATTTCAACTGGCAGGCAAACCCAGCTGCACGGTTATGGACGGCTGGACGCTTGAGGCGTCTTTAGGCGTATTCCCGTTCGCGACCAAAGAGGCTCTGAGGAATATAATGCTGGGTGAATGGAGATTCGAGACCCGCGATGGGAACACGATCCTGGGCAAAGACGCGGACGGCCGCGTATTGACCCATATGGAAGAGACCCGGGACGGGAAAGTCATATACGAATGCCATGATCCGAAATGTATGCATGTCTGGCCAGCCGATAAAGGCGCGCAAGCCCCGGAAGTCTGCGAAAAATGCGGAAACTCTGCGATAAAGAACAACTCCTACCATGAGCTGGGCATCCTTGATACGTATTTCAACCATAAGGAAAGGTGGTATCAGGTTATGAGAGAAAGCATTGTGGAGAGCCTTTCCTATTTTACAAGCCACCGTATGTTCAAGGAATATGTGGACAGGATGTATAATCCGAATATCAGGGCGGGCCGTTCCGCGGAAGACGAATTTATGGATAGGGCTATCGAGGGGGCAGAAGACTTAGTATCCGTAATACGGGAAAAGTTACCCGGAAAAATGTCACAAACGGAAAGAGGGAAGGAGATGGATAAACGCACGCTGTTTGATCAGGTATATATACCTGATCCGATCGAGAGCCCCGGGGAGTATGCGATATATGAAGTGTCAAGGTTTATAATGGACGGCAAGATGCATAAGGCGCTGGAGGTGTTTTTTACAGGCGCCGGGTTCCAGGACAAAAACCTTGAAGTGGCGGCGGGTATATTGAACCGGCTTATCGGGATTTCAGCGAAAAACAAAGAAAAAATGACGGACGTCAGGATGTTCGCGGCAAAGCTCATCAGGAATATGGTCGAGCTGTCGGAGAACAGTGAAATTTCCCGATCGGTTCAGCTTATGGCAGGACAGGCCTTGACTGTCCTCTCCTGGATGGATAGAGGTGTCAGAGGAGCGGAAAACATCCGGTTGACAGCGGTTCCCGGAGAAATGGTCAGAAATGATAAACGAGGGAACAGTTTTATTGACGCCTCAACGCTCCCTGAAGGGATCGATGAAGTCAAGGAAGAAGGAAAGGCAGGGTTTTTCTGGAGAGGGATCGAAAGAATAGGGAAACTTGGCCGGAATATCGGGGAGGACATTAAGTTTGATGACGGCCGTTTCGATAACGCAGAAGATAATCTTGTAATGTACCTCATGGATCACGGTTTTATCAAAGTGCCCGGCGGATTGCAAGCGGCAACGGAGAGCGGTACGATAACCACGGTCCATGAGACTTTTTTTGTAAACGATTTCCTGCCCGGTTCGTCTCAGACAACAAGCACGGGAGCGGGACATTTTCAGGGGCTTAACCTGGACATAAAGCACGTAACAGAAGGAAGGGGTGTCCAGCTTAACGTAAAATACAACGAGAAGAACGAGATAACAGAGGTGATCGCCCAGAAGATAAATGCGGGGGACTGGTGCTTGGCCCTTCCCGGGTATGTCGATTACATGATAAATCTTGGGGGATTGCGGTTCAATGACTTTTCCGTGCGGTTATCCCCTGAGGCGGCTGTCCGGTTTAACCGGGATTTTGACGATTTTAACGAAGAAGACTTTGAGAGGTATAAAAAGAACCTGAAGCCTGAATACGCGCCGTATCTTGGAATGATAGCCCGGAACAAGAACAGCCTGGTTGTTTTTGAGACGATGGGTCCCCGTCCGTATTGGATCCCGGATTTCGGGAGGTTCGCGCGTTCAACGGGGAAAGAGGGCCTCCTGCGTTTATATGAAGGTTTGACGTCTGAAAAGCGTATAAATAACATAGTCGGGGAATTGCAGGGTGAATACGGGGATTTAATTGATTCAGCATGGCAGGAAGAAACTGACGTTGTGATATTCTCTTCAGTGGAAGAGACAAAAGAGCCCAGCACAAAGAAGCTCACCGCGCCTGTGTCATTGGGACTGGCTAAAGGCATGCGGGCGTTTATGGACGACAATGCGGTTTTCCTGTCAGAGGTTTTGAACTCGGGAACAGCCCGGGATAAGCTGATAAGAATACCGGTTGAGGTAATTGAAGCCGCGGGGTCGGACAGTGTAAACGATTTTCTCGCGGCTTTTCAGGATATCCCCTGCGTGCATATAGAGTTATTTTATGGAGACAGCATCCTGGAAGTGGATGAAAGAGGATACAGCCGGTATGGTATCAGGGAAAAGGCTTTACCGTCCGGGTTTGAAAGCAGCCGGGCAAATACTGTTACGGTTTTGCCGGTTTTGAAAGGTGAAACCCTTCCGGCCAGTAAAGTAAACGCGAGATGGAAGCTGGGAGGCATTCCGCCGGAGGAGACCATTGTCGCGCCGGTCGGATTCAAGTATGACAGAGCCGGTTTGATAAGAAGTATCTTTCTCGGGCTAAGGTTGTCCGAGATAGCGAGGAACGACGGGTATGGGAAGGACAGTAATTTTGTGTATCATACCCTGACGCAGTATATGGACCTGTGTTTATCACAGGGGCTGAGCGCTGCGGATTTTGATCTGACAGGGGAAGACCTTGTGAATATAGCCAGAGAGGATATCAGCGCAATGGTGATGTCGTTAAATAAACTGATAAGGCTTCTCCCCATAATGCCGGTCAATACGGAAGAATTAAGATACCTCTACGAACGCGCGAAAGAAGTCGTCATCCGCGCGTAACTGCCTGATACGCCTGATGGAAGGATTCAATGGCAAGGGCTTCTGCGGGACAGAAAGAAAAAAAAAGCCCGGCATTTAAAGCCGGGCCTTTTTTATTTTTCGGTTATAACTTCACTACATTCGCGGCCTCTTCACCTTTAGGGCCCTGCTTGATCTCGAACTCGACCTGCTGCCCTTCTTCTAAAGTTTTATAGCCTTCACTCTGAATCGCGCTGTGATGCACAAAGACATCATTGCCTGACTCAGGAGTAATAAACCCATAACCTTTTGCGTTATTGAACCATTTGACTGTTCCTTTTGCCATTATTTTCAACCTCCTTTCCATCTTTTCATGTGAAAATAAATTCTGGCAGGTGACGCAGAAACAAAAAAAACCGCAAGGCTAGTACTTCATCACCTTACGGTTCAAAATTCCTATTTCCTTTTCCACGTACTTACCCACAACACTATTTATTATACCTTAGCTTTTTTATTTGTCAAATAAAAATTTTCTTTATTTATATTGGGTTATACCCCCCCAGGGGTGTATAACCCCGCGGTGTAACGGTATCCTGGGTACGCTCCGGGGTGTAACTGGTTGTTTTTGGAGGCAGCCGGAATTCAGAAAAGCCCGGTGCTGATGTAAAAACAGCTAAAAATTTGTTGACAATAACACTAAATAGGGTCTGCTGAAAAAGCTTTTCCGGGAAAATTTTCGTTATCTTCCGCAAGAAAGTACCTGTTGTTTTCTGTAAAATCCAGGCTATTTCATCTATCGTTACATTCTGGCCAGTGCTGTATTGAGGTCCATCCTAAGTATGCCGGTTCTTACCCACATTTCAGCGCCTTCCGAACCGTGGTATCTTATTCGATCCAATCCGTAATGCGTAACTACTCAGGTACCCACCCATATGGTAAATCTGTAAATTTCGTTTTTTTGATTTTTTAGCTGGACTCATTGACCATTAGCTGGTATAGTTGATGCATGCAATCAAACATACTGTTACCCATCGGTGATATCCAGGACATCCAGCGACTACTTGCCGAAAACCCTTCCTGGCACCGTACTCAAATTTCACGCGAACTTTGTAAATTATGGAATTGGCGCACTGCTAACGGTCAGTTAAAAGACATGGCCTGCCGGACGCTGCTTTTAAAACTTGAACGAACCGGTCATATTGTGCTGCCTGCTCGGCGCAGAGAAGCCGCAAATCATTCCCGGGGCAATGTACCGGCATTCGCGGAACATTCAACCGAAACAATTTCATGTGACTTTAAATCTCTCGCGGAAGTAATAATAATTCCTGTACAACCAAAGTCGAAGCATCATTCTCTGTTCAACTGCCTTTTAGCTCAATATCATTATCTGGGACATCGAACGACAGTCGGCGAAAATATGCGATATCTGATAACCGACTGTTCTGATCGTCCAGTATCTTGTATGCTATTCGGTTCCGCAGCCTGGAAAACAACATCCCGCGACGCGTTTATCGGTTGGGATCATCGGATACGTGAAAAAAACGTTAACCGGATCACTAACAACACGAGATTCCTGATCCTCCCATGGGTAAAGGTGCCTCATCTGGCCAGTCATATTCTTGGCAAGATATCACGGCGCATAAATTCCGACTGGATTAATAAATATGGGCATCCCGTATATTTACTTGAAACTTTTGTCGATAGAAGCCGGTTTAAAGGCACTTGTTATAAAGCCGCTAATTGGATTTATACCGGTCAGACAAAAGGGCGTACTCGTAACGATCAATACAGGTCAATCGAAACAACTATCAAGGATGTTTACGTTTACCCTTTATCCAAAAACTTCCGGGAAAAATTAACCGATGACTGATAGAAAAGCTGCCAGAGCTATATATCAGTCCGGGGAGGAAGCGGCCATTTGTTTTATTTGCCAACTGTCTGCCGAATTGCGATCGGCCAGGGGGGGGGATCATAAAACTTGAGAAAAAAATACGTGTCATGGATGGTTCGCGGCTGAAATCGATCATAGCTTATCTTAGGATTTATCAGCTTTTGCCGTATCAGCGGACATCTGAATTGCTGTATGATTTATTCAATGTCCACTTAAGCCAGGGAACAATAGCCGCTATCACACAGTCCTGTTCCGACATTCTTCAAAAACCTCTGGAACGGATCATGGATTGTCTCGTCAAATCGGATGTTGATCATTTTGATGAGACAGGTTGTTGTGTAAAAGGGATACTCCATTGGATGCATGTAGCTTCAAATTTCAAATTTACTTATATCGGAGTTCACCAAAAGCGTGGAAAAGAAGCAATTGACGGTATCGGTATTCTTCCACAGTTTAAGGGACGTGCCATCCATGATGCATTTAAATCGTACTTCCAATACGATGGTCTTCATGGTCTTTGCAATGCTCATCATCTGCGCGAATTAACGTATATATATGAGCAAGAAGGTCAGGCATGGGCTAAGCAAATGAAAGATTGTTTGATAGGCATCAAAAAAGCAGTTGAACAAACAAGTCAAACAGCCAATCGGCTGCCTCAATATGAACTGCAGGAATTCGAGACACTCTATCAACTGATCCTTGAAGCAGGGTGTTATGAAAACCCGCCACCGGAAAGCAATTCCAAAGGCAAAAATACAAGGGGACGTCCTAAAAAAACGAAGGCAAGAAATTTATTGGAGCGTCTTTCTCTGCGAAAAGAAGAAACCCTTGCTTTTATGCATGATTTCAACGTGCCATTCGATAACAATCGGGCCGAAAGAGACTTTAGAATGGTAAAGGTTCAATAGAAAATATCCGGAACTTTCAGAAGCAACAAGGGTGCTAAAGATTTTTGCCGTGTCCGCAGTTATATATCAACTGCGAAAAAGAACTCCGTAAATCCCCTTGAAGCCCTCTCAAACGCCATCACCGGCAAACCCTTTATGTCGACACTATAGGGTACCTGAGTAGTTACAAAAGAAAAAGAAGCAAAAAGAAAAAGCTACTGCTACTACGATCTTTGATATACAATAAAACCAGCGTCGCTTCGCTCCGACAGGCGGTACAAGTTGAGCGGAATGAGTGGTCAATATCAACCGGAATAGGTGGTAACTAAATTCCGGAATGAGTGGTACAAGCTGACCGGAATACGCAAATTGGAGGGAAAGATGCTCTTGAAAATAATTCAGTCCACAACATTTGACAATAACTCACCACTATAAACTAACCATAATTAGAATTTAAAAAAGTTAGTTCTTTAGGTTTGGAGATTTCTGTTTTCAAAGGTAAACTATTTAATGGAACATTAAGCGCATTATAATTATAAATGTAAAAAAGTATTTTTTTGCCTACTAAATAAAGAAATTTAAAAAGTCCCGACAGGTGAATAAGATGTTAAACGCGTGGCTAAATCGACATATTGTAATAAAAAGAGTAATAAGCGGGGGGGCTTTATTTGCCTTTTTTAGCTGGAGTGTTGTTGCAGACGCCCGGGCCACGGTGAATATTAGTGATGTTTCGCATGAACTACCGCTGCAGGAACATGTCCGGTTCGCGCACCTTGACACAGACACTTTTACCGTTCCGGAACACCTGGGGGAGGTCAAATATTCCTTTAAGGGCGATCCTGATAAAGTTGTTGTTCATATACAGGATGCCCACTGCAACTGTTTCGCCCAGCATAAGATAGCCGATATCATCGATTACCTGAACAAGGAGTATGGTATCCGCCTGGTCAATCTTGAGGGGGGCGCCGGGGATTACGATCTTACGGTGTTCACTTCAATAACAGGGGAAGCCATCCGCAGGGAGGTCGCTGATTATTTCCTGAAAAAGGGAGAGATAAACGGGGCGGAGTTTTACGCGGTCAACAATCCCGGAAAGGTCGTGCTGTGGGGTATAGAGGACAAGGATCTGTACCTGGCCAATCTCAATGTATACAGAAAATCTCTCGCCTACAAAACAGAGGTCGACAAATACCTGAAGGAACTTACCCACATCCTGAACAACCTCAAACGGCATATTTATACACCGGAATTGTTAAAGGTCGACATGGCATACAGCGCGTATAAAGCAGGTAACGACGATCTTCGCGGGTATCTGGAATTCCTGGTTCAGACGGCAAAGGAAAGCGGGATACAGGTTAAACGCTTCTCCAACCTGTACCTCCTGACACAGGCGATGAGCCAGGAGCAGGAGATAGACTTTAAAAAAGCCAATATGGAGAGGAACATACTTATTGATGAGCTTAAAAGCGGCCTTTCGAGAAATGAAGTAAGGGAACTCGTCTCCAAGAGCGTCTCTTTTAAGACCAAAAGGATAACACGCAAGGCGTTTTATGGTTATCTTCTGGATAAAGCACGGGAGCTTGGGATCGATATCGGCCGGTTTCCGGAACTTTCGAACTACATCGTATATATGACCACTTATGAGGCTGTCGATCGTTCCAGGGTAATGGAAGAGACCGACGGGCTTGAAGTCGAAATAAGAGAGCCGCTGTACCGGAACGATACCGAGCGCCGGCTGAACACGCTTTCACGGAATCTCGCGCTTTTGAAAAACATCTTTGATATAACCCTTACCAGGACGGATTACAAGTACTATCTCGGCGGCAAAGATTCTTTTGACGTTAATAATTTCGTGAATTTTATCGAGGAGCAGGCGCCAAGGTACAGGATAGACGTGCGGCCGGATGCGAATATCGGCATGCTGGACGATTACCGCGGGGAGATCACGAAATTTTACGAATATTCGTTCGAAAGAGATAAGGTTTTCCTGAAGAACCTGCGTTTTGGCAGCATGGCGGAAAACGTTAAAAGCACCATTCTTATGACAGGGGGGTTCCACGCGGAGAATCTCGGCAGTTTGTTTGAAGAAGCGGGGATATCGTATGTATCGATACTGCCGAAATTCACCAGCGCGGAAAGTTACCAGAGCCCGTATTTCGGCCTCCTTGCCGGCCAGACTACGGATGTGCAGCGCATGCTGAGTTCGGTCCTCGCGAAAGCATCGATAATGGCGATCGCCAGCAAATTGAACCCGATACTGGGTGCCGCTATATACGGGGATAAAGGAATGAATTCTTTTGAAGCGGCTGTTTTCGTATTGAGAAGACTGGGGGAGGAAAAAGGGCCGGACGCGATCAAGAACATAGATGACATGGAAATAACGGAAGACGGCGGTTTTGTGGTTTGCCACGCCTCGGGTTGGCGGGTGAATATACCCAAAGGCGAAATTTTGATCGCTGCAGGCCTTGAAACACCGGTTAAAGAAGATGAACTTCGGCAAGTTGCGGCTCAACCCGCAGCAATTCCGCCCGGGGCTATAGCGGGTCAAAGAGGGTTTGCAGAAAAAACGCATCAAGACCGGGTAAGGGATTATGCATTGAAGATAGTAGAGACAGCAGACGCGGAAATTATAAAAGAAATGCGTGACGCGCTGGGTGACGGGTCGTTGCATGTGACGCGTCTTGAGGGATACAGAAAATTCTTTGAGAGTCTGCCGGAGAGTTTAAAGATGCCGTCTGATATAAAAGTAGAAGAGGTGGTAACTATATTAACCTCTACAGATAGAGGCCGTGAGGTAGAAGCCTACAATCGTTTTTTGCAAAGATACAGAGCGATACAGGCCGGAGTATTTGCCGGAGAGGGTGTTGAAGCCGGTCTCATCGGTAAATTATTCGGCCGAGACGGGAAGTTGCTGACAGATGGTTTTACGACGATGGAAATAGAAAATAATATTCTCCGTATTATACACCCTTCCATGGACCCCGTTGACATAAGAATGGTTACAGATGGACATGGAGCCGTAATAACTAGAGATGCCAGAGAGGTTGCGGAGTCGCTGGAGGGATTTGTCGAGAACAGAAAAGGCAGGCATTCCTTAACCGAGCAGGAAGAGAAGGCTCTTTTCAAAGATCTTAAAAATAAAATGGGAAAAGTTAAAAAAGTGGTTGCTTTACAGCATCATGAGAATGTCAATGGTGCGTTCGGGAAAAATATCGAAAAGGAGGACGTGCTTTATCTTTATGAGGGTCTTATGGACAGGGATAATCCACTCTCGCTCATGGGGCTTATCCATGAACTGGGCGAAGGAGGGTTCATCGGACTGCCGGAAGGCCGGTTCGAAGGAACAGGGATCACGGAATTGGACGGCAAAGAGTATGAGGAAGTCCTTACCAGACATACATATATGCGCGGGGTGGGAGAAAAAGTCAGGAGTGCCTATGACGCCCTTGTCCGGGAGATCGGGGAGGATGTAGATGATCTGTCATTGCGGGAATTCATCAGTGAGCTTGAGAAAAAGATGGACGGATTGAACCTCAGGCCGGGCATGGGGAACCGCCTGACTGTCAGTGAAAAGGCGCTTCTGGCCTTGAACTTTGGTCAAAGGCAGCAGCGTGAAAACCCATTAGAAGGGCCCGTATCGAGGATAGACCTTGAAGGGATACAGGGCAAATTAGACCTGACGGGCAATTATGAATTTACCAGTCAGATAAAGTTTCTAAAGGAGGACTTCCGCCGGGGGGCCCTTAACATTCATATCATTCCGGGCTATAATTTCGAAACAAGGCCCCTGCAGGAGGATTATGGGAGGCGCGATGCAAGGGAATTCCGAAAAATGGGTATCAATACAAGAGTGTCGCATTTTGATGGTTTAGAGGATCTAAGAAAATGGCTGGAAAAAGCGGCAGCGGAGATGGAGAAGAACTGGAGGAAGAATCCCGAGGCGTTCGTATTATGTCTTACGGGAAAGGAAGCAGAGGCTGTTACGGATTTCAAGGCGGAACTGGATGCCAAAGGGTTTAAGCAACTGGCGGACAGGTTTGTCATTGGAAAAGACGTATACGCAAGCCGAAAAGAGGCCGCCAACGCCCAGATCCCGGAAATAAAAACTCTGGAAGTAGCTACGTTGATTTTGAATAACAAGAGGTTGATCGATTCCCCCGGCAAATCTTCGGATGACCCTGATCTTATGGAATCGACAAGGAACCTGCTGGCTTTTCTGGGGTATCATGGTTTTATTGATCTGATAGAAGATATGGGGAATAAGAGCGGCGCGCAGCTCGCGGATATCATGCGCGCTCTGTTCAACGGCGTTATATCCTTGAGAATAACCCGGGTCAACTGGAAAGAGATCGACGCTTACCGCAGTTCAATGGAAGAAGTCGGCCGGTCGCTGTAACGCGGGTGAAGAACAGCGCATGCTTCAGGGACTGAACTAGAAGCGCATGAACTGCAGCAGATGTATCGTGAAAACGCATGTGCCGATGATGACCCGGAGCGTTCTCAGGAACTGACCGGGGAAGAAGGGACCGGATGATTTCAGTATCTTGCAGGTGCCTTCGGCTGCCAGGAATATCCCCGCCAGAAAAGCGAACCAGTCTATAGTGATCTCCGCGAATTGCGAATCAAATACCCTGCAGGTTATGCCCCACGTGATCGTAATCAATGCCGCCAGTGTTATCAGCGTCCACATCCTCTTTTTCATACTTCGAAGGTTACCACAACTTTTTTAAAGATGCAAGGTTGCCGGGCGCAGGTTCCGATGCGGGATCGGCACCATTAGTTCCGATTCCGCATCGGAAAACGGGGGGATTGAATCTGTTTACCCGCCCGGCGTCTTGGAGTATAATAGAAGGCGTAAGACGGTTTAGATCCAGAACAGAAAGGCAAAAGATGCGATACAGAAAAATAGGGAATTCAGACCTGGAGGTGTCTACTGTCGCGCTCGGGACATGGGTCTTCGGCGGGGATTGCTGGGGGGAGGCCGATGATTCCATGTCAATGCGTGTCGTGGAACAGGCCATTGAAAAAGGCATCAATTTTATCGATACCGCCCCGATCTACGGAAACGGCCGTTCCGAGGAAGTCATCGGGCGGGCGATAAGGAAGAAGGCCGGCCGCGTGGTTATCGCCACAAAATGCGGCCTTGAGCAGAAAGGCCGCTCGATCAGGGTCGATCTGAGCGCCGGCTTTATAAGGAAAGAGATCGAAAATTCCCTGCGGCGCCTCGGCGTGGAGACCGTTGACCTGTACCAGTGCCACTGGCCTGATGAGAATACGCCTTTGGATGAAACGTTCGGAGAGTTGAAGAGCCTTGTCGAGGAAGGGAAGGTCAGATATATCGGAGTATCCAATTTCAGCCGGGAACTCCTGGAGCGCGCCCTTTTGATAGCGCCTGTAAAGAGCAACCAGATGCAGTATTCCCTTTTTGACAGGACAATAGAGAAGGATCTTGTTCCTTTCTGCGAAGGTAAGGGCGTGTCTATCCTTTCTTACGGCTCCCTGGGCGGCGGCATTTTGACGGGAAAGTATAAGGCGCCGCCGAATTTCCCAAAAGGGGACGTCCGGTCTTTTTTTTACCAGTATTACCGTGAACCCTTCTGGAGCAAGGCCGGGAATTTCGTCTCAGTCCTTGACGGCATAGCGGGGAAACATAAAGCGCCGGTGTCAGATGTGGCCATCAACTGGGTGCTCAGCCGTCCCGGGATCGCCAGTTGTATTGCCGGCTGCCGGACCCCGGCCCAGCTGGAGCAGAATGTTAAAGCGCCAGACTGGGAGTTGAGCGGGGGAGAGCTTCAGGATATACAGCAGGCGTATGACAGAATATTTGCGTAGCGCGTGATGAATTAAAGTTTTGCTCCCCGTATCACCGACGCGTAATACCTTGCGGAGTCCCTGACAGTGCGCTTTTGCGTTTTATAATCCACGTGGATAAGCCCGAAACGCTTGGTGTATCCTTCGGCCCATTCAAAATTATCCAGAAGAGACCAGTGCAGGTATCCGATCACCGGGACCCCATTGTTTATAGCCCGAAGGAGCTGGAAAAGATGATCCTTTATGTAACGCCGCCTCAGGGAATCATCATTTGTGGCAAGACCGTTCTCAGTGATGATAACAGGCAGCCGGTAGCGCGAGAAGCTTGTAAGGACTTCATAGAGCCCTTTGGGATAGATATCCCATCCCATGTCGGTTATCCCTCCTGCCGTGTCATGATGTTCGAGCGAACAGACGTCGCCGAGGGGGCCTTTTGTGAAAGCTTTTTTATGGCGGATGAACTGGCGGAAATAGTAGTTGAGCCCGATGAAATCCACCGCGTTCTTTACCGGAAGTTTATCCCTGCGGAGGCCTGGTATAAGTATCCGCCCTTTTATGGCGGATATGATAAAGCTGTGATTATGAAACCTGTTGCGGTAACAGGCGGACAGCCGGTCAAGGACCGAGTACGGTGAGCACGGGTGGAACGCGGTCACGGCTTTGGCAATGCCTATTTTCGGCGTTCTGATCCCTGTGGCGCTGTTTGCGTATTCATGCATCCGGCCGTAAGCATTGACGTGGCCTTTAAGCATATTCTTTAAAACAATAAGCTCTTCATCAAAGCTTTTTCTGCAGGGCGGCCATTGGCCGTGGAAATACGCCAGGAACGCCAGGACGTGAGGTTCGTTGATGGTTATCCAGTACTGTGTGCGATCACCCAGTTCTTTTATGGCCTTCACGGCGAAACGCGTGAAAAAGCGGGCTGATCTTTCATTCAGCCATCCGCCTTTGCGCGCGAACCAGAGCGGAACAGTAAAGTGGTTCAGGGTCACGACAGGCTCGATGCCCAGTTTGTTCAGCTCATCTATCACCGATCTGTAGTGGTCCCATCCGGCCCGGTCCCATACGCCTTCATCTTTTTCAAGGCGGCTCCATTCTATCCCTAACCTGTGGGTATTGTGCCCCAGTTCCTTCGCTGCCCGGAAATCCTCCCTGAATCTGCGGTAATGGTCGCAGGCTCTTCCGGAAGGCTCAGTATGGCCGTTTTTCTCCCATTCCCACCAGTCGTTAAAGAAGTTGTCCCCTTCGACCTGGTGGGAGGAAGTAGAGGCGCCCCATAAGAAGTTTTCAGGGAATTTACCGCTCATGAGACATATTATACCTGCAGGATCAACAGGGCGCAACCTTGGAGGCTTATATGATAAAAAATAAAAAAAATATTGACAAAAAAGCAAAATAAAATTAAAATAAAAGGCGGGTGAGGGTAGGGGGTAATCACCCGCCTTTATAACGCGAAAATCCTGAATCGGATCCGCGTTTTTATTGACAATCATATTCTACCAAATTTGTCGGAATTGTCAAGAAAATACCCTGTTTCAGCCCTATTCAGGCACACCCCGGGGCGCAATCCGGCCGCAGCCCGGGGGTGTGCCTGAAAACATTGACTTTTAACATAGGAGGAGTATAGAGCATGGTTGGAAAATATAATGTGATGCTCATTTTAACACTGTGTATGTTTTCCGTTTCCGGTCGAGCAGAGGCAGACAGCAATAAATGGGAAGATATGTCCGGGGGGATAGCCGGAAGGATATTATGTATCAAAGGTATTGAAGGAACGGATGTGCTTTATGCCGGAACAGAGACGGGTTTTTACTCGACAAAGGATGGGGGAGGCAGGTGGCAGGGGATCGATCTTCCCTGCGGCAGTGTCTTTGATGTCAGGGACATAGCGGTCGCCGGGGAGGATATATTTATCGCGACCGGCAAAGGTGTCTATACAGGCCCGGCCGGTGTTTCGTGGAAACGGCTGCCGGGCAGGCAAGATATTGCGGGGGTGGTTGTTCCTTTTGAGAAAAGAGCCGATAGCGGCGTATTTGCCTGGTCCGGGGAAGGATTTTTTCGTATAAGGGGAAGATCCTGGAAACGGACAGGCCCGGAGCTGTTGACAGAAACAATAGATGATGCGGCCTGCCGCAATGGCAGCATATTTATAACCGCCGGCGGAGATTTGTTCTGCTCATCTGACGGAGGAGAACTATGGAAGAAGATATCCCTGCTGAAGGAGTATGGCGAAGAAGAGACCGATGAGACGGACGCGATGATGGAGGAGGAAAAAGAATTTTCAATAACCGGGAATATCGATCCTTCCGGTCCGGCGGGCGTTGTTATCGCGACTACAGAAGGCCTGTTTATACTAAGCGAGGAGGGCCGTTTACTGGAACGGGTCGATACTACCGGGCTTCCGAAGGCGTATGTGAGGTATGCCGCCTGGACGGAAAAAGGCCTTTTCGCGGCAACAGATAAAAGGGTCTTCCTGTATTCGGGTAAGGCAGGGTACTGGCAGCCTTTTTTTGAGAGAACGCTTCCCGGGTATATCTCTTTTTTAAAGGGGCACAGGGACGGAAAGGGGCGCAGATGGCTCTGGGTTGCCTGCGGGGAGTATCTGTACAGGCGGGCTATAGATTTTATTCCGGAGAACAGCGCCGTGCGGGTTTTGGCCCGCGGTAGCGGCCGCAATGGCACAGAGCCTTCGATCAGGGATGTCCACAGGATGGCTATTGAATATGCGGAAGTGAGCCCGGAAAAGATTAAAAGATGGCGCCGCGGTGCGGAGTGGAAAGCTATCATGCCGAAGGTCTCCCTGAGTTTTTCGGAGTCGAGGGACGACAATATAGAAATATACAAAAATTCGACAAAATCATATATTGTGGAAGGCCCCCGGGAAATAGATACCGACTGGGGGATAGGCCTTACATGGGACCTTTCCGATCTTGTCTGGAACGATTCCCAGACGAACATCGACATCAGGAGCAAGCTGATGGTGCAACTCAGGGATAATATACTCGAGGAGGTCACGCGGTTGTATTTTGAGAGAAAGCGGCTTTTGGCGGGAATGTTGAAGACCCTTGAAAACGGAAAAGAGTGTGATCCTGAGAAACAGGTCAGGATAGAAGAGCTCACCGCCTACATCGACGCCCTGACCGGCGGAAAATTTTCAGAAACTATTAAGATAAAATAAAGGAGGGAAATCTTATTATTCAGCTTGACTAAAATAAAAATGGTGCTAAACTTTTATTAAATAACGCGGATAAAAAGAGGATCCTATATAATGATAATTCTGACGGCAACCCTATAAAATGGGTTGCTTTTTTATTGGGCAGGGGAAACAAGGAAAATATCAAGCAGAGGAGGTGTGTCACGGTTATTCATGTGGTTTTCTACCGTATGCTGGAGTTCCTGGACGGCGAAAAGGGGTGGCATATTCTGCCGTATCGGTTCGCCGAGAGGATCAAGTGGCGTTGTCTGAGACATATTTAGCGGCAAATGGAGCTGGTGGCAGCATAGAACAAATGCTTGAAAAAGAATTTGTTTCTTTAAACAGGGGGTTATGGCCTTTCAGCGGCCGTAACCCCTGTTTTTATTCCCAGCTAAATTCTTGTAATGCTTCGGGTGTCGAGGTATAATGGTGAAAATGGAAAAAATAAAATTAAATCCTCTTACCCTGTCATTCGCCGGGGATCTCGAAAAGACCTTTAGTGAGAATTATTTTAGAAGATTTTTAAAACAGGTAAGATTCGCTGTTTTGACAGGGGTTTTTTTCTACGGCATTTCCGGGGTATTTGAGGCACAAATAAACCCGGAGACCAGGGGTATGCTGTGGTTTATCCGCTATGCGGTTGTCTGCCCCTTTGGGCTCGGAATCTTACTGTTCTCCGTTTTTCGTCTTTTCGAAGGATATAAGCAGGTGCTGCTTGTCGGCTGGGCAGTGGCGGCTGGCGTTGGCATCATCGAGATGAATGCGGCCGCTCCGCCTTCGATGCACTTTTTCTACTATACTAGCCTGATCCTTATATTAATAATCACGTATACATTTCTCAGGATCCGGTTTATCTGGGCGGCGTCTGCGGGCTGGTTTATCCTGGCGGTTTACGAGATCGTGGCAGTGAGATTCGGCAATATTCCTGCTGCCGTTCTGGAGAACAGCACTTTTTTTTTCATCAGCGCGAATGTTATTGGAATGGCCGTCTGCTATTCCATGGAATTTTACGCGCGGAAAGATTTTTTCCAGGTCCATCTGCTGAAAGACAGGCATGAAAAAGCGGAACAAAAACTGCAGACGGCGTATAATGAAGTCAGAGAAACCCAGAAACGGCTTATTCAGTCGGCCAAGATGGCGGCTGTGGGACAATTTGCCAGTGGTGTGGCACATGAAGTAAAGAATCCGCTAAGCATCATAGTCCAGGGCATCGATTACCTGGAAAGAGAATCAATCCCTGCCAACAAAGACCAGGCCGAGGTGTTAAAGATGATCAAAGAGGCCGTAGTCAGGGCGGATAAGATCGTGCGCAGGCTGCTTGATTTTTCGAGCCCGCACCCCTTGCGCCTTGTTCCTTACGAAGTAACTGAGGTCATGAGGGCCTCCTTCAGGATGATGAAAAAGCAATTGGCCCTTATGAAAATAAAAGTGACAGAGGATTTTACAGCCGGCCTTCCTTTAATCATGATAGACGAGGAACAGATGAAGCAGGTATTTATCAACATTATTCTGAACTCTCTGCATGCCATGCCCGAAGGAGGGGAAATTACCGCCAGGATATACGCTAAAGATCTGACGGAAGTAGGGAACGGTATAGGGCGGAGGGCATCGGATTTATTCAAAGTCGGGAGCAGTGTCCTTATCTGCGAAATAAAAGATACGGGTCTGGGCATACCCGGGGATGAATTAAGCAAAGTGTCTGATCCGTTCTTTACGACCAGATTTTCACAGGGGGGCACGGGTCTGGGATTAACTATTACAAGATCCATAGTGGAAAGACACGGGGGGATCATAAATATAGAAAGTAAGGAAGGGCAGGGTACGGGAGTTACTGTTATTTTACCGATATTCAAGGAGGGGGATCAAGGTGGGCAGCAACAATAATAAAAAGAAGATTTTGTTTATCGATGATGAAGTGGATCTCTGTAAGCTGGTCAAGGTGAACCTGGAAAGTCTAGGGGAATATGAGGTAACGACAGTTTCCTCGGGCGAAGAGGGCATAAAGAAGGCCAAAGAGCTGGATTTTGATCTGGTTATAACGGATTTTAAGATGCCCGGGATGGACGGTGAGGCGGTGCTGGATGCCCTCAAGGCGATGAAGCCGCATTTGCCGGTGGTATTCTTTTCCATTTATCACGACGATATTTCCACAATAGACACCTCTGTCAGGAACAGGGTTAACGGGATAGTCAGTAAGCCCATTGACCATAAGCATCTTTATGAGGTCATAAAAGATATTCTCGGTTAAATTCTACTTGACAAAAAGCGTATTATCGTTAGAATTTAGTTCGGAAAAACACCGGAGGTATTATGAAACTCGAAAACAAGGTTGCCATGATCACTGGAGCGGCACGCGGCATCGGGAAACATATCGCGATGCTTTTTGCCGGAGAAGGGGCTGATCTGGCGATCTGCGATGTCAATGAGGGAACACTGGACGCTACAAAAGCCGAAATTGAGAGCGCGGGCGGACGGAAGGTCCTTACCGGGAAAATTGACGTAACATCGACGCGGGAAGTCGAGGATTTCGTCAAGAAAATTCTTGACAATTTTGGCAGTTTAGATATACTTGTCAACAATGCCGGCATCACCCGCGATAATATTGTTCTCAGAATGTCAGAACAGGAGTGGGATGCCGTGCTTGACGTGAACCTCAAAGGGGCCTTTAACTGTATCAAGGCGGTTGCCCGTCCGATGATGAAGAGTAGAAGCGGCAGGATCGTCAATATGGCTTCTATAATAGGGCTCATGGGAAATGCGGGACAGGCTAATTATTCCGCCAGTAAAGGGGGGCTCATTGCGCTCACAAAAAGTGTAGCCAAGGAGCTGGGGTCCCGCAACATAAACGTTAATGCCATCGCGCCCGGCTTCATCCAGACGGACATGACCGATAAGCTCACTGACGAAGCAAAACAGAAGCTGCTGGGGGTCATTCCTTTGGGCAGGATGGGAAATACGCAGGATGTAGCAAAATTAGCTCTCTTCCTGGCAAGTGACGATTCGGCATATATCACCGGTCAGGTTGTCCAGGTAGATGGCGGAATGGTTATGTAGCGAATTTATACAGAGTTAAAAAAGGAGGAGCACATGTCTGAGGTAGCGGAAAAAGTCAAATCCATTGTCGCTGAACAGCTTGGTGTTAAGATGGAGGAAGTCAAAGAGGATGCCAAATTTATTGACGATCTTGGCGCCGACTCTCTGGATACGGTCGAGCTGGTCATGGCGCTTGAAGAAGAGTTCGGAGCCGAGATCCCGGATGAAGATGCAGAAAAACTGACCACCGTCGGCGAAGCTATCAAATATGTTACAGAGAAAGCCGCTAAAGAATGATATAAACGCCTTCCGTTTAACAATAATATAATAATGTCTAACAACAGAAGAGTAGTCCTTACGGGAGTGGGTACGATCACTCCCGTGGGGAATAATGTCAAAGATTTCTGGGAAGCCCTTCTAAACGGTAAGACGGGAGTTGCTCATCTTACTGCTTTTGACCCCTCACCGTTTAATTCGCATATTGCCGCTGAAGTGAAGAATTTCGACGCGACCAGATACATGTCCCTGAAGCAGGAAAGGCGCCTTGACCCGTTTGTAAAGTTTGCCATTGCCGCCGCAAAAATAGCTGTCGAAGACAGTGGTTTCGACCTTGATGAGATCAACAGAGATAAAGCAGGGGTCTATATCGGTTCGGGTATAGGCGGATTGCATACGATCGAAACGGAACACGCGAAATATCTGAATACTCCTGATGAAAATAAAGCGGCATCCAAGATGTCCCCGTTTTTGATCCCAATGCTGATAGTGAACATGGCATCCGGCTTGGTCTCCATCGAACTGGGGCTTAAAGGGCCGAATTCAGCCGCTGTAACCGCCTGCGCGACAGCCAGTCATTCCATAGGAGATGCCTTTAAGATCATACAGAGGGATGAGGCGGATATAATGGTCGCCGGAGGGACGGAGGCAGCTATAACGAAGATGGGTTTCGGCGGGTTTTGCGCTTTAAAGGCTCTTTCCCGGCGTAACGATGAGCCTGAGAAGGCATCGCGCCCCTTTGACAGGGAAAGGGACGGTTTTATCATGGGTGAAGGAGCGGCGGTTGTCGTCCTGGAAGAACTGGAGCATGCCAGAAAAAGGGGAGCGCATATATACTGTGAGCTGCTCGGTTATGGCATGAGCGGGGACGCTTATCATATGACAGCGCCCGATCCTACCGGCTCCGGTGCGGTGAGATGTATGAAATCTTGTCTTGAGGATGCCGGTCTGAATCCTGAGGAAGTGGATTATATAAATGCGCATGGCACTTCAACGCCTTTGAATGATAAGATGGAAACCGGGGCCATAAAATCGGTTTTCAAGGAGTACGCTTATAAACTTGCCGTCAGTTCCACCAAAGGGGTCACCGGCCACATGCTCGGCGCGACAGGCGCGGCCGAAATTATTGCCTGTGCCAAGGCGATCGAAGATAAAGTCATACCTCCTACCATCAATTATGAGTACCCTGACCCCGAGTGCGATCTGGATTATGTCCCCAATCAGGCGAGGGAAGAGGAGATCAATGTTGCGCTAAGTAATTCTCTGGGGTTTGGCGGCCATAATGTCAGCCTTGTTGTCAGAAGATTTACCGGATAGTGGGTTGCTATTTGCAGTTTGACTCTTAGGTTTGATTTGTTGGTTCAGGCGTAAGCGGCGGTTTGCGGTTGTTTGTTTAAGCCGAACGGCTAAAAATAAGGAGATTGGACATGGACTATCTTTTGACCGAAGAACAGCAGATGATCAAAGATTTGTGCCGCCGGATCGCGGAGGAAAAAATAAAACCCGTTGCCGCTGAGTATGATGAAAGCGGCGAGTTCCCCCGGGATATTATAAAGGTGTTCGCTGACTCCGATATCTGCGGGATCTATATCCCTGAAGAATACGGCGGCCTGGGCGGCGGAGTATTTGACCTCGCGATCGCCACGGAAGAGCTTTCCTGGGGATGCGGCGGTATTTCGCTGGCATTCGCGGCCACGGGGTTGGGGGCCTTTCCGATCATTCTTTACGGCACTGACGAACAGAAAGCCAGATACCTGCCGGATATTGCTTCCGGGAAGAACCTTGCCGCGTTCGCGCTTACTGAGGCGGAGGCCGGGTCAGACGCTGGAGGGATAAAGACCACCGCCAGGAAAGACGGGGATCATTATGTTCTTAACGGCACCAAACAGTGGATAACAAACGGCGGTGAAGCCGATATCTATACGGTTATCGCGATGACGGATAAATCAAAGGGAGCAAGGGGTGCGAACGCTATTATCGTTGAGAAGGATACTCCGGGTTTAAGTTTCGGCAAAAAAGAGAATAAAATGGGCATAAGGGGTTCGACGACCAGAGAGGTCATATTTACGGACTGCCGTGTGCCTAAAGAAAATCTTCTTGGCAGGGATGGACTCGGCTTTATAGTGGCCATGAAGACATTTGATCACTCCCGGCCCGGTGTCGCGGCTCAGGCTGTGGGTATAGCCCAGCGGGCGCTGGATGAGGCCGTGAAATATTCTCATGAGAGAAAACAGTTCGGCCATACGATATCTTCTTTCCAGGGAGTGCAGTTCATGCTGGCCGACATGGCTATTCAGGTAGAGGCGGCCCGGGCCCTGGTCTATTCCGCCGCGCGGATGATAGATTCAGGCGCAAAGAACATCGCGGAACCGTCCGCGGCGTGTAAGACTTTTGCCTCTGATACTGCCATGAAGGTCACCACTGACGCTGTGCAGATATTCGGCGGTTACGGATACATGAAGGAATATCCGGTTGAAAAGCTGATGCGGGACGCCAAAATAACCCAGATTTACGAGGGGACCAACCAGATACAGAGGGGCGTTATAGCTTCCTCCCTCATAAAGAGAAGCCTTGCAAAATGAGGATACTTGTACTCATCAAGCAGGTTCCGGACACAACCGATGTCAAAATAGATCCGGAGACAAATACCCTTAAACGCGAAGGGGTGGAGTCCATCATCAACCCTTTTGATATGTACGCGATAGAGGAAGCTATTCGTGTCAGGGAGACCCTGGGACAGGGCGAAGTCGTTGTCATCAGTATGGGGCCGCCGCAGACTGAAGAAGCTCTGCGGGAAGCCATATCCATGGGGTGTGACAGGGCTGTTCTGATCAGCGACCGAAAATTTGCGGGCAGTGACACCTGGGCCACAAGTTATACGCTTTCTCAGGCTATCAGGAAGATCGGTGATTACAAGATCATTTTCTGCGGGAAGCAGGCCTCAGACGGGGATACAGCCCAGGTGGGTCCCGGCGTTTCCATGCATCTGGACATACCCCAGGTCACCTATGTGAAGAAGATCGAGAAGATCGACACCGCCGGCGCGACAGTGGAACGCATGACGGAAGAGGGATATGACATTATCGAGGTCCCGATCCCCGCTGTTTTGACAGTGGTCAAAGAGATCAACGAGCCGCGTCTGCCTTCATTAAAAGGTAAGATGAGGGCCCAAAAAGCCGGGATACAGGTTTGGACGGCTGACGATGTTGCCTGTGACGAGAATAAGATCGGCCTTGACGGGTCTCCCACAAGGGTGGTCAAGATATTCACGCCGCCGCCCAGGGAAGGCGGACGCGTTCTTGAAGGAGAACCCGAGCAGACATCCAGGGAACTTGCGGAACTCATTAAAGATGTTATTACAGGTTGAAGCGGCATATTGGGAACGTCCCCGCTGAACGATGCGGGATCGGAACCACACCCGAGCCAGCGAATAGATATGAGCGAAAAAGACGCGATAAAAATATTGAGTGAGAAATGTGTGGGCTGTTCGCTTTGTGTTAAGGCATGTCCGTTCGGCGCCATTACCATGGCGGACAAGAAGGCGGTTATTGACCTGGCCAAATGCACTTTATGCGGGGCATGTGTAGAATCGTGTAAATTTGATGCCATAATCATTCAAAAGAAAGAGAAAAAAGAAACACTTGATTTTTCTTCTTATAAGGATGTCTGGGTATTCAGCGAGCAGAAAAAAGGCAAGGTCCAGTCTGTCTCTTTTGAGCTGCTGGGCAAAGGAAGAGAACTCGCGGATAAGCTTGGTGTTGATCTTTGCGCGGTACTCCTGGGGGATAATATGGACGAGGGGTGCAAGGAAGTTATAGCCAGGGGCGCGGACAAGGTCTATCTTGTGGACTCCCCTAAACTCAGAGTATACCAGGATGACCCTTATAGCAAAGTGCTTACGGAACTTGTAGCCAGATATAAACCGGAGGTAGTTCTTTGCGGCGCCACTACGATCGGCAGAAGCCTTATTTCCCGCGTTGCTGTTGCTCTCAGGGCGGGCCTTACGGCCGATTGCACCGGACTGGATATCGATCCGAAGGAAAAGCTGCTGCTGCAGACCAGGCCCGCTTTCGGAGGCAATATAATGGCGACGATCATCAGTCCTGATACAAGGCCGCAGATGTCAACGGTCAGGCACAAAGTGATGAAAGAGCTTGATCCGGATCCGGGAAGGAAAGGGGAGATCATAAAAGAGGAATTCCCCGACGAGATATATGTTTCACGCAGCAAATTGATAGATGTAGTTGAGGAGATAGAAGAGACTATAAATCTCTCTGAAGCCGATATTATAGTTTCCGGAGGAAGAGGAGTCGGTTCCGGGGAGAATTTCGCTGTTATAAAAGAACTGGCCTTGTCAGTCGGCGGCGCTGTCGGCGCTTCAAGGGCAGCTGTTGACGCCGGCTGGATACCGTATTCCCATCAGGTAGGCCAGACCGGCAAGACTGTTTGTCCGAAAGTTTACATCGCCTGCGGTATCAGCGGCCAGATCCAGCACCTGATCGGCATGAAATCCTCGGATGTCATCATCGCGATAAACAAAGACCCGGAGGCCCCGATCTTCAGTGTTGCCACCTATGGGATAGTGGACGATCTTTTCAAGGTCGTCCCCCTTCTTACCAGACATTTCAAAAAGATCCTCGCCTGAAAAACAATTCAAACATCTTGTAAACGTTTAGCCAAGAAATGTGACTCAACCGGCGAGTGGCTGTTTTGAAGCATTCTTACCAGGGCCGCTCGATTTCCCCAGCGAGGAAATCGAGCTCAAAGGCTGCCCTCGCTCTCCCTCAGGCCTTTGGCCTTCGGGAACCATGCCCGCTCGAGCAGCCTATGCCCTGTACAGAACGCTTCAAAACAGCCACTCGATGTGACGATTCAAAAGAATATTTCTTATCCTGTCTATTGTC
>QNCM01000019.1 GCA_003644505.1 Candidatus Makaraimicrobium thalassicum | reverse complement strand
GCCTTGATCGCCGCCTGGCCTACCATCCCTATAACCACCGCAGGGCCCAGTGTGCTCGCGAACAATATAAGGATCGCGGTAAAATTATACATTTTTTTAAATTTCTGGCTTCAGGTTGCAGCCTGCAGCTTGCTCAAACCTCCGCTAATACCGTTAAAACGTTCCCCCGCATCTTCGCCAACCCGTCCTTGACCAGAAACAGCCTGGCAGGTCTGGCTGACCCTGCTCCCGGCTTAACCGCTTCTATGTAACCCCTGCGCAGCCTGCATAAAAACGGCTGATGAAAGTCCCACACAGAGAGCTCCCCGTCACGGCCGGGCAATATTGCCTCTTTCACTTCGTCCCTGTACAACCTCTCACGGCTGGTAAGTATTATAAGCTTCATACCCGGTCACTCGCCCCGGAGGATCCTTTCTATGTCCCCTTCGTCCGCCTCTTTCTCATCCCCTTTAGCCTCGTGCTCCCTGTGTTCCCGCGCTTCGGCCGGTTTCTTTTTCTCCGCGGACGGACCGCCGCCGGCGAAAAGTTTTGCCTGCCTGTACCAGAGAAAATAAAAAGTCGTGCCCAGGACCGCCAGAAAGATCAGGATAAAAAATATCAATTTCCAGACTACTGACGCGGAAACCGCCTTGGCCTTACTAAGCATACTTCTCGCCACAGCCAGATCCACTTTCACGGACTCAAGCAGCTTCAGGTTATAACGGTATTCCGAAATATGCTCTTCCGGATTCGCTTTTGACACTTTCTGCCGCTGGTCAATCTCATTCAGTTTCGTCATCATAGTATGATACATGAACTTTATTCTCTCAGCAAATTCCGTATTTTTCAACAGTTTATTAATCTTCTCCGCCTCCAGCCGCAAAGACTGCATCTCCGCCGCGGAAACGACCCAGATGTCCCTGAGTTCTATCGTGTGTTCCAGGACTTCCTTGGGTTTAAGTTTATACTCGCCATACGCGTAATAACTGCCCTGCTGGGCATCATAAGCGACTTTCAGGTCCCCTTTCTCGATTATGTCTTCCGGCTTCGCCTCTTTGGGCAGATATACCTTCACCGGCACTTCCTGGGTCTCTTCGGTGGAAGGGTTGACCGTTAAAACCTTAAGCACGATACCCGCGTCCGCGTCAGGGGCGAAAATGAAAAGCAGAGAAGCTAAAAAAAACAGCGCAATACCTTTATTCAATATTTTTCGCATCTCGCTACTCCTTATGCCTTGGTTCCGCTTGTAAGTTCCACTCCGGGAGTGGCCACTCCCGGAGTGGCTACTCCCGGAGTGGAATGGGGTTCCAGAAACGTTCCCTTTTTTAATCGGTGTATTCATACCAGGTCTGGGTTACGGGTTTGTTGGCGATGTTGTCCATCAGTTTCCGGTTAAGCTGCATCGCCGCTTTCAATTCCTGTGTTTTGTTCTTCAGATATGTGATGTCCTGCTTTTTCTCTTCGGAGACCTCATAGAGCTTACTTAAATTAAAACCCCCTTCTTCGCCGCCGAGGAGGCCCCTGATATCCTTGCTCACGCTGGATAACTGGCTGAAAACAGACTCGAGCGCGCTCTCGCCGCCTTTGCCCAGCGTCAGTCCTTTGCCTACCCTGCTGATAGCGGCCTCTATCAACGCGAACTGGCTGTCCAGGGCATCAATGGTGTCCCCAAGATCCTTGAGGTCCGAAGTCGTCCCGAGTATAGAGGCGACCTGGCCGGCAACCTCATCAATATCAGTGCCGATCACGGTAATGATCAACGCGTCCATGGTGCCTCTTGTCTCTTCGGAGCATACTATGGTGAAATCGCCTTTGCCCCACTTTGAGTCAAATTTCACGTCGTATTCGTATATCCCGGTTTCGCCGATCTCTTTCATCTTGCCTTTTTTGATCTTCTGCACATTAGCCGGGTCATAAACGTCTATGACCGCGGTTAATAATCCCGAGTAGGTCCGGTACCTGATGGTCAGTTCGTCACCCCTGCGCACCGAGGTTTCCCTGTTGAGAATCTCGGATTTCCGGGTGGTTACCACTTCCTGCCTGGCCTCTTCGACTTTTGCCGGTATGCTTGACTCAGTGGCTGTTAAAATCCTGGCGGTATCCTGTTTCACCTCATCTCTGGCTGTCTCTATCTTCGTCGGGAGCGTTTCCTCCACGGCAGTCTTGATCTCTGTAGTCTTCACAGCTTCCTGCTGCAGCAGCTCCTTGGTCTCAAATATCTGCTTTGACTTGGTAACGTCCACGGAAGACCCTGAAGTATAACTGGAACCGCGGTAAGCAATAGTCCCCTTGACAAAATAAGTCTTGCCCGCCTCCAGTGTCGTCCCTTCCCAGTTGAACCAGAAAACACCCTGGTCATCATGGGTAGTGGTGGTATCCGACCAGACAAGGACCGTGTCATCATATACTTCCACGGTCGCCGATTCCAGGTCTTCCAGGTCAGTAGCCACTGTGCCGATAAGTTTCCCTCTGCGTTCAAGCCAGGTCGAGGCCTTTAAGGCGTTAGTGTCCGCGTTATAAGAAGTAGAAACCAGCACATGCCATTCCACCATGGCGGTAAGCTGGTTTTCCAGAGGAACGGTGATCGTCTTGTCCTCATCCGCTGTCCATTCAGTGGCCCGCTCGATGTAGCCGTCCTTGGACCAGAATGTGGTATAAGTGTTATAGGGATAATCGTAGTCAACCGGCGATTCAAGCGTCTTTGTCTGGTCTGACCAGTGGCTGTCCAGGACAGCCAACTGTTTTAATGGCGCGTTGGTATCGTAATCAACCACGCGCCATGTAATGGTGTAATAGTCGGCCGCAAAATCCTCCGACTCCGCGTAGACGGTATCATCGGTAACGTCCTCTATCCGCACCCTGGATGTCGTGCCTCTGGGCTCAGGTATGGCAAAAGTATAGGATTCCGTATTCGCTGTGGAGGCGATTATGTCCGTCCAGGTAGTACCGCTGTCCGCGGAATATAATACTTTTACGTTGGCAATAGTTCCTCTCGTGGTCCAGGTAAAGGTCTCATCCTTGCCCACGATCCTGCGTTCTCCTGAGGTAGGAGTGATAATAGTAAATCCGCCGCGGATCCTGAAATTAGCGTTAGACACGTCGTTCACACCCGGGTTTCCGACCATGCTTACCCTCACCTTGATCGTAGAGCCGGAAAGCGCGGTATCAGGTATGGTCCATGTATAACTGCCGTCATTGGGTGTTGTCTCAACAATAGTCTGGATGGCAGAGACAAAATCATCCGACGAATACTCGATCTTTACGTCAGTTACCTGCAGCCCCTGGGTGGTCCAGGTAATGGGGACGTCATCTCCCAGGACGTATATCTCCCCGCCGTCAGGCGCTCCTACTGTGATCGTCGGCGTCGGTATAATGTTAAAGGCTTCTGACGTCGCCGTAACCTGCTCCCCGCCGTAATTCGACGTAGCGTCAATGATCTTGACCCGCGCCACACTGGAAACCACGTCCGGCACCTGCCAGTCATATAAGCCGTCGTTTATCTCGCCCGAAGTAACGGCAATATAATTGGTCCCGTCATAAGTGTATTGTACGGTAAGGTCATCATTGATGAACCCGTCCGACGTCCAGGTGACAGGCGCGGTATCGTTCGCGGCCCAGTATTCCCCGCCCGCGGGCGATGTTATGGTAATGCGCGGGATAGCGATCTCAAAGGCCGCGGAATCAGCCGTAAGGTTCGTCCCTGTTTTCCATGCGACATTATCATATATTCGTATCAGGGAAGTGACGGATGCTTCGGCTGTAAGCGCCACTGTCCAGTCATAAGTGCCGGTATTGGCCACGCCGGTGTCTATGTCCGTCCAGCTCACGCCGTTATCGGTCGAGAACTGCAGCAGCAGATCATTGCTTATGGCGCCGCCGTTATCAGACCAGGTGATCGTGTATTCCTTGCCGATGCGCCAGGCATCATCTCCCACGTCCGATGTGTCAGGAGAACTGATGGTTATTACAGGCACAGGCAGAACCGTAAACGCGTCACTCTTCCCCCACACAAGCGTCCTGCCCTGGTCCGTCACCCGCGTGCGCACGTTCGTGGAAACCGCCGCTTCAGGAATGGTCCAGTCCACTGAAACCGCGTCTTTATCCACGGTGCTGCTGATCACATTCCCGCTAGTGGCAAAATTATCCAAAGACCATTCCACGGTAAGGAACGGCCCGAGCATCGTGCCCACAGGGGTCCAGGTTATCGCCTTTATATCAGTGGCTGACCAGAGCTCAGCGGGTGTATCCACGGTGATCGTCGGCAGAGCAATGGTGAACGAGGCGTCTGACTCATCCACGCGCGGAGTAGGCGCGTGACTGTCCTCCATCTTTATCCTGGCCATACCCGGGGAATAATCGTCCGGCACTGTCCACAGAAAACTGCCGTCATTTACCCCGTCAAACGCGGTAACCTCATTCCATATCGTGCCGTCCGCGGTATAGTACATTTTAAAAGGCTCCTCAACGCCGCCCACCGAATACCACGTAACCTCATGTTCGGTGCCGATGATCCAGGACTCTCCGCCGTTGGGACTGGTGACTGTGACAGAAGGCGGCGCGATCTCAAAATTATTGGAAGTGGCCGTGGTCGCTGTCCGGACAGGGTCGAATATCCTGACACGCACGGTCGTTGATACCGCGTCCGGTATGGTCCAGTTATGTGAACCGCTGTCTGATTGGAGTATCTCCTGATTCGTTACTGAAGTAATATCGGTAAACGTCCCGTTCGTGGCGTACTGGATGAGCAGGGCCGCGATCGCTCCGTCACTTCCGCCTGTGGTCGTCCAGGAGATAGCGTGCTCTGTGCCCACAACCCATGAATTGGGGCCCACCTCCGTGCCCGTAGGCGAAACTATCGTGATCGTAGGAGCGATAATGGTAAACATACCCGAGGTATCCGTAACCGCGGGCCGGTTGTTATCAATGATACGGATCTGACCGGTTGAACCGACGCTGTCCGGGACCTTCCATGGATAAGATTTATCCGTGATCTGCTGGGCTGTAGGCGCGGGAGAGACCGGTGTCCATGTGCCGCTGTCCAGGCTGTATTCTATCGCCAGGTCAGCGCTTACCCACCCGACCGTCTCCCAGGTAATGTTATGCGTTCCCGTAGCGTACCACTGGGCTCCTTCCGCCGGCGCGGTCATATTTATCTGAGGTAATGATATGGTAAACTCCGCTGTGTAAGACTCTACCAGCGCATCATTCGCGTCGTATATACGGACCATAGCCTGCTCTGTCTCCAGTGCCGGCACTATCCAGTAATAAGAGTTAGGCGTATGAGGTATCTGGTCGTCTATACGGTACGGCGGCACATCGGGCCAGGTCGCTCCTCCGTCCTCGGAAAACTTCAGCACAAGAGTATTGGTGGTGGACTGACCGTCCCACACCCATGTGATATTATATCCGTCACCCTGGATCAAGGTTTCGCCCGCTTCAGGCGTACTCAGGGTAATGCGCTGGTGGGGCAGGATAATGATCGCCTCGGAAATATCCGTGACCGCAACAGGCGCGCGGCTGTCAGATATACGGATATACACGGCATCCCCTGCCGCGCCCGCGGGTATGCCCGACCACGTATAAATCCCGTCATGCGCGGCCTGGGTAAACGTAGCGATATTATTCCAGGTCGCGAGCTCGGGTTCAAGCGGATCATAATCCACGGAATACTCCAGGATCAGATTATCGATCAGAGACCCCGTATGCGTCCATGTGATGTCCCTCGCCGTATCGCCCACCACCCAGATCGTCCCTCCAACCGGAGCGGTTATGGTGACCGTGGGTGAAGTTATCTTGAACACGGCCGACTCATCCGACACATGATCCTGCGTATCCCTGGCAGAACCGTCAGTATTTGTGGGGATAGTGGTCTCCCGTATCCGTATCTTTACGTCATCAGAGATCGTGTCGATCACTGACCATGGATACGACTGCGCGGTGATCTGTTCCGCGGTAGGCGCCGGATCAACCGCTGTCCACGCTCCGCTTTCCACGGAATACTCAATGGCCAGATCAGCCGAGACGTTCCCGATGGTCGTCCAGGTTATATTATGTTCTGTCCCTACCATCCACTCATCCGTGCCTACAGGCGCCTCTACCGTGATCGCGGGATTAGGCATGATCCTGAAGTTGGCGTCTGAGGTATCTTCCCGGTCCCCGGCGTCAACTATTTTTATTACACAGGTATCACCCGGCGAATAAGTGCTGTCAAAGATAGTCCAGGTATAACTGCCTGTATTTACATACCGCGTTGTTATCGGAGTGGGGATATACGTTGCGCCGCCGTCAGTCGAAAGATATATTATCAGCGGCATTTCGATCAGTCCGCCTGACGACCAGGTAATATCATGGGAAGAGTTTATCTCCCACTCTTCCCCGCCGATAGGCGCTGATATCTGAAAACCGCGGATAGTGAACTTGGGCGAAATGTCATATACTGTCCCGTCGTTATGGTCAGTGACTTTTACCCTGGCATCCTCGGACAGAGGATTGGGTACTGTCCAAGAATAGGTGCCTGTATTGTCCACGGTAGTCACCTGGTCGGCGATCCCCGCCATATCCAGCCAGGTCGTGCCGCCGTCAATGGAAAGGGTCAGGTCAACCTGCGCCATTGTGCCGGTCCTCTCCCACGTAACATCGTAGACCGAGTTTGATATCATGGCGTAATCCAGCGTCGGGAACGTTATCTCAAGCACGCCGATTATCCTGAACACCGCGTCCGAGACATCATTGGTATCCGGGTCAAGGCTGTCAGAGACCCTCACAAGGCAGGTGTCTTCAGGGGTTATCTCATCCGGTATCGTCCAGAGGAACGTCCCGTCATTGGCAACAATACCGTCATTTGGCGTGGAACCTTCGCTCTCCAGGACCGGCGACCAGGTGGAGCCGCTGTCCCGCGAATATTCCAGTTTCACTTCAGGTATGGCTCCAAGCGATGATGTCCAGGTAATGTTCTCCTCGGAGGTCGCTATCCACCGCTCTGTGCCGTTGGGAGATGTCAAGGTCACCGACCCCACGATACGGAATATAGCGTCGGATTCATCATTGATCACGGTCCACCCGTTGGAAGTGACCCTGACCTTGGCCTCGGCGCTGTGGTCGTCATCAACTGTCCAGGAATAAGTGCCGGTGTTGGGCGCGCTTGCCGCTTCTTCTTTCCATGTTGAACCGTTGTCAGTGGAATACTCGATCTTCACTGTCTCATCGAACACGCCGCCGACGTCGTCCAAACCGTCTTTGTCCCAGGTAATATCATGGACTGACCCGATATCCCAGACCTGCCCGCCGTTGGGCGAGGTCAGGGTTATATAAGCGTCTATAAATTCCAGCGTCACATCATCCAGGACGGGTGTATCTGCACCTGAGGAATAAAGCACGGCTTTATACTGGAAATAACGGTCGTTCACCGCGTCCGTATGCAGGGGGTTGACCGGTTCTGTCGTTCCTGTAGCGTCCAGATAAAAACTCGTGGATGCGGCAGTGTTGATATTGATCTGGTCAAGCTGCGGTGTGGCAGCGCCGGTGTCCGAATGCAGATATGCGCGGCACAAAAATTCACCGGAAGAAGCCACTGAACTCATGAACGCGGCTAAATTGGTGCTTATCTCAGAGGCTGTATTCGCCTCGCTGTAACCTCCGGCAACCTCCGTCCAGATCGAGCCGTTCCACCAGTACCACACATATCCATTAAAAGACACCTGATACTTTACCTCGCTTCCCGCCGGCTTAGTTGAGGTCTCCTGGAACTCAGCTAGGTCATTATCATAGAACGCCCCCCAGACCGGCTGGATCACCGGGTTGTCGGTGTAATAGGCGCCGGTGTTGTAGGTGTTGGCGGTTTCGTCGTAAGCAAAACTCACAATAGACGAATCCCCGGCAGCTAAAGTTGTACTTGCTGAAACCGCTGCAGCGTTCCCATAATATAGATATATAAGTTTTGAGGAAGAGGCGGGAATAGAGGGCACGATTACATCAACTGTCGCTGTTTTATTGGTATGATCAAATGCGGTTAACTCATAGGACAATACTGTGGTATTATCCGCATCCACAAACCGCACATCATCACCATCATTTTGTATCCTTTGCCAGAAACCAGTATGCCCCTTGTTAATCTTTACTGAAACAACATAATTGGTTAATTCAGTCTCCGTTGAATTCGTCAGGGTCACCTTTTCCCGGTACGGCCATGAAGCGCCCAGAGTGGGGCTTGTAGCGGTTTCTTCGGGCACGGGGATGTAGGTGGGGATATCAGATGAACCAACACCCCCCGGTTCATCTTTCAATTTTGAAGTAGTACACAAATTTGCCGATGGTATAGTTGAAAAAACGCTATCACCCGGTTTCATCCAGCCAAGATTATAACTATCTCCGCCGCCGCCTTCTGTCATTCTATACACAAATGGATACCAACCTGCAGTAAGATCAATTGAACCCTGGTGCTGTGAGTAATCATGTGAACCGGTCCAACCATGATCACCATACCATCCAACTACCAGACTGCCCTTTGGATCTCCTTTATTAAACTCAATACCGGTTCCTATCCTTACCTCCTGCGAATCATCGCCATCAATACCAAAATAATAAGTCCCGGTTGTCGGTGCGTAGATCCATCCCTGGATATAGGTACAGTAATTATCATCGCTGCCTAATGGATTATTGAACTCACTGGATGAACAATAAACCTGGTCTAATAGTGTATCTCCGTAACTTCCTGTAATTGAAGAAGAAAATATACTGTTCATCCCTGATGCATCCGCAGGATGACTGCCAGACCAGCTATAAAATGCCGCTCTCACTTTGTTCTCAACACTGCCCCCGCCCACTGTCTCATCACTCCCCGATACCGCGCTTGCCGAACCATAGAGCAAATATATCGTCTTTACTTCATCCGCGGCAATAGATGGAATCTTCGCATTTATTGTCGCAGTCTTATTCGTGTAATCGAAACCTGCCAGGTAATATTCCAGTTTCTGCGTTCCGTCATAGAACCTTATATCATCCCCATCATCCTGGACAGCGGACCAGAAGGGGGCATTGGTATTGCTGATTTGCAATTGCACTATGACGTCTGTCTGCGCGCTTCCGCCGGTATTATCCACAATAACTTCCTGCTTATACGGGAAATCTTCCAGTTCCATGGCAAGCCGGGCAGAGCCGCTGTCTAATATCACTTCATCCGATTTAGCATAATCACCGGCGCCGGCAAAATCATAACCGACAGATGTCGTTCCCGTGGGCCCCAGCCATTCTGTCCATGTGGAATTATCCGGCGACGTGCGCAGTTGGAACCTTACGTCCGTGCCTTCGGGCATGGTCTCTGTCCATGAAAGATCTATCAAACGGTTGCGCAGGTCGGCCGTGTCATACGAGGAAGATATCAAGGTCTGAGCGGTCTGCGGATAATTAAAGTAGTTAAAAGTGATATCCTGCAGTTCCGGCAGGTTCGCCAGATCCGAAGTCTTCATATAAGCCCTGTACTGCAGATACTTCTCAGTATCAGTAACCCCGTAAAGGGAAGACATGTCAGAACCGCTCGCGGCGTAATCGCAGGAATCGAGTTCCGGGGCGCCGTTCATGCTCGCCGAATCAGACGTCCGTATCTTTATCTTCAGCAAAGACTCCTGGCCGTCCGCGGTATCGGACCAGTTCACTGTCCCGTACTCTTTATTCCATCCTATATCCTTGATCCTGGACGTAAATTCGCCCGAGGCGAACAGGTTGAACCTTGCCAGCTGAGTCCTGTACCTGTGCCCTGTCGCGAGATAAAGGTAATCGTCGAGAAAAGTTATGTCCCCCCACCCCTGGATCCTGTAAGGCAGCTCCGGCATCTCCTCCCATGTGCCTTCGGAAATGGAATATCTAAAGAAAAGCCTTGTGTTGTCCCCTACGGTAGCGTAAAGATAATCCCCGATACCCGGGTAGAGTAACCTTGCCCCATCGTAAACCCTTCTGACAGGGATGTCCTGCAGCGGGATCCAGACATTCAGGGAAATATCATATCTATAGAAGTTCGCGGTATCATCCCCCCTCAAAGCATACATATATTTACCCGTTCCCGGATAACACAAACAGCCTCCGTGGTATATGGTCCCGGGAGTGCCGGCGCGTTGTTCCCAGATATCGCCGGCAATAGAGTAACGGTAAAAATCGGTCCGGTCATACCCTCTTAAGGCGTATAAATACTCACCTTCATAATCCGAGTAAACAAGAGCTGATCCATAAGCGACATTCCTGTCAGAACTCGGGAAACTGGCGAGAGACTGCCAGCCGTTACCTGAGATGGAATACTTATAAAAATCCAGGTTGTTATATCCCCGGAGGCCGTAGATGTTGTCTCCTTTGCCGGGATAGCATAAACATGCGCCTCCCGAACCGAATCGAGCAGGAGCGTTTGTCATCTGCGCCCAGGAATCCGCGTCCGCGTCATATCTCCAGAAGCGCTCCTGGTCAGGATTGCGATGGTATCCACCCATAGCGTATATATAGTGCTGATCTCCCAGATCCACAGCCTCGATCTGGGTATTATCATAACCGCCGAAAAACCACTCACTATAATCCCCGCTGAAACCGTCTCCGCTCGCGCATGCCCACCGATCCTGGGAGATGGAATATTTAAAAAAGTCATCCGTCCTGTCGCCATACTGGGCCCCGGAAGAGGCAAGCATGAAATCGGAGTAATTCGGGCCCAGCCATAACAGGTCAGCGCCAAATGAGATCCTTCTGGGGATGTCTTTTAATCCTGTCCACGAATCACCGGAGACCGAATATTTATACAACTTTTTGTCGCCATACCCTCTTGAGGCGTAGATAGTATCACTCTCACCCGCGTAACACAGAGAAGCTCCGTAGCGGAAATTCTCGCCTGTTGCTGCCAGCCATGCCCAGCTGTTGGACGCTATATTATAAGTGGCCATATCGTCGTTATTCCCGAATATACAGTAAATAATGCCGGCGTGGTCAGGATGAGCGAGCAGGCTTGTTCCCCAGTTAGCAGCGCCAGGCGCGTTATTCAGAGTGGTCCACTCGTTACCGGCGATCATGTACTTCCAGAAAGTGGTTCTCTCCTGTCCCCGCAGCAGATAGATATTGCCGTCTCCGGGAGCTGACATTGCCGCTCCATACTCTACCGTATCCAGCGTATCCGCCAGGCTGGTATCATCCCAGCTGTTGTTCGAGATGGAATACTTCCAGAATTCCTTTGAATTGTTCCCCCTGACGGCATAGATAAGATCACCGCTCCCAGGATACGCGAGATGCCCTCCTGAATCGACAGCAGCCGGGGTATAAGCCATGGTCTGCCAGACATTGTCCGCTATGGAATAGCGGTAGAAGTTCCTTGAGCTATAGCCCAGCATATAATAGACATAATCGCCCACTCTCACGCCGTCCCCGCCCGGCCCGACCGTATTTCTGTAATAGTTGCTGGTGCCGACACAGGGATCTTCCCATGTATCCGTTGCCACCACATACTTGAGCATGACCAGAGGCTGATTCCACTCGGTTATGGCATAGATGATCTCGTCTCCACTGTCCACGACACTGTCAGGGTCATATAAAAAGAGCTGAAGGTGATTCAAATAATATGGCAGACTCGCCAGGGGTGTCCAGGTATCACCTGATACGCTGTACCGGGCAAAATAGGTGCCCCCTCCCCCGGCCTTATAGATATAATCGCTATTTTCAGGGTGGAGGCAGGCTTGATAGAAATACTGAGAATACTGGCCCCCGTAAGTATAATCCCAGTCACTCCAGGTATTGCCGGAAATGGAATATTTTTCACCGCCATAGTTCTGGTACTGGTACTTGTATCCCCGGTTATAATAAAGATAATCACCATCCGCGTACATCAAAGCGTCCTGAGACCCCTGATACCAGGAAGGAAAGTCACGTGCTGTCCGGGAAAAACTTGCCAGCGTGCCCCATGTGCCTGAGGATACGGTGTATTTATAAAATTCTGTGTGGCCATATCCCCTTGTGACATATATGTAGGTATCAGTATCAGTTATAAGCCGAGTTCCGTGATAACTATGTATCGCCGCGGGAGTGGAGGCTAACGTGGTCCAGGTATTGCTGCCTGTATCATAAGAATAAAACCCGCTTGTGTTGGTCGCCTGGACCAGATAGATAGTATTCCCGGAACCCGGATATACAAGGCTGGCACCGTCAAAATCTGTCCCTGAAGTAGTAGGCGGATGAGCAAGCGTTGTCCAGGAATCTCCGCTTATAGAGTAACGGAAAAAATCCCCTGAATGATACGCCTTCAGCCAGTAGATATAATCGCCTCCGGTATAACACAACTGGTCCCCTTTGCTTCCCCTCTCCCCGTCCACGGGCCTGTCCGCCAGCCTTTCCCACTGCTCAGTGGCAAAAGAAAATCTATAAAAGACATTTTCATAATAACTGAGGGCGTATATATAATTTCCTACCTGGATGCCGGTCCGGACCGTGCCCCTGGCGTCACTTCCGTTATCACCATGGGGATTGGCGAATTTGTTCCACCTTCCGGTGGACAGGTCATACTCCAGCAGTTCCGGATAAGTCTGGCGAGAGCCGCCCCAGGCATATATCTTATTCGGCGTTCCGGCGGCATATGTTAAACTCGCGCCTTCTCTTACAGAAGAAGGGAATTCATAACATCTTGACCATGAATTCCCGCTTATGGAATACCTGAGGAAATCCGTCCTGTAGTTGCCGATCGTGGCATAGAGGTAATCACTGCCTGTGCCTGAATTGCATAACGCGCCTCCTGCATACACGTTAGCCGGGACATCAGTCATCGCGCTCCAGACATTTGAGGCTATCGTATACCTGTACAAATCATCTCTGTCATCCCCTCTTAAAAGATAGATATAACTTCCTCCCGGATAAGCCAGACTGCCGCCGTAATACACACTGCCGGGAGCGGAACTTTTTATCTCCCAGGTGTCTGCGGAGATATCATATCTCCAGAAGGTGGTCTTGTCGCAGCCGCAAGTCACGTACAGGCTGTCCGCATCCACTGCTACCAGACTGCCTCCCGGGCCGATGACGTCAAGGGTGTCAGCCAGAGACTCCCAGGTATCGTTTGTGATGGAATATCTCCAGAAATCCTTGCTCCTTCCCCTTAAAGCGTAAATATAATCGCCGCTTCCCGGGTACGCCAGAGCCCCTCCCCAGTATACTGATTTAGGCGTGGGCGCTATGGGATCCCATCTTTTGTTCACCTTGTCATATCTCATGAAATCTCTTGTCTGATCACCGTGCATGGCATAGACATAATTCCCGCTGCCGGGATAACACAAAGCCGCTCCTTCACCTATGCCGTAAGGTATCTGACGCGGTGAGCCCCACTGACCCAAAGCGGGCCTGAAAACATCATTCGTTGTCGCTGTCACGCCTACTGACGCGGCGGCACCTGTGCCTGTCACCTCAGTATGGTCGTGAGTCCCGGCGTTAAAATCAGTATCGGTTGTCTCCAAAGCTGAGCTTGACTCATAAGAAAGGATCACCTTGCCCGCATCAGAGGTATCTATGTAAGTATCTTTTGAAGAATATCTGTCCCAGCCTGTCCGATTCGCCGGATCAACAGCGGTAGCAGTGCTCGCGCCTCCTGTCCAGTCTGTCTGGACAAAGGTATAACTCTCGGCTATTATCAGTGCGGCAATGCCCACTCCCAGCAGGGCGAGTCCGAGTATCAACCCTGTTTTATTCCTCTTATTATGTCCAGCCTGGTTGTTCTTCATCTTTCTCACCTGTTCTCTGCCCTCTTCTTCTCGATCTCAAGCCTTTTCACCGCTGCCTTATAGGAAACCATATCCGCCTTGTATTTCTCTTCAAGATCCCTTCTCAGTTTTGTCTGCTCTACGCTCAACTTCTCCCCGAACTCAGCCTCTTTTTTCTGCAGCAGGTTCTCCAGACCCAGGTTTTTTCGATAAGCGTAGATAGCGGCTATACTTAAAATTATGACTGCCAGGCCCCCTGCCAGGATAAAAACCTTGTGAGCGCGGCTCGCTACCCATGCCTTATCCTCTTCTTCTTTCTCTTTCAGGGCCTCCTCAGCGGCCTCCTTTTTCACTTCTTCCACAAAGGCCTTTGAACCGAACACTGATGTCCTCTGCAGTTTTCGCCCCAGAAGCTTGAATTTGTCGTCTCCCAGGGATCCCAGGAACTCCCGGTACAGCTTCACCTGCTCATCCGGATCAGAAGAAAAGCGCTTTAAAACCTCTTTCGCGGCATCGCTCACTTCCAGGGGGTCTTTTCCGGCCTTCTCAAGATAATACCGGCAGCTTGTCCATTCATAATCCTCGGGCCTGTCCACCGGACCGGCTTTTACCGGGACCAGGTGGATATATCTTGTAAGTTCCGCCAGATGCGGCTCTTTTTCAACCACCACTGCCCGGAATCTCTCCTGAAAAAGATGGCCGTGTCTTTCGTACCGGCCGTTGAAATATTTGGTATAGGTAGAGTCAATGACGTGCATGATCTCGGAAATGGTCGTGTGCCCGGCCAGTTCGATCAAAAGATGCACAAAAGCGGGCATTAAGACATAGGAGAAGGCCTTGAACCGGTATTGCTCCCGGTATTTCGCCAGCAGGTCGAGATACTGATACCGGTCCGCATCGTCCTTAAACAGCTTGCCGCCGTGGTCTCCCCGTGTTGTTATGAGGTATAAGCCTTCTTCGATATGTATTCTCGGCGCTCTTGGCATCTCACACCTCCCTGATTCACTCAGGTGCGTGGCACTATCGTTCAAGCTTACTTTCGTTTCGCTATAATCAAGTATACACTATCCTTTTGGTTTTGGCAAATTTTAGCAAAATTTCCCCGGTACGTGGCACCAGAAGGCAAAAAAGGGGGTATTTGGTAAGTCGGGACTAGTTTCGCTACTTCCGGTCCCGCATCGGAACTAGGATCGGTAATTTCCGATGCGGGATTGGAATGGTGCCAGGCACGGCATTTTGCGTCCCGGCATGATGACCTTCTGCGGTTAAAAACAGACAGGCAGGGCGAGCAGGACAGAAGGCAATTCCGGGGCAATTCCGGGGACATGCCCGAACGGGACACACAGCACTAATTATTTTTTGAGAACACTTGACATTGACTGTTTTTAATGCTATATTTAGTTAAAAATAACTAATATCGGAAACGAAATGAAGTTCCTGGAACTTAAATCAAAATTAAAAAGCAACGATCTTATTGATATTCGAAATATAATTAACCTTTTCGGTCATATCGATCGTCGCAGGTTGTATGAATGGCAAAAAAAAGGATATATACAAAAACTCACTAACAATTATTATATCTTCACTGATGCCGATATAAGCGACGTTATGCTCAGGATGATCGCAAATAAAATCTATGCGCCCTCGTATATCGGACTCGAATCAGCGCTTTCATATTATGAGCTCATCCCCGAAGCCGTTTTCCAGATAACCAGCGTTACTTCAAGAAAAACCAGAAATATTAAAACGAATATTTCCGATTTCAACTACAGATCGATACAGAAGCGGCTTTTCTGGGGATATACCGTAAACACTGAAAGTATGCATGCCTTTTTCATCTCCGACCCGGCTAAAACATTACTTGATTATTTATATTTAAATCCACATCTGGATAATGAAGCAGCTTTCAATGAACTTAGATTTAACCACGAAGAGATGAGAAAAATACTGAATCCCTCGCGATTGAGAAACTACTTGAAGCTTTTCTCGCATAACCGTCTATCTGAATCCTTAAACAAATTATTGAAGGTGTTGAATGTTAAATTTTAATGATGTACTTTCCTACTATCCTGATAAATTACGGGTATTCAAAGAGAATATACTGAAAGAATATCTGCAGTACAAAATTCTTGATATACTCTATTCGACAAAATATGGCAGGAAACTCGTATTCCTGGGCGGTACCGCGATCAGGATAATACACAACAGTGTGAGATTTTCTGAAGATATTGATTTCGATAATCTCGGCCTTACCGGATCGGATTTCAAAAAAATATCCGACATAATAAAAACTCAATTAGAACTCGACGGTTATAACGTAGAAATAAAAAACGTGCTTAAAAACGCCTTCCATTGTTATATAAGATTTCCGGGGATACTTTTCCAAAATGAACTATCCGGACAGAAAAGAGAAAAAATCCTCATACAACTTGATGCCGAACCTCAAAAATTCGATTATACTCCCGGTAAATATCTCCTGAATAAATTCGGTTTGTTCCGCTATTTGAACGTAACACCTGTAAATCTGCTTTTGTCACAAAAATTGTGCGCAATTCTTACGAGAAAAAAAGAAAAAGGAAGAGATTTCTTTGATGTAGTCTATCTGATGCCAAAAACGGAACCGGATTTTGAATTCTTGAAAATCCGGTTAAACATCGGTTCAATGAAAGAACTCATCGCCAGATTAAAAAAGAAATCAGAAAATCTGGATTTCAAGATACTCGCCAGAGACGTAGAACCCTTTTTATTTGACCCCGCGCAAAAAGACAGGATCCTGTACTTTCAAGATTGGCTGAATACGCTTTAGCCCGATAGATCTGAAGCACAAACGCTTACTATGAAATAACTTGAGCCAGTTGTATCCCTCGCCCTGATATGCTAAAATACTTTTGTGGAAAAAGATACAATGCGAAAATCAGGCAGAATTAAACGGGCGGCTGGCAATGGGAAAGAGAAAATGGATGGAAGCTGAAAAAAAACTAAAGCGAACAGTAGTAGATTTTTTCAGGGAAGATGAAGTAAAGATAGTTCTTTTCGGTTCACGGGCGAGAAAGGATAATTATGCCGCGTCCGACGCGGATATAGGAATTATACCTTACGGAAAAATTGATACGAAAAGAATAGCTCTTTTGAGGGAGAAAATAGAACTCCTGAATATTCCATATAAAGTAGAAATAGTAAATCTTCTGGAAACCTCGCCTGATTTTAAAAAAGAAGCTTTGAAGGAGGCCGTTGTATGGAAAGATTAAAATTGAGATATAACGACGTTTTAAGATCCCTTGAAACGCTCCAATTTATCCTGAAGCAGCCCTCCTCAACTATCGTAAGAGACGCCACTATCCAGCGTTTTGAATATACCTTTGAGGCTTTATGGAAATTTTTAAAAGAATATCTTAAGGAAAAAGAAGGACTGATCCGCAATTCTCCCAAAGCCTGTTTCAAGGAAATTTTTTCTTTAGGATTCTTAAATGAAGAAGATACTACAGCCTGCCTGGAAATGACCGACAGGAGAAACGATACTTCACATACTTATAAAGAAGAAGTAGCCCGGATTATTTACAGCAAAATGAAAGAATACTTTTCGTTGATGCGGATGTTATCGGATAAATTCACCGACAGGATCTAAATACAATACTTACTTTTGGCCGCGAATACTGTCCTTTATGAGGTTACTCAGGTACTCCGGCTTGATCATCTTCAGGCATTTCGCGTTCCGGCAGGACGACCTTCTGCGGTTAAAGACGGACAGGCAGGGTGAACAGGGCAGGGCGGAATATATTACACGGGAGTTACGATCAATCGGGCCGAAAACCTTCGGGCTTTCCGGGCCGAACAGGACAAATTTCTTCAAAGGTGTCAAAGAGGCCAGATGGACAAGGCCGCAGTCACTGGCCACAAGGGCTGTAGATACATAAAAAAGAGAGAATATTTCCGTTAAACTTGTTTTATCCGTTAAATTCAGGCATCTCTTGCCGCCCACTGCCCCGCATATCAGATCCGCTTTTTCCCTGGCTCCTTTATTGCCGATAAGAACAATATAATTGCGCTTATCAGCCAGTATATCCCTGCACAAAAAGATGAAATTCTCCACAGGCCATTCCCTCACGGATAAACTTCCTTCGCCCGGATGTACGAGGATCATCCTGTCTTCCCCCGTTATCCCCGATAAATTCAGCCTGTCCTTTATGCGTTCCGTATCTTCGGGCGGAGAAATGAGCGGCAGCGCGGTTTCCTCGTCAGATATCCTTTCTTCCAGGTCCGGCGACGACTTTTCCCGGGATTTCGCGGCCTGCCACAGGGACAGGAAGGACCTGCTGACATGCAATAAAGGATTATACTGGATCCTGTGAGTAAGGAGCCCTCCTCTGTACAACCCATCCATATTGTACCCGTAAAACCCTATCCTCCTGCGGGCTCCCGTTAAATAGGAGATCACGGAAGTGGACCGGGAAAAGAATTCCAGATCGAACACCGTATCTATCTTTTCTTTCCTGAACCTGAAAAGGGCTTTTAGACCATCGAGGACGGCCAGAAAAACAGACTCTTCCCTTACGCTCAGGACATTTCTTTGGGGGATCATATCCAAAACACCGAACACGGGATTATTTCTGCTAAAGGTAAGAAAGAACACTTCCGCTTCCGGATAAGTATCCCGCGCCTTCTTTATAAGCGGATACGCCAGAACGATGCTTCCCATCTCCGCTAATCCGATAAACAATATCTTCCCGGGCGCGCGACGGTCTGTGTCTTTGGAGGATATAAAGGAAAAAAAACTAAGAATTTTATCAGTAATAGTAAAAAGGAAGCAGAGAGGCAACCCTGCCCATTTATCTATAAATCTTAATAATTTGATGTTCATGCCAGGATCACTTGTGTTTGGGTAACAGTTTCTTCATTTTACCAGCTTTTTCAACTTCTAAACTATATAAATTATGTATAAAACCCTCAGGAACATCAAGGCCTAACCTCTCACATTCATTAAGATATTTACGGGCCATAATATGATCCCTGAGATGGTAATACCCCAGAGACAATCCGTAATAGCCGGGGGCGAAGTCAGAAGACAGCCGCACGGATCTTTCGAACTGCTCTATGGCCTTTTCATACAGACCTTTTTCCAGAAAAACCATCCCCAGGGCATAATAAGGTTTAACAAGATCGGGGTTCAACTCCAGAGACTTCCGGTAATATTCAACGGCTTTGCCGGTCATATCTTTTGCCAGATACGCCCTTCCCATGTTGAAATAAACCTCTGCCAGGTAAGGATTCAATTCCAGTGCCTTCCGGTAATACTCAATGGCTTTATCAGGCATGTTTTTCATCAAATAAGTCACACCTAAATTGGAATAAACCTTAATGAAATCAAAATCCGTTAAATAGGCCCCTCTATCAAGTATCTTCCGATAATTCTCAATGGCCATGCCATAATCAGCCCTCTTGTAATACACCAGTCCCAGATTGTTATATGCCTGAATATACGAAGGGTTTACTTTAAGCGCCTGATCAAAGTTTTTTATGGCCCTCTCCAGCCGGCCCTCCTCCAGCCAAACTATCCCCAGATTGGTATAAGACCTTGCTGTATGGGGCCCGGGCTTATTTATAATTGTGGTCCAGAAGGCCTTCTCGCTACTCCACATCTTATTCTGCGTTATCGTCCTGAAGGAATACAGACAAAGGACCAAAACCGCCATGGCCCCTAATATTTTATTCGCCGGTTTAAAATTTCTTTTATTCAAGAAATGAGACAGTTTTACGCCCGCTGCCGCCAGAAAAAGGCAAAACCCTATTGAGGGCAAATAAAGATACCGCTCAGCCATAACGTGGTGCAGGGGAATTAAATTAGAGGCCGGCATCAGCGATATAAAGAACCACAATCCGGAAAAGCTCAACAGACGAAAATCCCTGAAACCGTATAAGATCAGGACCAGCACCCCGGCCAGGATGAACAGAGAAGATAGAACAAGAGGCTCGAAAATAGAGCCTGACAGATCGATCACATACTCGGATGTAAGATCAAGCGGGAAAATAAGCAGCTTGAGATACCGCGCAAAAACATAAACGGAAGTCATTAAACGGGACCAGATATCATGATTGAAAATAGTCTCCAGAGACACCATTTTATGGCCGGCAGCCGGAGCAGCCATCCAGGAAAAACGGATAAATCCATAAAGCGCGCTGACCAGTGCGAACCCCCCATAAATCATCACTCTCTTCCTGAAAATATCAACCAGAGTGCTGCCCAATCTCTTCTTGAAATGCATGACAATATCCATCATTAAGATAAGCGGGATAACGATCAGGGCCGCCTCTTTAGACAACAAAGACAGGAAATAACCGATCAGGGAAAGAAAATAGACGCACCTTCTTTTTATCCCCGACAGAGATGACGCCTTGAAATATAAAAAAAGCGAAAGCAGAATAAAAGTTGTGTACAAGAGCTCCGGCCTGAAAGCGACCGAATCGACGGCCTCTGTCTGAACAGGATGGGAAATGAAAAACAGACTTGCCAGCAGCGGCAGCACATTATTTCGATCCCCGGCTATATAAGGAATAGCGTAAAGAAGGGAAAAATACAGCAGGATCCCGTTAAAAACATGGAGAACAAGGTTTGTTAAATGATAGCCGAAGGGATCTGTTCCCCATAAACTGTAATCAATAAAATAAGTGAGAGTAATAACCGGCCTGTAGCTGAGTTCGCCTGAACCAAAAAAATAACTCTTATCAAAAAAATGGCGAACATTGGACCAGGAAGACAGGAAACCCCTGTCCTTCACCACCAGGTCATCGTCATACACAAAATCATTATTCAGGGAATTCCCGTATACAAGTACCCCTAAAACTATAATAAGGGCAACAGCGGCAATATGAAATCTTCGCGTTTTAATCATACTCGGCGCAGATGGTCTCAGACATGACCACAATAACACTAAAATAGGACATATATAAAAGGCGAAAGGGCCGTAGTCTGCCCGATGATTATCAGCAGGCCGATCAAAAACATAATAACCAGACTGGGCAAAAGCCACCACTTTTTTCTGACGCGCATGAAATCCCAGAGTTCCAGCAGGATATTCTTATTTTTCTCCATCACTCTCCAATCCCCGCGAAAACATACCGGCCCGCATATTCCATGATCTCATTATAATCTAAAAACCTGAAAGACAAATCTTTTAGTTCTCTCTGAAGTTTTACTTCCAGATCAGAAAAAAAGCGGCAGTCGCTCACCAGCACGGCCCTGTCGTCTGAAGGGTTCTCTGCACAGGACATTAATCCCCTCAATCCCTTCTCCGCCTCTCCGGGATCAGATCCTTCCATTTCCAGTCCGCGCCGGATGGAAAGAGAATCAGACCAGACCAGCTCTTTGAGCAGAAAGAGGCCGTCACCTTTTTTTCTGTAGCATCCGCCTGTCCTTAAACTCAAACAGTCCGATAAAAAAACAGCTATGATCATTTCCTCGGAAGAATATTCCCCGGCCGCCGCATAGGCGACCGCATCCGCTAATTCCACGTAATATATATCTTTACTGAAATCAAGGTTTTCCTTTATTGAGCTCTTTACCTTTAATTTTTTAATAAAAAAATCCCTGAAATCGGAAAAGAACGCGGGAAAAGAAAAAGGGAAAAGGCGCGTATGGCGATCGATCAATCTTTCAAAGTATGAAAGCGGCTTTCCAAGGAACGCGACGTGATCAACCTCGCTGATATCCAGTTCAGCCTGCGATAAAACGTATTCAACGGCATAGCCGGGAAAAGCCGCAGGATCCGCGTTCTCCGTTTTATGGCTCATAACCCTGCCGTCCGTCATCAAACATGCCCCGGAAAACCGCGTCCCGAAAGAAACTATCAGAAGATTCATGGTCTAAAACATCCTGAATATATTATCGAACCCTACCTTTTCCCCGCCGGGAGGGGAACATCCCTTTCCTGCCCCCGGAAAACGAAACCTTAAAGGAAGCCTTATAAGGATAGTCAAAGGCATAAGCAAAAAATAGGCGAAGAATAATACGACAAAACTGAAAAGCAGGTTTATCCACCGGAACAGGAGTTTCACCTTTGCGGCGAAGCTGTTTAACATAAAATGCAGTATAAAGGCGAAAAATTCCCTCAAAACATGGGGGAGGAACAAAAGAAAAAAACATATGATGATCGAACCCGCGATCCGCGCGCGGGCTCTGATCTCGCTCAGGTTAACGACCGGAAAAAGGTTAACGATCCGGAGTATCCTTTCTCTCCTGTGTCCGCTTAATAATAACGCGGAGATCAGGTGATACGAGATATACAGCAAAAACAGCGAAAGTATTATCTTAACCGGGGTCATGTCTTCATTCTCTCTTTTATATAATCCATTTTCGCGGCATAAAACCGGGAAAGCCCATCCACATATTCCTCCCACGTATGAATACCCAGGTAATAATCCACGAATCTGCTGAATAAGAGATTATCGATACAAACAGGCTGCGAGCGGGGCGGTGTTTTCTCCTTACCTTCTTCTCTGTCCGAATACAGCAAGTCTCTTTTGTGAATTTCCTGTTTTGTATCCCCTTTCCTGTTGTTATAGACCGGGGTTGAATAATTTATCCCATAACTGAGGTAAAGCCTCTTCATTCGATCCAGCATTATGTCCTTATTCTGGCCGGGAAATACCTTTGATCCCGCGACAGCCCCGTCGTAAACATTACTGACTTCATTTTCCATACAGAAGATCATTGTCCTCCAGTGCATCGCTAATTTGCAAAGTCCGCAGAAAGTCAGGACCATGAACCCGAATTTGATGACATTGGCCGGATAATTCTCGTAACATATCTCTTTATAGAATTTGTCTATTCCTATGAGGCTGCTTTCGAACCGGACATCAGGGTAAACTTCTTTAAGCCTTCCGGCCGCCACAGAAACCCTGTCAGTTTTGAATATACCCAGCCGCTTATAAGTGACCAGGTAAACCCGCCTGAATCTCTCCGCGGCCAGAGCGGCTGCCAGCGTAGAGTCATACCCGCCTGAAAAGAGAACCGCGCAACTATCGTTCATACCTGATAAGCCTTTATTTTGTTAGACCGGCGACCGCGGGATATATACCGTCCGCGATTATCCCGTGAGCCCTGTTATTATGATGAGCATCTTCGCTGGAAACCCAGTATGAACGGGACTCTATGTTTTCATCAAAATAAGAGAGCAGATCCACCACCGTGAAATCCTCAAATAAACCTTTTACGTGATCATGAATATCCTCGAATGGATAGCTTTTAAGATCGTGCAGATCAGGGATCAGGACAACCAGTAAAGGTATCTTTTCTTCTTCCGCCAGTGAGATCAGCTCTGATACGGCATCTTCGAACGCTTTCCTGGTCTTACTGCCCTTGCTGTAAAGTGAAAGGTAATAATCCGAATAATCTTTTCCCGGGGAAAATCTTGCTTTTACGGCGTTGAATTTCGACCAGAGATACACATAAAGATATGAGTGCCTGTTCAAAAAATAATTTCCGGCAGGAGTGATCCTTTCAGCGTCATTCACAAAATAACCCAGGATTATCATGTCCGGGTCGTATTTCAGGCCTTCTTTCTTCAAAAAATCCACCTCGCTGCGCGTTGAATAATTTCCCACTCCCGTGTTTATGACCTGATATTTTATCCCGGAAGAGTCCCTGTTCAGCTTCCTCTCCAGACATTTGGAGTAAGTTTCCTCAAAAGGCACACCCCAGCCGAAAGTTATGGAATCCCCCAGTACTAATATCCTGTAAGTATCCGGGGGCTTGGAATAGCTGTATTCGTGATCCCTCAATCCTTTTGAATTTATCCTGACTTCCACGCCGTATAGATCCCTGAAACAGGCATTCGGTTTATTCATATGAAAATATCCGTTATTCTTCGTGGATACCTTCCCCGAAACCGCGTATCTCCACATCTCCGTATCATAATTCCTTATTAAAGGATAGCATGATCTCGCCAGACATTCGAGCAACAATAAAGTTACTGTTATACTGACCGTTATGCTGAAAATACCGGCTATAAAATTAGTTATCTTTTTTGTCATATTTAAGGGATCGTACACTTTTATTTTCCGATCCCGCATCGGGAACCGGTTCCGATGCGGGATCGGAACTGCGGGAAGCGAACTTCCTAAAACTCAATATGCTCCTCTATGAAGTCGGACAAATAGGCCGCTATTATCCTGTGCAGACCTGGCTTCATATGCCCGATGTCATAAAAATATTCATAATCAAAACCGAACTTTTCATCCATCAGCCTGGTTTCCAGGTCCAGAACATATACGTCTTCACTATCCAGCCCTCTTAAAAAATCGTTCAGTCCTGATTTTGCCCTCAGATCACACGTAAAAATTTCGCTGTCCCTTGCCTTGTTCAAATACGTGATCGTTTTGCGATAATCCCTCTCTTTTAAACCGAGCAGGTAATATTTCTGGGTTATCCCGTAAACTCCGAAGGGCTTTACCTTTAGATTAGCTATCGGGGTTACAAAAATTACAGGCAGATCCTGCTGGCCGCAAAAACCGATGATCTCTTTGATATTCCTTTCATAATAACGCTCGATCAGCCTGTTATATCCGGTAAATGGATCCGGCGGAATACTTACCAGCCCGAACTTTTGCAGAAAATTCAGCAGATTCGGCTCTACTGTAGAACGGATAATCCAGTCCCCGATTTCCGCGATCTTTTCCAGTGAACCAGCTTTTTCCTTTTTAAAAGAAGCTACTCCGAACAAATATCTGAAAAAATTCCCTCTCAAAAAATAAAACTCCCTCTTTATGCCGGTCAGATAAGCTGCCTCATAATCCATATGGCCTTCATAGTATATCATTAAGTCCGGCTTTCTGAATTTAACGGTGGCCTTTATCAGTTTTTCAAGGTCAAAAGAGTCAAATGACTCCACGCCGAAATTATACACATCAATTGTTCCTTTTTTATCCAGATTTAATCTTGACTGCAAAAGAAAAGGGAACAGGGACTTCTCTGAAGAAAAAAGTAATCTGGAAACTACGGGAGAACTTCCATAAACATAAATTACATAATCGTCCGGGGAAGGAGCAAAATCCACTTCTATCCGCCGCGGTTTATATGGACCGTCCTGGATCCTGTAGTTATATTCGATCTGTATCTTATCGTTGTCCGGCTTAAGAGAGAGCTCTCCTCTATCAGACTCTAAATAATCATTCAACTCTGAATAGATCCCGTCGTAATCGATCCTTCTTATCTTGTAGATGTTATAAGTGACATTGGCCAGGCCATATGCCAGTAAAACCAAAGGTAAGAAAGTAATAACACGAACCAGCAAATTTTTAAACCGCACCTTTAACACTCCGTCTATATTTCAGAAAAACCTCCGGATATATCATCTCTCGGTCCTCTTCTTTCTTAACATTTATTATGGTCGACCTTTTCTTTTTATCATTTTAAACTTCTTTTAAGCGCTTTCACGATAAAATCCAGATCTTTATCCCTTAACCCGTCATACACAGGCAGCTGAACAGCCGAGCCAAACACATTTTTTACAACGGGGTAATGATCTACGCCATCCGCGATCAAAGAGCAATCGTCCGTTATTTCCTCTTTTATCCCCACATCCACGCCTCTCAATAACATCCGCTTTCTTATCCTCTCAAGTTCTCCCCTGATGACGGCTCTGATCACATAAAAATAAAATATCCGTCCCTCTCCGTATCCCTGGGGCAGGAAGCCGGTATCCGGATCTGAATTTAACCTCTCTGTAAGCTTTAATGCCGTCCTGTTCCGGCCTTCGTTCCTCTCGTCCAGATCCGACAACTGCCGTATCCCCAGAAAAGCCTGAAGGTTGGTAAAACGGGTATACCGGGCGCGCGCCCGGGAATGCAGGAATAAATAAAGCTTACTTAAGATCTTTCCGGTAAATCCGAATACGAAACATAAATTCAGTAAAGAGAAGAGCTGTGTGGCGACCATCAGACGCTCCAGATATGCGTAACCTGTTTTGGTCAGAACGCTCCCGCGGTCAAAAGGGTAGCCTTTCACAACACTTTCCGCGGTAGAGGCGATACCCCCATCATTAGTGACCACCATACCCCCTCCGAACGTATTCACCGGTTTGGTGGCTTCAAAACTGAAAAAGCCGGCCCTGCCGAAAGAACCGACCCTCTTACCTTTATATACGGCCCCTAAAGCGTGAGTGCAATCTTCTATTACATCAACATTATGCCTTTCAGCAATGCCGGTTATCTCTTCAATGTTACACGGCAGGCCGAATAAATGGGTCACCATGACAACCTTTGTTCTTTCGGTTATCTTTTTCTCGATCGCAGCGGGATCAACATTAAAGGTATCTTCTTCTATGTCTGCCAGTCTGACAACCAACCCTTTTTCCTGGATTAAACGGACCAGGTCCTTTAAGGTATAAGCCGGCAGGATTATCTCATCGCCTTTGTTTAAATTTAAACCCTCCAGGATCAGCTCCATGGCATTACGGCCCGAACATGCAGGAATAGCGTAGCCGGTGCCGATATAATCCGCGAACTCCTTCCTGAAGCGTTCTATATGCTCTCCGTCCAGGAATTTTCCTGAGAGGATCGATCTTAAGATATCCTTTAATTCACCTTTGTAGAATCTGGGTTTTCTGCGGGGTATCATCGGTATTTAACGAAATAAAAAAATTTCTGGATATAATTATTGAAAATGAATTTATCCATCCAGCAGTCGCATCTGGGCCCGGTTTTTAGAAAATCACGCGTTTTCCCCGCTTTTTCCGAATTCCATAAATCCAGAAAAGCGGTCTCCTTTAAATTCCCCAGGCTTTTATCCCCGCGGGGAACGTCCATTTCCCTGCAGGGATAAAGATTACCTTCAAAATCTATGTGCCCGAAAAAACTTCCCGCGAAACATGAATACCGCTTCTTCAAACGTTCCTTATCAAAGAAAAAATCCGGGATCTCCCTGTGATAAAGCGTATTTAAATCTTTATGCTTGCTTAAAAAAATATCGTAATAATTCCTGAATTTCCCTTCATCTTCTTTCCGGATCCGCATATCGCCGGGCATACTAAAAAAGTTAGCCGCGTTCTCATAAATGGGCTTAAAAACGATACTATCCGCTTTCTCTGACCAGTAATCAAAAAACTGCTCCAGATGATAAGCGTTCATTCTGCTGATCAGACAGCGGACTTCCACATGAGGTGTTTTCCCACGGCGCAGCTCTCTTATCCTTTCCAGACCCCTTTCCGCATTCTCAAAAAGGCCGTCATATCCTCTGATCCTGTCATGTACCCGGGGGTCGTGACTGTCAATACTCACGGTTATAAAATCCACCCCTTTATCAATAAGCATCTCCGCTTTATCAAATAAGAGGGAACCATTGGTGGATATGTTAACCAGCATACCGCTCTTTTTCGCTTCCTGGATCAATATACCCAGGTCACCGGATAACAACGGCTCTCCGCTGCAGATGCTTAAAAAACATACCCCGGCTTCCCCCAGCATCTTTATTATTCGTAACTTTTCCTTTGCGGAGAGTTCTTTCCCGGATACAAAATTATGCTTTCTCCAGTAATCGCAAAACCTGCATCTCGCGTTGCAGACCGCATTGGTGTCCCATACCACAGCAAGGGGCCCCCGCGCGGCTTTTCCGGCGGCAGAATATACCCTTCGGTTATCTAAAAGGGTAAACAGCAATCTGCCCGGTACTTTCTTATTCTTGATCAAGGCATAAACAAACTTATTCATATGGATTACAAAGGAAAGGATCGAAGGGCATGCAGGAGTTTTTGTTTACCGGTTTTTCAATCTCGTCTCTATCTCCTTTAACTTCTTTTTCTGTAATTCCACTCTTTTTTGCATCGCCTGGAAAGAAACCATATCCGCGCGGTATTTCTCATCCAGGTCCCTCTTTATTTTATCTTTTTCCACTACAAGCTGCAGTTCTAACTCCTCACCTTTTTGCTCCAATTGTCTTTTTAGATCCAGATTTGTCTTGAGAAAATATGAACCCATCACGCAGGAGAAAAGAATAAACACTCCGAGAAAAATAAGAAAGTATTTCTTCACCATATTTTCAGCTCTTTCTGCAATCTTTCTATCCAGGCGAGAACCTCTTCCCTGTCACTCGCCTCGGGCGCAAGCCGCAGATATCTGGAATAACACTGGAGCGCCTCCTCCGGATCATGCTTTATAGTATCATATATAAGACCCAGATTATAACAGGCTTCGGCACTGTCGGGCTGAAAATCCAGGGATTTCTTATAAGCCTGGATCGCTTCATCATAGAGTTGGGCCTGTGTATATGCTACGCCTAAATTATAATGGTATAATCCCCTTTCCTCCCGGAGTTTATATTTTAAACTCTCCATATCTTTCTGTATTTCCTTGTTCTCCTCGATCAGGCCGTTCAAGCCTTTCTTCCCGCCTCTGGATGCTTTCTTTTGAAGTTCTTCCAGCTCGAGCTCTTTTTCCTGTATCTCAGCCGCTCCCGCTTCTATAAGCCCCTGCGTTTTCTCCAGATCCTCCTGCAACTGCCTTTTTTCATCCTGAAGTTTTTTATTACCGGCAAGGTAAGAGACCGCATCCGCCTGAAGCTTGTCCCTGTTCTGTTCCAGCTTCTCTTTTTCAGCCTGGACACGGGTCATTTCGGCCTGAACCTCCCCGAGTAATCCTTTTGAATGAGCAACTTGTAGATTCAGGCTGTGAATCCTTAAAAAAGAAAATACGCTTACTACCAGTAAGCCCAGACCAAGCGAGGCAAAAATAACCGGAATGGATCTCATCCGCGCCGGTATTACGGAGTCTATCTTTCGTAGAACAGATCCTATATCCATCACCCTCCCTGTATTACGCCTATCAGGAACTCAACATCCTTCCGGTTCTGCGCATGCGGGTTCAATGTCAAATATTTCTGCAGGTGAAAAACCGCTCTTTCCGAGTCTTCCCGCGCGTGTTCATACAAGAACCCCAGGTTATAATGAACCTGCGCGTTAGCGGGATCAAAACTTAAGGATTTCACATAAGCCTCTATTGCCCGGCTATAGAGCCCCGCCTGGGTAAGAGCCGTACCCATCTGCTCATACAATACCGCTTTCTCCCCACGGAAACCTTCCTTGACACTCCCGATCTCCGCCTCTAACATTTCGTTCTTCTTCCGGAAGAGCAGGATATTCTGACTTAACTCCTCTGATCTTTCAAGCAATGCTGTCCTTTCGTGTTCGGCATCGCGCTCAATCTTTGAAAGTTCTTTTTCCTTTGATCTTAATTTTTTCCGGAACTCTTCAGACTCCGTCTTCAGGGCGGCGTTATCCTGTTTGAGGCCTGCGGCCAGGGACTTGCTCTTCTCAAGTTCGCCTTTTAACTTTTCCGCCTCTTTTTCCGCTTTAGAAATTAGCGCTTCCTTTTCGTTCAGCCGCCGCGCCTGCTCTTTAACGGCCTTCTGCCGCGTTTTTATGGTATTATCCAGCTTCGCCTCTAATAAAGTATTATCCCTTTTAAGCCCTGCGGCCAGAACCTCATTTTTCTTAAGTTCCGCTTTCAACTCTTCTGTCTCTTTCTCCGCCTGTTTCCGCGCTTTCGCGGCCAGCGCGTCTTTCTCTCTCAGCTCCCCGGCCTTCTCCTCCAGTTCCTTCTCCTTCTCTTCCAG